>DASYTD010000162.1:0-9545 GCA_036002655.1 Gemmatimonadales bacterium
ATGTCCGTCGAGGCGGTTGACGAAGACCGGATTGTTCGGCGTGACCGAGTCAATCCAGTCGTGCCGTGGGAGCGGCGTGCCGCGCCACAGCGTGTGGTCCCAATCGCCGCCGGTGATCCACTCACCGGGCTTGAGGTGAGCGGCGTACTCCTTGAGACGGCGCACAAACTCCTGCGGCGTCGCAGCGTCGCGCAGGTCTATGGAAGCCAGCTGGAAGCCGCCGTCGATGAAGTGGGTATGACCGTCCGTGAATCCCGGTAGGACGAGCCCCCCATTGGCGCGCAGCACTTGGGTGTTGGAGCCGACGTAGCGCGCGATCTCGCTGGAATCGCCAACGGCGAGGATCTTGCCGCTGGCGATCGCGACACCACCCGGTTGGCCGCGGCCCGTCGAGAGACCGGTCCATATCGGGCCGCCTTGAATGACGATGTCGGCTTTGCGCCCGCATCCACCGAGCAGCAGGAAGGCGGCAAGAACGGCGCACGGCGGACGACGCACGGCGACCTCCTAACGAAGCCGGGTGATACGACGGATCGTGTCGAGCGCGGCGAGCGGATTGCTGCCCGTATCCGCCTTGGCGGGCGCCGGGGCGCCGAGTCCGTCTCGAATGTCGAGCAGCACCTCGAGCAGCAGTTGTTCGCGCTGGTAGGCGGCGTCGAGGTCGGCCATGCGGCGCTCATCTTTGGCCGCTTTGGCGCGGTCGTACGCTTCCCGATAGACCGTGTCCAGGTTGTCGAGAATCTGTTGGCGATGACGTGGACTCACAGGGACCAAAGATATAGGTTCCGCACATGACGCTCAAAGGCAAGCGCATCCTTATTTTCGCGGCTCCTCTCTACGAAGACTTGGAGCTGTGGTACCCGAAGATTCGTTTGGAAGAAGAAGGTGCCGCGACTACCGTCGCAGGCATGGGCGAGCGGACGTATCCCGGTAAGCGCGGCTACCCGGTCACGGTTGATACCAACGTTGACGAAGTGGACGCCGCAGACTTTGACGCCCTCATTATTCCCGGCGGATTTGCGCCAGATCAGCTCCGGCGCTCCGACAAGGTCCTCCGGCTGACGCGCGAGATCTACCAGGCCGGAAAGCCCGTCGCCTTCATCTGTCATGCCGGTTGGGTGCCGATCTCGGCCAAGATCCTCAAAGGCAAACGGGCCACCAGCGTCCGGGCTATCAAGGACGACATGGAGAATGCGGGCGTGGTGTGGGAAGACAGCGCGGTCGTCGTGGACGGCAATCTCATCTCGTCGCGCACGCCGGCCGATTTGCCGCAGTTCTGCAAAGCCCTGATCGCCGCGCTACGCCAAGGGCCGCAAGACTAGTCCGCTCGGCACCTTGGGCACGAAGTACGTGGACTTGGGAGGCATGACATCCCCTGCGTCCGCCACCGCGAAGACCTGCTCGACACGCGTGGGGTTGAGAAGGACGGCGACGGCCGCGCCGCCATGCTGCACCATCCCCAGCGCTTCCTTCGCATCGGCCACGTAACGCACGATCGGTGTGGTGGTCCCCGCGCCGAGAATCTCCTTGACGACGAGCGATTCGATCCGCGCGACATCGAGGTCACGCACCGCCGTGCTCTGGGCGAGACTCGGCATGCGATCCGGCACGGCACCGGGCCGCAGCAACAGCGCGAGCACGCGCGAGCGGTCCGCCACCAGGCACACCGTGCGGTCGTGCCCGAGCGACGCCAAGTGGCTCACCGGATCGCGGCCGGCCGGCGCCGCCTGCACGTCGAACCATTCGCGCCACCGCGGCAGCATGCGCTCGAGCTCTCGACCGGCGCCGAAGATCACGCGATGGGTAGGCAGCACGGCGAGACCAGGATCCTGCGCCGACACGATCAGCGCCAGGACGCGATCGGCCTTGGGGTTTTCGAGTGCGTAGGCGCTGGCCGTCTCGTAGCGATGGTGGCCGTCGGCGATGTAGAGCGGCGAATCGGGAAACGGGAAACGGGAAACGTCCCGCACTATCCAGAGATGGATGCCGACACCGTTCAGCTCCGCTGTGGCGTCGGGCGTGCCCTGAGCGGCCGCGGCGATCGCCTTGGCCAACGCGCGGTCCCGATCCGGAGCCAGCAGAAAGATCGATTCGATGTTCGTCGCGGTCGCGCGCATGAGCTCGAGCCGGTCGGCCTTTGGCCCGGCGTGCGTTTTCTCGTGCGGGCGGATCCGGCGTGGCTCGTATCCCTCCGCGGCCACCGCCGCGAACACGCCGCGTCGAGTACGGCGCTCGCCCGTCGGCAGCGTGAAGTCCTGCGCCAACACATACAGCACCGGCTGCGGATCCCGGCTCAACACGCCCGTGCGCCGCCATGACTCGAGCCGTTCCGCGGCCGCGCGATAGCGGTCATTCTCGGGCCGTCCCGGCGGCGCTTCCGGCAGCATCACGTGGACGATATTGTCTGCGTCCAGCGCCGCGAAACGCGCCCGCTCCGCGGGATCGATGACGTCATAGGGAGGCGCAATCAAGCGGCTCAGCCGGTCAACGGCGGTATACCGCTCGCCCCGAAAAGGGGCTACGAGGTCAGCCATGAGCTTTCGCGACGCCCAGCAGGCGGTGGATCGTTGGGTCGGCCAGTTCGAGGAGGGCTACTTCCCGCCGCTCGCGAACGTGGCGCGCCTTGCCGAAGAAGTCGGCGAGCTGGCCCGCGAGGTCAATCACCATTTTGGCCCGAAGACGAAGAAGCCCGACGAGCAGGTCGGGTCGATCCCCATGGAGCTCGCCGATATCCTCTTCGTCGTGATCTGCATTGCCAACTCGCAACACGTCGACCTCGACGAGGCGTTCGCGCAGATGATGGCCACGGTCACCTCCCGCGACGCCGGCCGCTGGACCAGGAAGGCTCGCTGACTTCCTCGTAGATCCGCTCGTACGACACCAGACGATCGGGATCGATCGCTCCCGCCGGCGCGCCCCGCACCGCGCATCCTGGCTCCGCCAGATGGCGGCAGTTGTCGAAGCGGCATTGATCGAGATAGGGCCGGAATTCCGGGAAGCAGGCGCCCAGCTCGTTGGGATCGATGCCCCAGGCGCCGATTTCGCGGAGGCCGGGCGTATCGACGACGTACCCGACGCCGGCCACCGGCACCAGCTCCGCGGCGGTGGTGGTGTGCTTGCCGGTCCGCCACTTCTCGCTGATCGCGCCGACACGCAGCTTGAGTCCCGGCTCGAGGGCATTGAGCAGACTCGACTTCCCCCCGCCCGACGCGCCCGTGAAAACCGAATGCCGCCCGCGCAGCAGGTCACGCAGCGCCGGCAAGCCTGCGTTGGCTTTTACGGACGTCGGCAGCACCTGGTACTTCGCGGACCGGAACCGTTCCGCGAGCGCGGGCGCGACGTCGGGATCGAGATCCGTCTTGTTGACGACGATGGCGGCAGGCAGCTCGTGCGCTTCCGCGATGACGAGAAAGCGATCCATCATCCGCGGATTGGCTTCTGGATCGCGGGCGGACGTGACGACGACGACCTGGTCGACATTCGCCGCGACCGGCTGCGAGCGCCGCGGACCCGCTCCGCTGCTGCCCTGCGCCGCGCGACGCGCGAGCACCGACCGGCGCGGACGGATCTCGGCGATCGTCGATCCTTCGAGCACCACGACGTCGCCCGGCACCACCCGATCGGAGTCCCGATGCTTGAGCTTGCCGCGCAGCGTCGCGGTGATTTCGCCGGCATCCGTGTGCACGCGGTAGCCGCCACCGGTGCGCGCCAGCACCACGCCGCTCGTCGCCGTCACGTCCGCTCCCGGGCAACGCACTGATCGAGATGCGCTTTCACCTGTTCCAGGGTCAACGCGAGCAGCGGCGCGAGCGCTGCTTCGGGCGTCGAGCCGAACGCGAGATACTCGGTTTCCAAATGGCCGACCGGTCGCTCGCCCTCGCCCCACCGCACGAAGAGGAGTGCCGCTCCATAGCGCCCGGCTTCGCCGGAGTCGTCGGCAAAGGTCGCAACGGAGTAGGCCCCACCATCCGCCGTGCCGAACGCCGGCGGACGTCCATGGATTTGCTGATAACCGCCTAACGTCGTGTCGTCCACTCTTTGAGAATGTTCGTGGTGATGAACGCGATGTTGGCCGGGCGCTCCGCGAGCCGGCGCATGAGATACGGATACCAGTGCGTTCCAAACGGAACGTACACGCGCATGTTGTAGCCCTCGCGCCGCAACTTGAACTGAAGATCGCGCCGCACACCGTACAGCATCTGGAACTCGAACCGCTCGGCGGCAATGCCCTTCTGCCTGGCGAATGCTTTGGCGTGGTCGATGATCTTCAGGTCGTGCGTCGCGATGCCCGGATAGTTTCCCCGCTCCAGCAGCCGTTCCATGCAGGCGATGAAGTTCGCGTCTACGGCGCGTTTCTCCGGAAAGGCCACATCCTCTGGCTCTTTGTACGCACCCTTACACAGGCGCACGCGGGCACCCAGGCCGATCATGGCGTCGACGTCCGCCAGGGTGCGCCGCAAGTAGGATTGCAACACGACGCCGACGGCGTCGCCGAATTCCGGATAGAAGACGTCCGTGAACAGCTGCAGCGTCTTGGCCGTGTAACTCGACTGCTCCATGTCGATGCGCACGAACGAATCGTACTGCTGTGCCTTCCCGATGATGGCGCGCATGTTGCCGAGGCACAACTGCTCATCGATGTCGAGCCCCATCTGCGTCAACTTCACGGAGACGTTCGCGTTGGCCTTGGCGGTGTGAATCCGTTCCAGCAAATCGAGATACGTCCGGCAGGCCCGCTGCGCTTCCTCGGCATGCAGCACCGACTCGCCCAGCAAGTCGAGCGAGGCGGAGAGGTTGTTGGTGCTCAGATCCCGGAGCGTCGTGATCGCTTCGTCCACCGTCTCGCCCGCGACGAATCGCGACGCCAGCTTGCGGGCGACCCGATTCTTGCGGACGAAGCGAAAGATGCGGGGTTGCTCGCTCAACCACAGGAAAACGGCTTTCAGCATCAGGAATAGAACTTGGTGCCGCTGCGAGCATGCTCCTGCAACACCTCACTCGGCGCGAAGCGGGCGCCAAAGCGCTCCGCCAGGCGCTCGAGATCGGTGAGCACCCGGTCGGCGCCGAGATCGTCGGCGTAGCGCAACGGCCCGCCGCGGAAGGGCGGAAACCCGAATCCGAAGATCGCGCCGATGTCGCCGTCGCGCGGATTCCGCACCACCCCTTCGCCCAGCGCGCGGGCCGCTTCGTTCACCATCCCCAGCACGAGCCGCTGCAGGATTTCGGCGGGCCGCGGGCCACCGTTGGGATGCACACCGAGGAGACCGTACACGCTCTCATCCACGCCGCGCTTCTTACCGCCCTTGTAGATGTAGAAACCGCGGCCCGACTTGCGACCCAGGCGTCCCGCTTTGACCAGCGCCGCAATACCGGCGCCCGGCGCCGGCACAATGTGGTCGCCGTAGGCCTCCTGCATCACGCCGGCGACTTTGATCGCGACATCCAGACCCACTTCGTCGAGCAGCGTCACCGGGCCGACCGGGAACCCGAAGCGCACCGCCATGCCGTCGATATCCTCGATGGACGCGCCTTCGGCCAGCAAATGCCCGACTTCGTTCGCGTACGGCGCGAGAATCCGATTCACCCAAAAACCGGGGCTGTCCTGGACGACGATGACGGTCTTGCCCATCCGCCGGCCGAACGCCACCGCGGTGCTCACGGTCTGCGGCGAGGTGCGCGCACCGGGAATCACTTCGAGCAGCGGCATCTTCGCGACCGGCGAAAAGAAATGCGTGCCAATCACGCGCTCGGGCGCACGCGCCGCTTCGGCGATGCGCGTGATCGGAATCGTGGACGTGTTGGACGCAAACACGGCGTTGGCGTCGAGCACTTCCTCGACTTCACGCAGCACTTGCTGCTTCACGCTGAGCTCTTCGAAGACGGCTTCGATCGTGAGCTCAGCCCGACCAAATCCTGCGTAGCTGTCGCCGCCCGAGAGCAGGGCGATGAGTCGCGCGTACTCGTATTTCGTAATTCGGCGCCGCTTCAGTCGGTCATCCAGGATCGCGCGGGCCGCGAGGATGCCCTGCGCGACACGCGCGAGATCCGCGTCCTTCATGCGGACGTCGACCTCCGCCTGCGCGACGGCGGTTCCGGCGATGCCCGAACCCATGAAGCCCGAGCCGATGATCCCGAGACGCGCCACCCGCGTGGGCGGCGGCGCATTGGCGACGCCGGGATCCTTCTTGAGTTGATTGGTGGCGAAAAAGATCTGGACGAGCTTGCGCGAGACATCGGTGACGGCGAGCTGGCCGAAGAGCTGCGCCTCGCGCTTCAGGCCTTCGGCAATGCCGTGGCGCAGGCCGTGCTCGACGGCGTCGAGCGCCGCGAGCGGCGCCGGGTAGTGCCCGCCGGTGCGCTCGAGCACCTGTTTGCGCGCGCTCCGGAACACGATCCGCCGCCCGAGCGGATTGCCATCGAGGAGAAATCCGACGAAGCCGCCGGGACGCTTGCGCTTCGGGCGCCACCCGCCCGCCAGGCGCCGCGCGGCGGCCAGCGTGATATCGGCCAGGATCGCCTGGGGCACGAGCTCGTCGACGATGCCGAGCCGGAAGGCTTTCGCGGCGCGTTCGCTCTTGCCGGCGAGAATGATGTCGAGCGCGGCGCGCGCGCCGATCAAGCGCGGCAGTCGCTGGCACCCTCCCGCCGCGGGGAGTATACCGAGCTGCACTTCCGGAAGACCGAGCTGCGTCTTTGGATGATCGGATGCGACGCGATAGTGACACGCGAGCGCGAACTCGAGTCCGCCCCCCAGGCAGGCGCCATTGATGCCGACGGCGACGGGCTTCGGGAAGCGGGCGATGCGATTCAGCATGTCCTGACCGTCGGCGGCGAGCCGCTCCGCTTCCGCTGCCGAGCTCAGCTTGACGAATTCCTCGATGTCGGCGCCGGCGATGAAATTGTCGGCTTTGCCCGAAAGGAACGCGACCGCGCGCACGCGCGTGTCATCGGCCAAGGCCGCGAAGCAGGCGAGGAATTCGTCTTTGACGGCGCGGGAGATGACGTTGACGGGCTGGCCTTGCACGTCGAGGACGACCGTGGCGATGCCGTCCTCCACGTCCCAGGTGACGGCGGGAGCGGTGCGCGCCGGCGACGCGAGTGTCGCCATCAGCGCCGTTCCAGCACCATCGCGATGGCCATGCCGCCCTGCGCGCAGATCGATATCAGCCCAAACTGGACATCGCGGCGCTGCATTTCGTTGGCGAGGGTGGTGACGATGCGTCCGCCCGTGGCGCCGAACGGATGGCCGATCGCAATCGACCCTCCCATCACGTTGATGATGTCCTGGTTGATCTCCCAACCTTTTGCGGCGAACCCTTGCAGATTCGAGAGTACCTGCGACGCAAATGCTTCGTGAATTTCGATCAGGCCCAGGTCCTTCCACTGGAGACCAGCGTGCTCCAACGCCTTAGGGACGGCCCACACCGGCGCTTGGAGTAGCTGCCAACCGGGGTCCACCGCCGCGACGGCGTGCGACCTCAGATAGGCGAGCGGCGTGTAGCCAAGCGCACGCGCCGCCTCGTCGCTCATCAGCAGTACGGCTGACGCGCCATCGGTGAGGGGCGAGGAGTTCGCGGCGGTGACGCTGCCGTAGCGGCGATCGAACACCGGCTTGAGCTTCGCCATCTGCTCGAGCGACGTGTCGGTTCGGATGCCGTTGTCCTGTTTGAGCACCGGCTCGCCCGGCTTGGGCGACAGCCACGGCACGATCTCGGCGGTCAGCCGGCCGTCGGCGGTACCCTGTGCCGCCAGCTTGTGGCTGCGCAGCGCCCAGCGGTCCTGCTCCTCGCGCGAGATGTGATTCTCTTTCGCCATCTTTTCCGCCGACTGGCCCATCGTTTGTCCGGTGGACGGCTCCGCGACGGCAGGCGAGACCGGGACCAGATCGCGCGGACGGACCTTGGCGAACGTGCGCAGCCGTGCCCCCAGCGATCGAGCCTTGCTTGCCTCGAAGAGAATGTCCGCGAGGCGGCGGGAGGCGAGGATCGGGATGTCGGAGAGCGATTCCACGCCGCCCGCCAACACGACGTTCGCATTCCCGAGGGCGATCGCATCGGCCGCGTCCGCCACGGCCTGGCCGCCGGAGGCGCAGGCGCGGTTCAGCGAATAGGCGGGGATCTCTTTGGGGAATTGCGGGAGGAGGCTCACCTCACGCGCGACATTCGGAACGAGCGGTGAGGCAACGACCTGCCCGAAAATTACGTCGTCCACTTCCTTGCCGTCGAGATTGGTACGCTCGAGCAGCTCGCGGGTGGCGTAGCGGGCGAGGTCCACCGCACGCACGTCCTTGAGCGAGGTGCCGGCTTTGCTGAACGGCGTCCGGACGCCGGCGACGACCGCCACGCGCCGTCCGTTGAGACCGGGCATTAGATTCATCCCTCCTTCTGGGAATCGAAACCTACCACCAGCCCCAAGTGGAGGGGAGTTGGAGCAGACGCGGGCGGCAGCCTTGGCATCCATGGCCGAAACGCCCGTGGATGTGCTCATCATCGGCGGCGGCATTACGGGCGCAGGGATCGCACGCGACGCGGCGTTGCGCGGCTTTCGCACCGCCCTCGTTGACAAGAGCGACTTCGGCGCGGGTACGTCGTCGCACTCCTCGCGGCTGATTCACGGCGGCATCCGTTACCTCGAGCAACGCGCGTTCCGTCTGGTGTTCGAGGCGAGCCGCGAGCGGCGGGTGCTGCTGCGGATCGCCCCGCATCTCGTCCGGCCCCTCGCCTTCCTCTTTCCGGTCTATCGCGGCGGGCGGATCTCCGCGTGGAAGCTGCGCGCGGGCATGTGGCTGTACGATCTGCTCGCCGCCTTCCGCAACGTGCGCCGGCATCGTTGGCTGCGGGCCAAAAAGGTGCGCCGCGTCGAGCCGGCGCTGCGGGATCGAGGGCTGGTGGGTGCGGCACTCTACTACGACGCGCAGGTGGACGATGCGCGCCTGGTGATCGCGACCATGCGCAGCGCCGCGCGTGCCGGTGCGTTAGTCGCGAACTACGTCGAGGTGACCGCGCTCTTGAAGCCCGATGGGCGGGTGCGCGGCGCCACGGTGCGCGACGTGCTCACCGGCCAGACGTCGAGCATCCGGGCGAACGTCGTGGTGAACGCCACCGGACCGTGGTCGGACCAGCTGCGCCGGCTCGACGATCCCAGCGCCACGCCATTGCTCCGCCCCACGAAAGGCGCGCACGTCGCCGTGCCGCAGCGCCGGATTGGGAACGAGCACGCCGTAACGTTGCTCTCGCAGCTCGATGGCCGCGTCATGTTTGTGCTTCCCTGGGGCGACTTGTCGTATATCGGGACGACCGACACGGATGCCGATTCGTCTCCTGACGCGCTCCGTGTCACGGCTGCCGATGTCACCTATCTCCTGCGCTCGGCCAACGCCGCTTTTCCCGACGCCCACCTCGCCTCGAGCGACGTCGTGTCGCTGTGGGTCGGGCTGCGGCCGCTCCTCCGCCAGGACGACGGCACGAATCCATCGCAGGTCTCACGCGAGCATCGCGTCGTGGAAAGCGCGCACGGCCTGATCACGATCGCGGGCGGCAAGCTGA
>DASYTD010000163.1:0-3242 GCA_036002655.1 Gemmatimonadales bacterium
GCGAGCGCGATCGCGCGGATTACGTCTTCGGTGAGATCGGTGGGGACTCCGGACGCTTTCTTGGGCCAGGAGATCCACAGCGCGCCCGCCGGCTCGAGGGCGCGTACGAGCGTTGGGAAGCGGCGCTCCAATACGTCGCGACTCACGACGAAAAAGTGAATGAACGGCACCGCGCCGCGAGCAGTCGAGGCGATCCTGACACCGGTGGGGAGTTTTCCCAGCGTTGCTCGAAAGCCTCTGGGCGGATTGATAATGGCGATCCGCGTTCCTGCCTTGATGCCCAGCTTATCAACCAATGATCGGCTCGAGTAACCGGCCATGGCTATCGGCTATTGGCTATCGGGTGCTCGCGCGATTGGCACGCGGGATGACACCGGTTTGAGGTCATGTGCCTAAGTTGGGGACCAATGGCATCTCGTGGAAGAGTGATCCGGGGCTTCCGAGATCTTGAGGTTTGGCAGAGAGCCATGGACTTGGTCGTGGAGGTTTATCGTGTCACGAGGTCATTTCCTTCCGAGGAACGTTACGGCCTGACAGCGCAGCTTCGCAGAGCTGCTCGCCGGAATGGTGCGCGCCCTTCGACAGCCCTTCACCGCAGCTGCGCTGGCGGCGGGAGTTCAACCCCCGCCGCCGGCCAGTGGGCTCTACTGCACGCAGTTCCCGCGCGGATCGGGCTTCGGTTTGTCCACCACAACCCGATGATCCAGGTTGGCCACCGCCGTCGCGACGTCGTACACGAGCTGCGACACCTGCGTCAGCTTGTCGTAGTCGATGTACTGCGGCTCGTCGGTCACCTGATGATAATCGCGGTGGTTCCCCGTCGTGAAGAACGCGACCGGGATGCCGTAGCGCGCATACATGTAATGATCGCTGCGGCAGTAGTACTGCTCCGGATGCCTGGCCGCGTCGTACTGATAGTCGAATGTGAACGGCTGGCGCCGTGCCTGGTTCACGGTCTCGACCATGTCGCCCAGCTCGGTCGAGAGACGGCGCGTGCCGATGAGCTGCAAGTATCCCGGTCCACCGCCGGTTTCATCATCCGCCCGGCCGCGGCCCACCATGTCCATGTTGAGCTGCGCCACGATCGAATCGCGCGGGACGGTCGGATTGTCGGTGAAGTAGCGCGAGCCGTACAGTCCCTTCTCCTCACCCGTATGCCACACGAAAATGAGCGAGCGCTTCGGCTTCACGCGCGCGCCGGCGAACGCTTCGGCGATCTCGAGCACCGCCGTCGTACCGGAGCCATCGTCATCGGCGCCGTTGAGGATCGAATCGGGGCGAACGGGGTGCAGCCGGCGCAGGCTGTCCACGTTCACTTTGATCTGCGCGACCTGATCGGGCTGGACTCGATGATCCGGGGAGGAAAGGCTGAGACGCCGCACCGCATCGTTGAAGGCACGAAGCGAATCGTGATTGACCGGCGAGTGGTTGAATCCCTCGTGATCGTTGTGTGCGCCGATGGCGACGTACTCGCCGCGCAGGTTGGGATCGCTGCCCGGCAGAATGGCCACAACGTTGCGAGCGGGTGCGGGCGACTCGGCAAACGTCACCGAACCACGGACGGTCTTGCCGAGCGCGCCGGGGCGCAGGCTGTCGAGCGGCGCGCCGAGCAACGACCGGGCCCCCGCGTTGCTCACGTACACATAGACCGGCACACCGGTCGTATCCGTGGACGCGCTGCGGAGCGTCATCACCGGCTGACGGAAGAAGGCGATCGCCTGCGGTGGGAACGTTTCGAGCGCCACGACCGCGATCCCCGCCGCTGCGCGATACCGCCCGAGTATCGCGCCGCGATTGACCTGTTGGTTGAGAGGCACAGTGGGACCGGTCCGGGCCCCAAGCACCACGAACTTTCCGACTGCTTGGTCTGGGTCCAGCATCGTGCTGTCGGTCCACACGCCCGCGTAGATCGCCTGAGCGCCGTCGAAGCTTTTAGTCGCCCGACCCGGATCGCGCGGCACGAAATCGTCCCACGGCCGCAAACTCACTCCGTCGACCGAAAGTCCCGCGGTCGATTCCAGCCCGCGCTGGACGAGCGGGACGTTCTGGAAATAGCCGCCGGAATCGCCCGCCGGCTGCAGCCCCATGCGCTGCGCCTCGGCGGCGATGTAGGCGGTGGCCTTGAGATTGTATTCAGTGCCCGTCTCCCGGCCCATCATGGAGTCGTCGGCATACAAATAGAGTCGGGTCATGAGATCCGCCGGCGTGATCGCCGTCTTGGTGCGCACCGGCGCGTGCTTCAACGGGAGCGTCGTTTGCGCGCCCGCCCGAATGGGAACGGCGAGAAGCGCGCCGAGCGTGAGAAGCCGAACTGCTGCCTGCATGGGACGGTCTCCAAAAAGAGGAAGGGAAGCGGAAGCGCTGCTCGCGAGTAAGACGCGCAACCTCGCCGTTTGGTTGCATGGCGTCATGTCGGAGTATCGTCAGGAACCGGCGGTTTCCGAGCCCGACGCCCCAGCGAGCGCGCCAGGATGCCGAAACCGGCAGCCTGCCCCTCGCGGCGTGGCAGCGCGCGATACAGCAGAATGATCAAGACCCAGGTCAGCCAGCTGGCGCGCTCGCTCCAGCTCAGCGAGCGCAGCATGAACCACGGCTGTGTGACCGGCGCCGTCCAGGGCAGCCAGTCGCCTTGCACCAGCGCCAACGGCCGCGCGAAGACGCGATTGGTGTTGAATCCTTGGGCTCCCGGCCGTGACAGATTCCACACGCACGTCACGCTGCCCCACCCGTGGTTGTCGCTCGCGCCGACGACCACCAGATCATGGCTGGCGGCAAGGGTCAGAACCTCGCGGCGCATGTCCGACGGGAAGCCCAACGCCTTGGGCGCGCAGTTCACGATCTCGAACCCATCCACGCCCGCGACCACGAACGCGCCGAGATCCTCGCGATGGTTGCGCCAGTACTCCGGCAACGAAGCGATACTCAGCCCGCCCTGCCGCTCGATGGCACCGAAAATCCGCACCATACGGGCGGTGCTCCCGCTAAAGCTGTCGCGCGGGAGCGCCTCGACCGCTCCGATCGCGATCACATGTTGGCGATGGACGCTCCATTCGACGCCCGGCAGCAAGCTGATCGAGGTCCCCGGCGGCGCGGGCAACGAGCCATCGTAGACGATGTTGTGGTCCGTCACATAACTGGCTTCGAACCCCTGCCGCTCATGCCATGCCGCGAGCCGCGCCAGCGTCCACCCAGGCCGCCCGTCGTGCGACAAGTTGGTGTGCGCGTGATAATCGATGACGGTG
>DASYTD010000164.1:0-3257 GCA_036002655.1 Gemmatimonadales bacterium
ACCAGAGTCCGACCGCTACTCCAATGTGGTATATCCGCATCTCGACTCGACTCTCCACTCGTTGGGCGCTGAACGTACCATTCTGATTCTGCGTGATGCCGTCCGTCGGCACGTACTTCACGAAATCATGGCGCACCCCACGAACGCCCAGGTCGATGGAGATCGGGGTCTCTTTCGCCTTGACCGTGACAA
The DNA here is from genome assembly GCA_036002655.1 of Gemmatimonadales bacterium. Classification (GTDB taxonomy): domain Bacteria; phylum Gemmatimonadota; class Gemmatimonadetes; order Gemmatimonadales; family GWC2-71-9; genus 20CM-2-65-7. Next base: position 193 of record DASYTD010000164.1, read on the forward strand.
GTAAGCCGGCACCTGCGGAGGTCGTCGTCGTAACGTCACCATCCAGGTAATAATCGGCATCGTGGCAGCCACACCCGTCCGCGTAGCTCGCCGAGCTCCAGAACACCGAGCCGCCCGCGACGGCAAACGCGTAGGGGCGCAGCGGGCCTTGCCCCAACGTGAACTGCGGTCCCACCGCCAGTGAGGCAAGCTGCGACTTCGTGGACACGCCATAACCTTGATAGTCGGAGTCGTAGACCATCCACGCGCCCTCGACCCGCAGGCCAAGCCCCGGCCCACGCACCAGACCCACACCGAAGATCGACACCCCCGCAGCGACGTCGCCATGGCGGCGGAACGCGCCCAGCGGCTGCGCCACGACGATACTGATGCCGGCGCCTCCGCGCTTGACTTCCCGGAGCGCACTGCCCTGGCCCACGAGAGGAACCGCCAACACCGTTAGACCCAGCACCATCATGCTGATCCGCCGCATATCGCCGTCCTGTGAAAGTGGAGTGCCTGCGCCGTGGCGGAAAGGCAATGCACGTGCCAAGCTTCCGGCGCACGCTCCCACATTGAGCCTGACCTCAAAAAGGGACATTCGCAAGGCCGTTATGGAGCAGATCAGCTATGAGGATTTCACGAAGGTCGACATTCGAGTCGGGCGGATCGTACAGGCCGATGATTTCCCGCAGGCCAAGAAGCCTGCGTACAGACTGCGTATCGATTTCGGACCGGCGATCGGCGTGAAGAACTCGAGTGCGCAGATCACCAAGTACTATGACGCGAAGGATCTCGTCGGCAAGCTCGTGCTCGGCGTCGTCAACTTCCCGCCGCGCCAGATCGCGACGTTCTTTTCCGAAGTCCTGACGTTAGGCGTGATACTCGGCGAAGGCGACATCTGTCTCGTGCATCCCGACCGCGATGTCCCGCTGGGCTCGCCTATTCGTTAAACCGGACTAGTACCGCCGGTGCCATTGCGGAAACCAGTTGCCCACCCGACCGCCAACCAAGTATCCGAGCAGCCCGAATGCACCTCCATATGTGATCTGGGACTTGCAGTTGCCACGATTATCGCACGCCGACGACTGCGTGGCGATCACGATCCCCGCCGCCGTGCCGAGGAGGAGCCCCGCGGTAGACCCTGTCCGTTTAGCCGTGCCGCGCTCCCAGATGCTTTCGAGCGATTCCATCGAGATGGGCGCGTCGCCGGGGTGCCCGACCGCAACGCCCATCGTCGCGCCGCGGGCGCCCGTGCGGAGTAGATAGCCCGCGAGATCCCCGCGGTCGCCGAACGTCAAACGCACCTGCGAGCCTCGCGGGATACGCATGAGGGTGACCGCGCGCGGGTCGTATGCGACCGAGTCATTGGGAACCGTCAACGTCGCGACGGACAGATCCGCGGGAGCGGTCGTCTCGCCCTGTGGCAGCAAGCGACGCCAATGCGTGCGTCCCGATCCCACGAGAGAACCGATCAGACCACCGACCAGTACGCCGCTGGCAGCACTGGTGAGAACGCCTTGCGCGCATGGTTTGGTGCCATACTGCGCGGAACACAGAGACGTCGTGGTCATGCCAATTCCCAATCCCGCCAAACCTCCGATGAGTCCACCGGCCATCGATCCCCGTCGCGTGCTGTACACTCGCACCCACATGCTGTCCACGCTGCGCAGCCGCAGAACCGAGTCCTGATCGCCGAAGGCAACCGACGGTCCGACCGTAAACGCAATCGGCGACGAGCGGATCAGCGGACCGCCCGCCCGTGTGCCGTCCTTGAGACGCACGCGCACGAACTGGCCGGGCGTCACGCGGACGACGGCCGTCTGTTGATCATCCAAGGTGAACGTGGAACCGAGCTGCTGTGTCTGAGCGGGCCGGGGGGGCGTGATTACGGCGAGGACGAAGGCAACGAGGATCTTAGCGAACGGCGGCCTGGGTGTGCGAGCCATAGCGGGCATCGACGTAGTCCTCGAGAATCTTCAAGAAGTCGGCGACGATGGTGTCGCCCTTGAGGGTGATCTTCAACGTTCCATCTACAAACACGGGCGCTTTTGGTTCCTCGGCGGTACCCGGGAGCGAGATGCCGATGTCGGCGTGCTTCGACTCGCCCGGGCCGTTGACCACGCAGCCCATTACCGCGACGCGCAGCTCTTCCGAGCCAGGGTAGCGCGCCTGCCAGGCGGGCCGCTGATCGCGCAGATACGTCTGGATTTGCTCCGCCATCTCCTGAAAGAACGTCGACGTTGTGCGACCGCAGCCCGGACAGGCGGTGACCTGGGGCGTGAAGCTGCGCAGGCCGAGCGATTGCAAAACCTGCTGCGCGACCTGGACCTCCTCGGTCCGATCGCCGCCGGGACGCGGCGTCAGGGACACGCGAATCGTGTCGCCGATCCCTTCCTGGAGGAGAATCGAGAGTCCCGCGGTGCTGGCGACGACGCCTTTGGTGCCCATCCCCGCTTCGGTGAGGCCGAGGTGCAGCGGATAGTCGGACCGCGCGCCGAGCTTCCGGTACACCGCGACGAGGTCCTGCACGCCGGAGACTTTGGCGGAGAGAATGATGCGGTCGTGCGGCTGACCGCATTCCTCGGCCAGCTCCGCCGACCGCATGGCGCTCTCCACCATCGCATCCATCGTGACGTCGCCCGCGTCGCGCGGCTCGGCGAGCGTCGCATTCTCATCCATCATTGCCGTCAACAGCTGCTGGTCGAGGCTGCCCCAGTTCACACCGATGCGAACCGGTTTGCCTTCGTCCACCGCGACCTTGACGATCGTCCGGAAATTGTCGTCGCGCCGCTTCGTGCCGACGTTGCCCGGATTGATCCGGTACTTCGCGAGCGCGCGCGCGCAATCGGGATACTTCGTGAGCAGCAGGTGACCGTTGTAGTGGAAGTCGCCGATGACGGGAACCTCCACCTCGGCGACGATAGCCGGCACCGCGCGCGCGGCCTCGTCGGTGTTGACCGTCACGCGCACCAGCTCGCTGCCGGCGGCGTGCAATGCGCGCACCTGGGCGGCGGTTGCGGCTGCATCGGCGGTGTCGGTGTTGGTCATCGACTGGACGACGATCGGATGGGCACTGCCCACCG
>DASYTD010000165.1:0-2956 GCA_036002655.1 Gemmatimonadales bacterium
GAGCAGCGTCTGCGCCGCCGTCCCGCCCATCGCCAGGATCACTTTGGGTTTTACCAGCTCGATCTGCCGGTAGAGGTACGGAACGCAGGCGGCGATCTCATCATACTGCGGCAGCCGGTTTTCCGGCGGCCGGCATTTCACCACGTTGCAGATGAAGACCTGCTCGCGCGGCAAGTCGATCGCCGCGAGGATTTTGGTGAGCAGCTCGCCGGCCCTGCCGACGAACGGGCGCCCCGTCTCGTCCTCCGTGCGACCCGGACCTTCTCCCACGACAACGAGCCGCGCCGTCGCCGGCCCTTCGCCGGGCACGGTGTTGGTCCGCGCGTCGCACAAGCCGCACTTACGGCACGCCGCGACGAGCGTGGCGACGTCGGCGAGACTGCCCGCCTGTTGGATCGGATCGGTGGCGAAAAGATCTGCGCTCGGTGGGTCGAATGAGATCCCAGAGGGTGGAGAATCGGACTGCGCTGGAGATTCGGTCCTTGTGACACGGGAAACGGGAAACGTATCGACCGGAACCGACACAACGTTTCCCGTTTCCCGTTTCTCGTTTCCCGGCTTCTCGGTGAGGATTACCGCGTCCCCACCGAGGAGCCGTTGCTGTTCGAGGTATTGCCGTGCCAGAGCCCGCCCGTCAGTCAAAGGGCTTCTTCCACCACGTCGAGAATTCGGTCGGCCACGTCGCGCTTGGGCAGCAACGGCAAGTCGACTTGCGTACCATTGCGTCCCAGTATCGTCACGCGATTGGTCGTGACCTCGAATCCCGCACCGGGCTCGAGGGCGTCGTTCAGGATCACGAAATCGAGCGACTTATTCTGCATCTTGGAGCGCGCATTGGCGAGGCCGTTGCCGGTCTCGAGCGCGAAGCCCACCACGACCATGTGCTTGGGCCGCTGCAGCGACCCCAGAATGTCGGGCGTGGCTTCCAGCTCCACCGTCAGCGCGCCGTTGGCGCGCGGACGCTTCTTCTCGGACTGGCCCTTCGGCCGGTAATCGGCCGGCGCGGCGCTCATGATCAGGGCGTCGGCATTGGGCACGAGACCCTGGAGCGCGCGTTGCATATCCTCCGTCGTCTCGACTCGTGTCGTGTGGAGCCCGGCGGGCGGCACCAGCTCGGTGGGGCCGGTGACCAGAACCACGTTGGCGCCGCGCGCGCGCGCGGCTTCGGCCAGGGCGTAGCCCATCCGGCCGCTCGAGGGATTCGTGATCACACGCACCGGGTCCAAGTGCTCGCGCGTCGGCCCCGCGGTCACCACGACGCGCTTCCCGGACCACTTGCTCTTGTTGGTCTGGCCCCCGCCCCCGCCCCCGCTCCCGCCCAGCAGGCGTTCGGCCGCCGCGAAGATCGCCTCCGGCTCACTCATGCGGCCCGGTCGTTCGCTCGGCCCCTCGGCGAGAGCGCCGATTTCGGGGCCGATGAAGTGCCAGCCACGCTGCGTCAGCGTCTTGATGTTCGCGGTGGTGGCCGGATGGCCGTACATGTCATCGTTCATCGCGGGCGCGGCGAGCACCGGACGATCGTTGCGGGCGAGCAGCAATGCGGTGAGCAGATCGTCGGCCATCCCCATCGCGGCGCGCGCCAGAATGTTGGCGGTCGCGGGAGCGACGATCACGAGATCCGGGTCTTTGGCGAGGTCGATGTGCGCGAGCGCGCGGCCCCCCCCCCGTTCCCAGAGCGATGTCAGAACCGGCCGGCCGGTCAGCGCTTCGAACGTCACCGGCCGCACGAATTCCGCGGCCGCAGCGGTCAGGGCCACGTCCACCGTGGCCCCCGCTTCGGTCAGCCGGCGCGCGAGCGTACAACTCTTATAGCAGGCGATTCCGCCCGACACGCCGAGCACGACGTGACGGCCGGCGAACGGCATCAGGCTTCCTGCTGGCGCCGCCGCCGGACCAGGCGGTACTTGAGGCCGCCGCGCACCAGCTCGTCGAACGCACGCGTGGTGAGCTTCTCCTCCCAGTCCACGGACCGGTCGCGCGGGAAATCATTCACATAGCGCGCGAACTTGGCGGCCACGAGGACCCCCAGATACTTGTTCTGCGTCTGTCCTGCGACTTCTGCCGGTGTCACGATGCGCATTGCTCAGCCTTTCTGTTGATGCAGTTCATCATACAGACGCTGGGCCTGTTCCTGAAGGCCTCGCCCGTAATTCGTGATCCACTCAAAGTCCTTCTGCTCGCGCGTCCGGCCACGAGTGTCGTCCGCGATGCTCACCACTTCCTGGACCGCCGTCTGCAAATCGTCGTTGCGGATCCAGCGATCGAACAGCGTGGACTGCTGCAGCTCGTATTCGGCACGCTCCAGCCGCCACCGGATCTGCTCGACCGATTCGCTCTTGCGCTGCCGCAGCCGCTCCAGCAGCATGCGTGGATCGCTCGGCAGAATAAAAATCGACACCGAGCGCGGATGCGGATACTGCTCCCGCACCTGCCGGGCACCTTCCACTTCGATATCCAGCAGCACATGCTTGCCCGACGCAAGCACCTTCTCGACTTCCGCTTTCAGCGTCCCGTACAGCTCGCCCGAGTATTCGGCGTACTCGAGAAACAGGCCGGCGCCGACACCCTCGAGAAACTGCGAGCGGCTCTGAAAATGATAATCTACGCCGTCCCGCTCATCGGGTCGGGGCTTCCGTGTCGTCGCCGACACCGAGAAGCCGAACCGGTCCGGGTACTGCTCGCGCACCGCCCGCGCGATCGTCGTCTTGCCGCCGCCCGATGGCGCCGACAGGACCACGATGCGCCGCGGGGGAGTCACTCCAGATTCTCCAGCTGCTCCCGAAACTTCTCGAGGTCCCCCTTCATCAGGATCACGGTCTGCGTGATCCGGGCGTCATTGGCCTTGGAGCCCATCGTGTTCACCTCGCGCAGCAGCTCCTGCGCCAGGAACCCCAGCTGCTTGCCCACTGCCTGATCGGATGCGAGGGCCGCCCGAGCCGCGGCGACATGGGCGCGG
>DASYTD010000166.1:0-4121 GCA_036002655.1 Gemmatimonadales bacterium
ATTGCCCCTCCGGGAGTCGGCGCTTGCTGCGCTGCGCGCTCGATCCCAGCTGGCGCTAATTTCCAGACTCAATGCTGGCCGTGCTGCTGTTATCGCTCTGTGCCGCCCAGGGCCCTAGCGCTTCTGCGCGCACCGTCGGCACGCCGCCCGTCATCGATGGCCGCCTCACAGATCCCGCCTGGAAGGATGCTCCGCCCATCACCGGCTTCGTCCAGCGCGAGCTGCACGAGGGCGCCGCCGTCACCGAACGGACCGAGGTGCGCATCATCACGGACGAGCAGGCGCTGTACGTCGGCGCCTGGCTCTACGACTCGGACGCCGCCGGCGTCGTCGCGGGCGAAAAGGTGCGCGACGGCGACATCTCGAAGAGCGACTACTTCGGCATTTTGCTCGATACCTACCACGACCGCCAGAACGGTTTCGTTTTTACCACCACGCCCGCCGGGATCGAATACGACGCGCAGGTCGTCAACGAAGGCGAGGGCGGCGGCATCCAGCTGCCGGGCCAGACGCGCACGATGTCCGGATCCCTGGGCGGTTTCAATCTCAACTGGGACGGCACCTGGACCGTTGCGACCTCCGTCGACTCGGCGGGGTGGTACGCCGAGTTCCGGATTCCGTTCACGACGTTGCGCTATGCCGCGGGGGAATCGCAAACATGGGGCCTCAACCTCGTGCGCTCGATCCGGCGCAAGAGCGAAGAGGCGTTTTGGTCCTTCATCCCCCGGCAATTCAGCCTGATGAAGATCTCGCGTGCCGGCGCGCTGCACGGGGTCCAGGTGCCGTCGCGGCGCGTGTTGACGGTGACGCCGTATGCCCTCGCCGGCATGGAGCGCAACTACAGCGTGGACCCCGACGCGCGGCAGCGCACCGAGTTCGGCGGCGAGCTCAAGTTCGGCGTCACGCAGAGTCTCACCCTCGACCTCACGTACAACACCGACTTCGCGCAGGTCGAGGTGGACGAGCAGCGCGTGAATCTCACGCGCTTTCCGCTGTTCTTTCCGGAGAAGCGGCCGTTCTTTCTCGAGAATGCCGGCATCTTCTCCGCCGGCACGCCACAGGCGGTCGATATTTTTTTCACGCGCCGCATCGGTATCGACACCCTCGGCCAGCCGGTCCCGATCCTGGGAGGTGGGCGACTCACCGGACGCCTCGGCGACCTCACCGTGGGTGCCCTGCAGATCTTCACCGAGCGCCGTGCCGCCGTGCAGGAGGCGATGTCGTACTCGGTTGTCCGGGTCGGGCGCGAGCTGGCCGCGCGGTCGCGCGTCGGCGTGATCGCGGTGCAGCGGAGGGCGACGGCCGAGACGGGAGACTGGAATCGCGTCCTCGGCGTGGACGGTCGCATTGGGATTCGCGATGCCTGGACGATCGACTGGTGGGGCGCGGCCTCGGCCGAGCCGGGTCCCGACGGCGACGTCACCGCGTACAGCGCGCGAGTGGGCTACGAAACACAGCACTGGAGTAACGGCGCGCGCTTCATCCAGGTCGGGAGCGACTTCGATCCCCAGGTCGGATTCCTCAATCGGAAGGGCGGTTACCGCTACTACGAAGCCGGCGTGATGTGGAAGAAGCGCCTCCCGGGTGTGCCGTGGATCAAGGAATGGGTCCCCCACGTGAACTATCGCGGCTACTACGACCTCGATGGCTTCTGGCAGGAGGGCCGCATCCACATCGATTTGGGGCAAGTAGACCTCGCGAACGGCGGGACGTTCGGGCCCGAGGTCAACATCGAACATCAGGGCCTCGAGCAGCCGTTCGCGATCGCGAGTACCGTCACGCTGCCGGTGGGTTCGTACGACTACCCGTCAGTCGGATTCGACCTGACCACGGACCCGAGCGCGCCGCTCACACTTCTGCTGCGCGCTGATGTCGGCGGCTTCTACAACGGTACGCGCCGTGGCGGCAGCGTGACGCTCGGCGCGCGGCGTGGGAGCTCGCTGACCACGTCGCTCCTCATCGAGTACAACGACGTGCGCCTCGACCAGGGTGACTTCATTCGCTCGCTGGTGGCGACGCGCCTTGCGTACTTTTTCACGCCCCGCGTCATGTTCCAAACGCTGGTGCAATACAGCAACCAGGCCAACGTGTGGACCGCGAATGCACGGTTCAGCTGGCTCAGCACGGCCGGCAACGGCTTGTTCGTCGTGTACAATGAAGGCCAGGAGGCCGCCGGCTTCTTCCAGTGGAATCAGCCGCAGGCTCGATCGCTGATCGTGAAATACACCCGGCAGTTTGGACGGAGTGGCTGACGGTCGTTAGGGTCCCGGATCGAAGCGGTATTGGTGGGCCGGCGCGGTCACGAGGATCGTCGCCCCTGTGACCGAGGCAGTGAACGCGCTCGTGTTAGCTGAGTCGGCGAGATTCACAGTATCCGGTTTCGCTGTGAAGGTCCCCGAGGAGACGGTCACACTGTCGGTGGCTGATGAGCCGCTGGCGTGGTCGAGCCGGCGCACGACGACCAGAGTGTACGTCCCGCGGTCGCATGGGAGCTGGAGATAGCTCGTGCCGTCGGAGCGCGTAACGAGGTGTGTGAAGGTGTTCACGCTTGCGCCATTGGGCACCTCGTGCACGCATGCACGAGACATCGGCCCCCCGGGCGTGAACACGGTGTCCCGATAGTCTGCTGGGCCACGAAACGTGAGCGCCCCATCGATGATTGTGATCTGCACGTTCGCGCTGTCGGTCACGCAGCACGGCAGCGCATTGCGATCCTGCGCTGTCAGCGTCAAGTGTGCGACGACAGATCCAACGCCTTCCGCAGGATCGGTCGGCGACACAGCCGAGCATCCCGCGACACCGAAAAGTGCGGTCAGTAGGAAGACTGTACGCGACATCGTCATGTACCTCTTATACCCACGTCGAACGGTCGTCGTCACACCCAAAAACTACAGGCCAGCCTTCAGGGTAAAGACCTCAGTCCGCGCCGCTCCGGGGCCGGACTCCGTGAATACCCGCGCTTCGCGACCGGTCTCCGCGGTGTACCGTTTCGCCAGGTCGCGCACGACATCCTCCGCCTCTCTCGTTCCAAACACCGCGACGGTCCCACCGCTGCCGCCGCCCGTGATCTTCGCGCCAAACAACCCCTGCTCAGGACCCGCGGCCCTCACGAGCTCCACGAGGCGATCGGTGCCGTCGCTGCCGAGCCCGCAAGCGCTGTAGCTCTGGTGTGAGCCGTACATCAGGTTCCCAATTTCCGTCGCCGCGCTCGGCCGTTGCGGTAACACCTCGAGCAGCGCCGCGCACCGATCGACGCGCGCTTGCTCGTCGACGGGGTGCTGCGCGGCGCGCCGCACCGGATAGCGACGATCCCTAATCACCGTCGTCGCGGTATCGGCGATCGCGCCGTAGCGCGACAGGAACTCCCCGCCAGCCATCTCTTCAGGAAGCGAGCGGCCCAGCTCGGCGAATTCCGCCGGGGTGAGATTGGCGAGATAGCATCCTTTCCACCCAGTGTCGACCGCGATGATGCGATGACCCATAAAGGCGGCGGCGCGGACGGTGGCGTAGTCCGCTCCCGAAACGGCATGACTGATGCCGGAATCGATGCCGTAGAATCGATATCCGGAGGGGACGTCGATGTAGCCTTCGATTGTGGCTGGCTGGCAAAGCAGCTTCAACAATCTGTTCTCTTGGCCGCACGCACTCGTCATTTGGTCCATGATCCCGCACGGCGCGCCCACGACCTCGTTCTCGACGCGTTGACAAAGCCTCGCCAGCTCCGGTTGGCTGATTGCGATGCCGCAGCTCGCGGCGACCGCGGCAGCAGTCGCGACTTCCAGCGCCGCCGAAGACGCGATGCCTCTGCCCTCCGGCACCGTGGAATCGATGAGGATCCGGAACCCTGCTCTCGTCGCGCCGGCTGCGAGCAGCGCCTCGACGACTCCCACCACATAGCTTGCCCAACGATCGCCCTCGCGGTTGCGAAACCAGGCGGCAAGCTCCACGGCCGGCGCGAGCGGGAGCCCGATGCGAAAGAAGTCCCACTGGCCCTTGCGGCGGGTCGCTACCTCGCAGCGCAATGCCTCCTGTTTCTGCACGAGCGCGAATGTCGCGGGCGCCAGTGGCAGCTGCAGCACACGGCCGCCGCTGTAGTCGGCGATCCCGCCCATCACGTCGAG
>DASYTD010000167.1:0-16090 GCA_036002655.1 Gemmatimonadales bacterium
ATCGGCGTCGCCTGGATTTCAGAGCGGCCGCCCGGCGGCATGTCCCCGGTGTGATAGATCCATGCGACCTGGAGCTGCGTGACGTTGCCGCGGTTGATCTGATCGAGCGCGGAGTAGCGCGTGTTTCCCGGCTCGCCTCCCGCGACCCGCCAGTCGCCGATCGGCGCTTGGGGCGTCGAGCACGCGGCCAGGACCGTCAGGAGAGCGCCAACGCGCTTCAAGAGCGTTTGGTCTTCTTGCGTCGAGCGGCAGCCACGGCCTTCTCGGCCCAGGCCCGCAGCTGCTCGGGCTCCTCCAGCAGCTCAGGAGGCACCTCGTAGTACTGCATGACTTCGCCGGTCTCGCCGTAAGGCCGGAACGGTTCCATTCCCTTGGCCTGGAAGTCTGATCGGTTGGACCCATCGACCTTGAAATAGAGGACGTCATCCGCGATCAGCGCAAAGAAGAATGAACCTGCATAGATGCCGACGCCGCCGAACATGCTGCGGGCGCGGACGTCGGGCAGCACGCGAGTGAGCTGCTCGACGACGAAGGTCCGGAAGCTCGGGCTGACTGTCATGGGGACCATCCCGGGTCGAGCGTCGGCGCGTAGGTGAGTCTCGTGACAGCCCCGATGGACAACGTCGTCACGTACATTGCGTCGCTGCCATCGCGGGACGAGATGAAAGCCAGCCGCGCGCCGTCAGGCGACCACGCGACCTGTCCATCGTACGCGGGTGTCGTGGCGAGCTGGACCCTGCGGCCGCTCGATACCCCGATCACATCGATATCGTAGTTCTCGCCACGGATCACTTGTACCGCGAGCCATTTGCCGTCCGGCGACCATTTGGCCTCGATCTCGTCCGCCGAGTCCGAAGTCAGGCGACGCAAGCCGCCGCCATCGGCGGTCATGACGTAGATGTCCCGGTTGCCCGCCCGATTGGATGTGAAGGCCAGCAGCCGGCCGTCGGGCGACCACGTCGGGTCATTGTCTGGAGCCGGGTGATCGGTCAACCGAAGCCGAGTGCGCGTAACAACGTCCACGACCCAGATATCCGCATTCCCATCGCGATCGGATGTGTAGGCGATGTGACGTCCGTCCGGAGACCAGCTGGGATTCCAATCGTCCGAGCTGTCTCCCGTCAGCGTCAGGAAGCCGGCGCCGCCGACCCCCACGACACAAATGTCACCGCTGCCACGCCGGCCGGTGGCGAATGCGACGCGGCGCCCATCCGGCGACCAGCTGCGGGAATCTTTGGCGATAATCTCAGATGCGAGCCGTTTCTGCCCCGTGCCATCCGCGTTCATCACCCAGAGCTCCCAGTGGTCGCCGACTTGAGAGCCGAAAGCCAGATGAGCCCCATCGGGAGACCAGACAGGAAACCGGTCCTGCGTGTTGGGGCGGGACACGATGCGAACCGGGGGAGATCGGGGATCGTCCGGGTCCACAACGTATACGTCCCAATCGCCGGCGACCTTGGAGGCGAAGGCAATCTTGGCAGGCCCAGCCGTGTATCGAGGAAGAAGGAGAAGCAGCCCGCAGGCGTAGACGACTAGACGTGGCATGTCCCTGAGATGCCGCACGACAAAGCGAGGTTTAACGTGATGGCTCCTTAGCGAATCGGCACCGGCGTGCTCAGTGTCGAAACACCGTTTTCGTCGAAGCTCTCGATCGCCGCCCAGTAAGCCTGCCCCACCGTGAGCGCGCGGAGCTCGAGCATCGTGCCCTGATCGGCAAACCGTTGATACGTCTGATACAACTTTGCCGACGAAATCCCCCAGCTCACGTTGTACCCCACCACTCCGGGCACTGGCTTCCAGCGGATCACCGCGTTTCGCTGGTCGCGGTCGCGCTGCGCGGTGAGCCCTGCCGGCGTCGCCGGGCGCGGTCCGGAGCCGTTGCCGAACACGCGAATGTCGCTGATGGCAAGGTTGGCCGCGCCGACGTGAATGTGCTCGTAGCGCACGAAGCGCGCGCGCGTCGGGGGGGGCGCCGCGATTTCGATGTACGCGTTGGGACGATCGCGCTGCTCAGCGAAAAGGTCCCCAACGGTTGCCCACTCACGACCGTCGAGAGACGCCGATAGGCGGAACCGTGTGACCACGCTGGAGTCGGTACCGTAGAGACCTGATTTGTAATCGGCGTAGTTCACCTGGATCGCTTTGAGATCGTACACGCGACCGAGGTCGATCGTGAGCCATTCGCCGGGACGATTCTGGCCGGCTACCCAGAAGGTGCGTGGGTTGTCGTCGGTCACTCGGCTTGCGGGAAATGTGTCGAGCGTAGACGATGCGGTTGCGGGTTTGCGGTATGACAGAAGCATCCAGCCGGTGAACAGCTCGTCGCTCGAACGCCACGGCTTCGTCGGCAGCCAGTGCGGGAAGTCGCCAAAGCGCGTATCCACGTACATCTGACCATCCGCATCGAAGCCAGCGGGGTGCAGGCCGATGCGGCGCTCGAAGTTCCAATTCACGCCGATCCACGGCGTGCCCGTGCTCCACCAATTGCCGTATACGTCCTGGAAGGTGTTGCCGTGTCCGGCGCCCTGCACGAAGCCGCCCGGCTTGTAGGCCACCGGATTGTATGGCGCGTACGTGAACGGACCGAGCGGATCGGCGGCGACGTAGACGCCGGTCGAGTAGACATTGTATTCCGTGCCCGGCGCGCCGTACTGGAGGTAATACCGTCCGGCGTGCTTCGTCATCCAGGCGCCTTCAATGAACGGATGGATTGTCGTGTCACGATGGTCCTGGCCAAAGCGCTCCCATCCGTGCTGTCCCGGCTCGAGCCCGAACAACCACTTGGGCGTGCCTCTGTACACGAGATGCTTGCTCTTATCGAGCTCGATGACGTGCAGCGGATACGCGTTCGAGGAATTCCAGTAGAGAAACCATCGCTCCGTGTCCGGATCGTGGAAGAACTGCGGGTCCCAGGGACCCGGTTGCACGGAGTCCGGCCGGGCGAGCACGTTCGCCTCGCGCCCCCGCGCCATTGGCAGCCAGGGGAGCAGGCGATTGTAGAACTCCACCCGTCCCGTCGCCGGCTCGGTGAGCATCAGGATCGGCAGCGGAGCAGTCGTACTCGGCAGCAGGTAGATCGTGTCGCGCACCGACAACACTGCGGGCGCCACGACGTCGGTCAGCGACCAGCGCGACGGCGTGATGTGCTGCCACGTGCCGAGATCCGAGGAGCGCCAGTAGCCGTCGCCAATGGTCTCGAAGAGGTAATACTCGCCGCGCTGCACGACGATGACCGGATCGGCGCCCGAGCGATACGAGATGTCTTGGTTCTGCTGCTCGAAGTTGTACCGGTAGTCGATATCGATCGGGTTGGCGTACGTGCGCAGACGCGGAGTCTGTGCTGCGCCCCGCGCGGCCGCGACCAGAGCCAGCAGTGCCCCCCCCGCCGCAATGAGTGGCTGCCGGGGTCTGATCACTGCACGCCGAGGACGCGGAGCGCCACGCCCGCCAGGGCACCGCCGACGAGGGGGCCGAGCACAGGGATCGACGCGTAGTTCCAGTCGGACGGCCCTTTGCCGGCGACCGGCAGCAGGGCATGCGAGATGCGCGGGCCCAGATCGCGCGCGGGATTGATGGCGTAGCCGGTCGTGCCGCCGAGCGAGAGCCCGATGCCCCAAACGAGACTCCCCACGAGATAGGCGCCGAGCCCGGCGGCGGGACCGGTAGCGGCGACGCTCTTCGAGAAGATCGCCCCAACGACGAAGACGAGAACAAAGGTGCCGATCACCTCGCTCACCAGGTTGGGGATAAACCGGCGGATGGCGGGCGCGGTACAGAAGCAAGCCCGCTTGATGGACGCGTCGGGGGTTTCCCTCCAATGCGGCAGGTAGTGCAGCCACACCACAGCGCCGCCGGCGATGCCGCCCAGGATTTGTGCCACGCTATAGGCAGCGACCTTCGAGAAGTCGGCGGTGCGCACCGCAAATCCCAGAGTCACGGCAGGATTCAAATGCGCGTCGCTCGAGCCGCAGGCAATCGCCGTGAATACGCCCGCCATCACCGCGAATGCCCAGCCGGCGGTGATCACGATCCAGCCACTGCCCTCGGCTTTCGAGCCCTTCAGGAGCACGCCGGCGACAACGCCGTTGCCGAGCAGGATGAGGACCATCGTGCCGAGAAATTCACCGACGACGGGGGATGTCATGGAGAGCGATTTTACGTCGGGAACGCCTCGCTGGCGAGACTCAGGCGCCCGCCGGCCGGACTGGATTGGCGGCGTCATCCCCCACCACGGTCGTCCACTCTCGCACTCGCCAGCGCGTCACAAGACCGTTGAGCACGTAGGGATCCTGCGCGGCAAACCGCTCGGCTATCTCAGGCGAAGCGCCACAAAACAAGAGGATGGCTCCGTCGATCGGGTTCGCGAGGGCACCCGCGAGCAGCAGCTCGCCACGCTCGACGGCGCGCCACGCGTACTCGAGGTGCGCGGCACGAAAAGCCTTCCGCTTGCTCGCGTAGTCCGGAACGACATCGTACAGCAGTAAGTAATGCATCTAACTTCTAGGCTTGGCCTTCGATTCGGTTCCTGATCGCTTCGACGGCTGCATCCGCGAGATCGAGCACCGCTCCGACGGCGAGGCGCAGCGCTTGGACGAGTTCAGAGAACGCCGGACGACCACGCTCCGGAACGGGACTGGACTGACGTCGAGGCAGCCCTGGTCGCGGCGGCTCTGGTGGTGGGACCGGCGCAGTATCCGCACCGACCGCTGTGGGCGGCCGGCGCGCTGGAGGGACGAGCTCGGCTTTCTCCTGCGTCTGTCGCTCGATCTCGATCGGGTCTTTGCGCTTGCGGGGTCCTTTGCCTTTACTCATAGCTCACGCTCGGCTTGATGGCGTCCAACCTACGCTACCCCGCTGAGGAAAGTTCCTTCCCTAATACCGCCACGATCGGACCCAGTACGAGATCGCCGTGCCCACGCAGACAACGAGTAGAAGGAGCACCGCCAGCCGCCCCAAATTCCCCATAAGCCAAAGGAATCCTGTGACGTCGAAATCCGTACCGCCCGTCCACTTCATTCGAACGAAGAAGAATCCGGCGACAGCGGCCAGCATCCCAAAGAACACCGCGAGCGCCCTGTAAGCCTGACCGAGCGTCACGGCCGTGGAGTCTCGCCTCGATAGACGAGGCGCCCGGTCGCGTTTAACAGCACGAGCAAGACCCCAGCGCCGAGGGCTGCCGCGTAGAGCAGCAGCAGCGGGAGCCGGCCCACGCGAACTCGATCCCAATTGTTGAACCGGAGACGGACGTCCTCCGGGCTCAGGGCAATCGACCTCCCCTCGTCCGTAACCGACAGCTGCGTCGCCGCCAGCACCGCGGCGAGGGGCTTGCCGCGAACGTAGATCTCGACCCGGTCTCGGCTCTCGGCGGGCGAGAGGGCCATGGGTGCGGGCGTCCACCAAATGTCTGGACGCCTCGCAAGCTCACTGTAGAGCGCGACCGCCGGGATGAACAACAAGCTGCCGGTGAGAGCTGAAAAGAAGAGCCGGGGGCGGATTGCCATCTGGTCCTCCCAACTCGTGAGGGGTTGCACAGCAGTTACACCAATGCTATGAGGATAGTAAGAACCGCGCGGCCCAATATTCGCGATTTGCATGATGACTAGTGATTCTCCCGATTCACTTGGAGCGAGTCGACCACGATCAGGTACGTGTCGCCCGCAGGAAAGACTGTCCCGTCGACCTTGACTTGCTTTCCCACCAGCTGTTGAGCGACGGCTGAACGCTTGCGAGCGCTCCCCCCGGTGTCGAACGCCAAGACGTACAGCTCGCCGTCACTGGTGAGCAATGCCGGATGGAACTGATCTTGAGAACGGCTGTGAGCGCAGCGAGCCTGCGCCGTGTCCGCGAGCTGCCGAGCAAAGGCGCAGAGATCGGGAAGGAAGGGGGCGCCCCACCCGAGGGTCAAGCGGGGACGCACGAAACGTCATCGGCAGCACATGCTCAGACGTGTTGGTCGACGAGGACCGGATTGTCGTCGGGGTCCACAGCGACGAAGCTGACCGGCCCGGTTGTACTCTCGTCTGCCTCTTGCTGTAGTCGCACCCCTCGTGCCTTGAGCCGCCGTTGCAGCTCGCGGACATCCGTGAACGAGGGAAGGGGTTGAGCGTTGCTATCCCATCCGGGATTGAAGGTAAGGATGTTCCTCTCGAACATTCCTTGAAACAGCCCGATGGCGTGGTCGCCGTTCTTTAGGATCAACCAGTTCTGCGAGGCATTTCCCGCGAAGACCGTGAAACCGGCAAACTGGGACTGGTATCACAACACATTTCTGGGATCGGAATCCTACGTATATGCGCGCCGGCAGCTACCTCTGATCGTGAGACGACCGCAGGTAGCCCCGTGCAAACTCGACTGCGTCTTCGGATGCTGGAATGCGGATTTGAGGTACGATGCCGAGTAAATCGATCGGGTGATCGGGCAGACGATGGGAGCGAGTGGTCGGCACTTGCACGCGGCGCCAGCCCGGAAGCCACATCCCGTGCACGTTGCCATAGTCGTCCATGCCCGCGGTGTTCTCGGCGCCGAGCACGGTGACCTTCTGACTTTGTCGCGCCTCGAGGACGAAATCCTCGCAGCTGCTCGCGCATTTCCGGTCCACCAACACCGCGACGCCCCTCGGCAGGGGGTACACCGTGTCCAGGCGAGCGACAGTGTCCCTTGCCCACACCACGAATTGGTTCGGGCGTGCTTCCATCTCAGGGAGGACAGATCGGATGTGCGCCTTCAGGACCTCTGGTACACCGTCCGCCACGAGCCAGCTTCGGTACAAGGCGACGTTCGCTGCCGAAGTCCACACGTCGTCCCCGTCGCGCCGAATCGGATTGGTGTACAGCAGCGGCGTGAGACTCGCGTACGAGCAGGTGCAGCCGCCTCCGTTGCCGCGCACGTCAACGATTAAGTACGGCGTGCTGAGAAGTTTGCCTCGGCTCGCGGCGATGATGCTGTCGATCGCCGGTTTGTACTGCCACTGAAAGTCGGGAAGGTGCAGGACTGCCGTACTATCGCCGACAAACCGGAGCGACGGCCGGCTGGGATCCTCGGCGGCCGAGCTGGTTGAGTTCGCGGGCGCCGCGGGCTGACTCCCCGGCGGCTGGGGGGGGGCAGCCTGCCAAGGGCCAACGACGTGTGGGTCCCGGAAGAACTGAGCCCAGCGCCGCAGCGCCGGAATACACACCGTATGGTTATCCGACGTGCGGGCTATGGTGCGAACGCTGTCGGTCAGGGCGGCCAGCGCCGTCTCGTGCCCAGGGACTTTGTCGCGATACCCCGGGTAGTCGCGTCGGAAGATCGCTTGCAGTGAATCGAGGGCTGCGACGCACGACGAATCGCCTGTCGAAGGGGCGGGGAGCGCGACAGCGGACTCGGGGCTTCGGCCAGCGGAGGCGCACGCGGCCGTCGCTACTACGGCGAAGGGCAGAAGAGGAACCCGCAGAGGGAAGGTTAGGCCGCGCGTTTCCACGGATGCAACCTTAGGAGAGAGTAGTTGCCAGCGGGTCTTCAGTCACGAAGCAGAGAACGAGAAAGCCGGTGGCGTTCCGGATCAAAGGGCCGCGCCGCGCATTGGCGAAAGATTACATACCCCTACTGGACGGCTCGGTTACCCAACTGTACGTTGGCAGCGCCGATTGAAATTCGTATGATGACAGACTCGCCAGAATGATCCCACTGCTGCTCATCGCGGCGTCCGCCACGGTCGGAATCGCCGGTCTCGCGGGCCTCCTCCATCTGATCCCCCGACTCGGCGCCGCCGGCACCCGCATCGGCGCCTGGCTCTGCCGCGCCCCGGGACTCGACCTTGTCGTCTCCCTCTTTACCTGGATCCCCCCCACTGTCCTGGGAATCGTTTTCGGCTGGCGCGGCGTCGTGGGAGCGATCATCGGGCAGGTGCTGGGGATGCTGGTCTGGATGTTTGCCCACGAACTTGCCAACCGCAAGCACGTGAACGGACCGCGCATCGTCACCTTCCTCAACCGTACCGTCGGACGGCTCAACAACCACATCGCGCTCTGGGTGACCGCGCTCGCCGTCCCCGTCTTCATCATCCTCCGCGTGGCGGAACTGTGCGTCTATCCCATCCTCACGCCTCTGGTCGGCCTGCCGCGATACCGCCACGCGGACTGGGTGAACGTCAGCCGCCAGAAGTTCAACGGTCTGGTGGGACACGACCTGATCTGGTGCCTGTACTGTGACTGGATGACCGGCGTGTACTCCCTCGGCGCGGAAATGCTGCGCAACGTCGAGAGTTTCTGGTGCCCCATCCGCTTCGCCAGTGGGAAGAAGTGCGACAACTGTAAACTCGACTTCCCGGACATCGACGGCGGATGGGTCGCGCCGGAGGGGACGATGGGGGACGTCGTGGCGACATTGGAAACGATGTACGGTGCGCCGGCGACAGCCGACCTGCCGCGGGACCAGCGACACCCGTGGTTCGGGCACCCCGTGCGCATGACGGTGGAGCAAAAGGCTAGCCTCGCGCTTCCTTCGCACGCTTCGACCATTGCCAGAGACCGCCTGTGACTTCGGCAGGCAACCGATACCCCAACTGACGCGCAAGCATGACGATCTGGCCCCGATGATGGCCTTCGTGCGCAACGAGATACGCAAGGACGTGCCCAACATCGAGCGGAAGATTGCGCCAGGTATACGCAGAGCTGGCCGGGATGGTGCCGCCGTGATCACACCCCAACGTCAAGAGGCTGATCATCCCCCGGCTGCTCCGGTTGAGCGCTTGTACGAGCTGCTTCGGGCTGACGCGACGCCGATCGACCGCTTCCGGCACTGCGATCCCGTGCTCCTGGCCCAGCGTTTTGATCCACATGCAGCGCGCGTTGTGGATGTGGCCAGCGATCATCCGCACTGTCCGGCGCGGGGCACCGGGCACGACGGCCGCCCAGAGTTGTGGGGGTAGATGCTCGATCAGGAAGACGGTGATTCGATTGGTCGTTCTCCACACGGGAACGAGAGTATCTGCCAGGTCGAGTCGCGACGGCATTACCAAGCCTGCCGGTTCACAAACACCGTCCATCCGCAATCACCTCATCAAATGGCCGCACGACTCGCCACCCCTCCCGAACACGAGCGAGCTCGTAGCTGACCCGATGTTGCCAGAAATTGAATCCCGGCCGCGATGGGCCGCACCGCCACCATGCGAGTGTTACGCGCGCGGTGTCCCCGACGACCTGAATGTGACCGATCGAGATGTGTACGGCGCGCCTGCGCTGCGCTGCAGTGGCCGTGGGTGAAAGTAACAAGGTCGGATGGGTCGCGAGCTGGCGCTCGAGCAGTTCACTCCACCGCGGGTTGGAATCAGCGCTGACAACGAACGGCGGTCGGTGATCAAGCGACTTGCGCGCGTCAGCGGCGATAAGATTGGCGAGCGTTTTGGCGAGCGCCGTGCTATCCGAGTCCGATTGCGCCGTGGGTGCGCCTAGGGTCGCGAGTCTCCGACGCCAGACCGCGTCGAGCCGCCCCGCGGGCACGTGCAGGAGGCGTGCTGCAGCACTGAGAACGGCGTCGGGCTCTCTCCCAGCGTTCAGCCAAGCACCCAGCGCGGCCAGTCCGCCTTCCTCATAAATCATGTGGCACAGCGTTGCAAAGGTGTCATAGCCGACGTCCAGCGTGCCGACACGCGGAGGCGGGTTGGTCAAGATGCTCTTGAGCGTGAGATCGGCATGCGCATTGATGTAGGTCTTGAGACCGGGGAGGAGATCCTCATAGTCGAGCCCTGCCGAGCCCCCCGTCCAGGTCATCAGACCCTCCATCACCAGCGAGGCCGTATTGCCCCGACCCACCAACGGCTGGAGGATGACGTGGGCCAGCTCGTGTCTATAGACCTCGCCGGCGCTCGAAGAGCCCACAAACACCAGCCTGTCAACGGTGTTTGACCTCCCGCCAACAGTGTCGGATCCCAGCGGGAAGTAGTCCAAGCCTAGGGCGCCGAACATCTCGAGGAGGTCATCGGTGAAGTAGTAGGTGATGGGGGATGGTGCGGGCAGGTCGAACGCTCGGGCGAGCGAGTCGACAAAGGCGCCTGTCGCTGCAGCGCTGCTACGGACGAACGCATGCGTGGGTGGATACACGAAGGTGATGGATCCAATCGTCTCGCGTTTCCAGTGGCGCGTGAGGCGTGGCAGGGGATTCGCGAGTACCCATTTCCCCCTTTCGCGTGTGACATACACGCGGTACAGGGCGAGTGGTCTCACGTCGTGAGTCGAGTCATCCACGGCCGAGACCAGCGTCCGGATCAGATACGTGCTATCAAGACCGGCGGCAGGAGCGAGGTGCACAACGGTGAAGTTGGAGAACCCTTGGTACACGTAGCCGCTCAAGAGGTCGTAAACGGTCCACTCGGCTTGTTCTCTCGGCGACCAATACGATCGTGCTCGAATCGAATCGGCTCGGCCCGTGAGATAGTTGCGCCAGAGAGCGAAGATCTCCTGCGCTGGAGCAGTGGTGGTATCGACGCCGAATCCCACCGCCAGGTGAATGGGGGTTGCTCCGACCTGGGCGTCCGCCAGCGGTGGAGGCCCCAAGGCCGTCAAGATGGCGGTTAGGAGCAGGGTTCCGAGCATAGTCCACCTTAGGACTTCGGTAATAGTGGAGCGACGGGTTGCGCGACCGCCGGACATTCGCCACCTGCCCGCGGCCGCACCTCAAGGATTTGCTGCACTTTGAAGGAGCGCTGCCCACCGTAGATGCTTCCTTCGTGACCCTTTATTCCGCGCAACCGCACAAACACCGGCTCGTTCGAGGTGGCGATGTGTTGGTACCTGGCAACCAAGGCCGTGTCCTGTACGACGACGACGGTCTTCGAGTCATCGCACGGAAAGAACCACCCTGAGCCCGCACCAGCTAGGTAAAGTCCACGGACCTCGGTCGGGCGATGACATGCCACAAGAGCGGCAGATAAGAGCACGACGCCTTGGAAGCGCATAACCTTCAAGCGCTTGTTAGGCGCCGGCGACGGGCCGCTGGAAGGGCACAATGTTCTCCCACTCGCTCGCATCCGACCGAGCGACGATCGCAACCACTGGCTCGGAGGCGCTCAGGTTGAACACTTCGTGAGGGACGCCGGGGGCGATGAAGATAAAGTCCCCGGCTGCATTCTCCAGCGCGTGCTCCAAGCGCGGACCGTACTCATGCCGCACGCGGCCCTCCAAGATGTACAGCATGACCTCAAAACCGACGTGAATGTGCGCGTACGCTACCCCGCCGGGAGGGATCGTGGCCACGTTGAGGGAAAGGTGCTGCGCCCCGACATTCTTGCCCGACAGACCAGCCTTATACCGGATGCCGTTCCACGACCGGGAGTCACCGCCACCGCGGATAGTAAGCACGCCGTCGTGCCCTTCCGCTGGACTCACAGCGCCGCTCGACTCTAGTGGGCTCACCAGACCTCCAACGGATGGAATTTTATCTGAGACTCCGGCCGCCGTCAGCTTCAGGCGCGTGTTCGGCCGTAGACCGCGGTAGAAGCCTGCGCACATATGCGCGTGTCAGCGTCAGCGGGTGCGTGAGCGCAGTGACCAGCCGGCCGAACATGCCGACAGGCTCATGGTAGAGCCCGACTTGACGCAGTACACCCGCTCGATCGTAGTAGATCGTCTCGCTCGCGAGTTTGCCGTTCGGCGCGAAGCGGTAGATGGCACACAACGGGAACTGCACCGGCCGACCCGTGGCGGGAAGACCTCGCCACGGCCCTGATTGCGTGCCACTAATCAGTACCTCCAAAACCACGGCATCTTCGCTGACGATCCGATCACGTACGTCGATCTGCAGGTCGGGAAGGGCTGCGAGTAAGTCCCGATAGTACTGTTCCACAGCCGCGCGCCCGAGGTGGTGCTCTTCCCATGGGGCATCCCCGTACTCCGCCTCGTCACCAAAGGTCGCCATGATACCGGCCAAATCGTGGCGGTTCTCGACACGTACGTGCTCCTCGACGAGGCGGAGTCGGGCGGCCGCTTGGTCCTTTGTCGGCGCACGATCTCGGGGATCCATGTCGCTTCCTATTCGCAGAAGGTCGATTCGCGGCCTAACGGATCGCGCCTACGCTGCGGCGCGCTGAAGACAAACTCATTCCATAATCTACGCGCGCCGCCAGCTTCAGGCGCGTGTTAGGCGCCCCGGGCACGACCCTGAAACGCACTCCGGAGCGGCGCCGAGAGATCTCAGCCCACGATATCCGGACGATCACGATCTGTCATAATGGTGGAAAGCATTGTAGCCACCGGGGCCTCCACCTCGTCGGCCAGCATTGCCGCTTCCGCCTGGCACACGGTGATCGTACGCCCGGCGCGTACGACGCGACCGCGTGCGATGAGCTCCTCGCCGCGGGCGGGGGCCAGGAGGTTCGTTTTGAACTCCACCGTGAGCACGCCGACGCCCTCCGGCATCAGACTGAGTGCCGCGTAGCCGCATGCGCTATCCAGTACGGACGTCACTACCCCGGGCGTGGAGCAACCCGTGCTGCTGCGTAATGTCAGGTCGGAACGGCACGCGGATCTCGATCTCGCCTGCGTCGACGCGCGCGAGGCGGGCGCCGATGGTCTTCATCAGCTGCTGGGCTGCGAAGCTCTTGCGGACGACTTGCTCGAAGTGCGCGTTTCTTGGTTCAGACATTCGCGATACGGACCACTGGCGCGCCTAACGGGGTGCGCCTAAGCTGCGGCGCCACATTGGAAGGTTCACAAACGCAATTTTACCATGGACGACGGGCGCCGCCAGGTTCAGGCGCGTGTTAGGCAGCCCACTAGCATTGCACGCTGATGGCACGAACGGGACCACCGCTCCGGATGTGCGGAGTATCGGCGAACCGTTGCGCCCGGCCACTCAAGCTGTCCACGCGAACACCTAGCCGCAGCTCAAGACCCGTGAAGCCATCGCCAAGCACTGCGAAGATGGAATCCCGACCCTCATAGGGCGCCCAACGTGCAATCCTGAGATGACTCGTGAAGCCGGTATCGGCGGACTCAATGTGAAGCAGCCGCCAGTGCGACACGCGCTCCCCTGCCCTGGCGGTGTCAAACCTGACATGGAGCCCGGGTGGAAGAAACGAATCTCGCCATCCAAGGCCGCGCACCTCCCAGCACTTGCTTGCTAGTGACGTGGCATCCGGGAACGTCATCGCGAGCTGCGGCCGGCGAGGCGTACCGCACGCGGCCAATACCAGGATGCCAGCAACCGCTAGCGCGAAGCGAATCATTACATGGGCTGCCTAACGGACCGCGCTTAAGCTGCGGCGCGCTGAAGAAAGACTCATTCCTTAATCTACGCGCGCCGTCAGCTTCAGGCGCTTGTTACGCCGCCCGTTTTGACGCGACAAGTAGCAGCCGGGCACCGTACGTGGTTCGAGGCGTGCGCGACTCAAAGGAGCCAAAATCTCGAATAGCTGCCAAGCCGGAGGCCTCCAATTCAGACACCAGAGTCTCCGGTGATACCATCGCGTACGCGTGGGTCTGCGAGACCACCCTGGCATCGGGAGCCGACCCCCTGACTTCATAGTGGTCGATGGTTGTGAAAACGTGCTTCTCCCGATCTATAACATGCTCTCGCCGTAACTCGACCGTCCCTCCGCCGAACGGTCGTTCTTGGCGGAGCGGGACTCGGTAATGAGCAACAATCCAGTCAAAGTTAGGGACATCAATCACGATCAACCCGCTCGGTCGCAGAGCTCTCACCGCCGCCCGCAATCCGTTCGACCGTGCCGCCGGCGTCAGCAGATATGCGAAGGGGCCATTGACGCTGATGACCAAGTCGAAGCTCGAGACCTCACTGATGTCCTCGAACCCGCCCTTCTTCACCGCGATCCGTCCGTTTGATTCAGCTGCGACCCGTGCGGCCGTCTTGAAGAACTCGGCGTTCGGCTCGTAGGCAGTCACTGACCATCCGAGCCGAGCCAACGGAGTCAGAAGGCGTCCTGGACCCGCACCAACGTCGGCGACGTGGACTGGTTCCTGCAGCCCGTTCCTATCCGCCAACCACGCCAAAAACTCGACTATGCCAGCCGGATCGCTATCAAAGAGTGAGTAAAGATCGCTGTAAGAAAGCACAACCGAGGGACGGGGCCGCCTAACGGACCGCGCTTAAGCTGCGGCGCGCTGGTGAAAGATCAAATACGCCTACGTGCGCTGTCAGCTTCAAGCGCTTGTTGGGCGGCGCGGGACGTATTACATTGTATGACATGAAGACCGCCACCCTAACGATCCGGCTGGATCCCGAGTTGCAACGCCAGCTTGTCCGCCTCGCCCGGCGCACCGGCAGGAGCCGCAGCGAGCTCGCTCGTGACGCTCTGCGCCGGCAGCTGGCGCTGATGCAATTCGACGACCTCCGCCGCCGGATCCTACCGTTCGCCGAAGCCCGAGGGTACCTGACGGACGAGGATGTCTTCCGCGACGTCTCTTGAAGGTCTTCCTCGACACGAATGTCGTCGTCAGCGCGGTAGCGACTCGCGGCCTGTGCGCTGATCTCCTGGCGGTCATCCTCGCCGAGCATGACCTGATGCTCGGCGAGACCGTGTTGCTGGAGCTGCGGCAGGTGCTCGCGCGCAAGATCGGCTTGCCGAAGGACACGATTCGCGATCTCGATGCATTCCTCCGGATGCAAGCGACCATCATCCCCGCCAGCTCGGACACTTCTCACGCGTCCCTGGACGCCGCCGACGCGCGGGTGTTGGCTGAGGCAGCCGCGGGAGGTGCCGACGTGCTTGTGACGGGCGACCGAGGACTCTTGACTGTCTCCGATCCCGCAGTCGCGATCGTTTCCCCGCGAGGGCTGTGGGAGCGGCTCCGCGCCGGCCCGAAAGACCCTCGTCGCGCCACGTAACGGATCGCGCAGCACGGTCCCCCGGTGGAGGAGCTGCACGCGTACCTCTCGATCAACACCTGCCACGGGAGTACAGGTCCCGTCAGGCCCGTCAGGCCGTCAGGCCGTCAGGCCGCCCGACCGCCCTCCGCAGATCCCACAGCATCGCAATCGGTCCCACAATCGCCAGCGCCAACAGCGGCGGCGACACATACAGGGGCCGCAGCAGGGCGAGCTGGAAATCCCCAGCCAACCGAATCAGCGTCTCGACCACCGCGACGATCGCAACCACCACCATCCTGCAACGCCGCGTGCTCACGGTGGTTCGCGGGTCGGTCACCATGAAAAAGACGAATAGCTGATACATCGGCCCCGTGATCGGCGCCAACTCCGCCAGCAGCGGCCCGCCCACGATGAAGTTGCGCAACACTGCTAGGAGGATGAAGCAGGCGACATATGTGAGCGTCACGTGCAGCACCCGCGCCCGCCACGCGACCGCCAGTCCGAACGCCCAGATCACCAGGTTGATGCGCAGATCGTTGCCCCACTGGTGACTGAGAATCGCGACGCTGTCCGCCGCCACCAGCACGAGCAGCGCAATCGCGAAGTTGCTCGGATTCCACAGATGGCGGCCGCGATAGGTGAGCACGTACTTCGAGACGATCGCGAGAAAGGCGCCGAGCGCAAACGGCCAGAGAATGTTCGCCTGCGGCTTGATCAACAGCGCCAAGCTGATCCCCGTGATGTACGCACTGGCGACATTGGCGACTCGGCCCCGCAGCCACCACGACAACACGAGCTCGGTCGCAATGCAGACGCCCAGCGTCGTCGCCAGGCGCTCGTAGCCTCCAAGAATCGAGTAGCGCGCCTCCCCCACCACCAGTACGAGCGTGATGAGAAAGACGATCAGATATTTGGGATCGATTGCCGCCGCTACGAAGCCGCGGGCGGGCGCCTGCGCCGGAGCGGTGGTCACTGCGGCTCCGTGATCACGTGCAGCTGATCCACGGTCAGCCCGTTCAACACCTGCTCGGCACCCGACGGCCACCGGATCGTCACGCGACCAAGCCGCTCGTTGCCGAGGCCAAAGTGCAGGCGCCGGTCGTTCTGACTGCAAAACCCCATTCCTCCATCCACAACCTGACGCTGCCGGACCTGACCGAACTCGACCGTCACATCCGCGCCGATCGCGCTGCGATTGCTGCGCGTGCCGATGAGCTTGAATTCAACCCAGTGGCCAGGGGGTGAGGGCTGCGCGTTGCGATACACCAGAGCTCTTCCCTTCTCGTTA
>DASYTD010000168.1:0-7483 GCA_036002655.1 Gemmatimonadales bacterium
CGGCCCGCCCTGCGTCAGCACAAACACGAGCGTGAAAACTTGGAAGGCGCTGAGCAGCCCCGTCACCACCACGAACCCGGTAATCGGCCGAAGCAACGGCAGAGTGACACGCCAGAAACGGCGCCACGCACCGGCTCCGTCCACGCGCGCCGCATCGAGGTACGCTTGTGGGATGCGCTGCAGGCCTGCGAGGAAGACCAGCATCTGTCCGCCGACGTGCGCCCAAACGGACACGAGCATCAGCGCGGGTAGCGCTGTGGCGGCGTTGCTCAGCCAATCGGGTCTGCCCAGCCCCAGAGAGCCGGAGCGATAGATCACCTGCCAGAGCAGCGCAATTGCCACCACGGAGGAGACGTACGGTAGCAGGAAGACTGCGCTGAGCAGGCGCCCACCCCAGCGGTCCCGATAGCGGTGGACCGCAAGCGCCGCAGCGAGCGCCAAGGCGATGGACACCGGCACGTACAACGCATACAGCGCCGTATTGCGGAACGAGGTCCAAGTAAGCGGGTCGCGCAGCAGAGCCCCAACGTTCGCGAGGCTTGCCAGGTAGATCGCGTACAGCGTCGGACCGATCGTGAAGATCAGGAGGTGCAGTGCCGCCGGCGCCAGGAATCCCCACGCAATGGCTGTCTCGCGGCGCGGTCGCGCGGGTGTGCGCTCGGCCCACCGCAGGATCAGGATCGCGAACGGCCCAATCAACGCGCACGGCAGCAGCAAGAGAAGCCAGCGTGGCGCTTCGATCTCCGCTGGTGTCGAGCGCAGCTCGACCCAACGCCCCGAACCGATCAGTACGGCGACCACGGCTCGGCGAGAGCCGCCGATGCGCACGCGCCGCGGCGCAGACTCGCCCGGCTCGCCGGGGACCACCTCTCCATCGTGCACGAGCGCCGCGAGGTCGCTGACCGCCACTCGGGTGCGAGGCGAAGGCAACCGTGTCGCCGCCTCCTGGAGCAGGCGACGCGTATCTACCAGCCAGCGGTCCGTACTCGTACGCGCCGCGGTCAGCACATCCACGTAGCTCGCGAGCGCGAGCAGCAGGGCGGCGCCGACATACCCGCCGCGCCGCAGCGATCGCTCTCGAAAGGCGATCGCGGCCGCCGCGCCCACCGCCACGATCGCCGCCGGGAACGCGAACCCGATTCCGCCGGGCAGCGGACGGTGCGGTATGGGCCGCGGCCGCACCGCTACCGCACCGACCACGTCGCGACCGTCGCGGTCCCTGAAAGGAACGAGCGCGGCGCCGTCGCGCGTTCTCCAGCGCCCATCCCCCTTGCTGAGCCGCTGCAAGTCATCGGGAGCGAGCGGCACCCCCGTCGCGTCCACAAGGGGCGCGGTACCGAAGTAGATCTCGACGTCCGACGACCAGCCCGGCAGCGTGCGGAATGCTCGCGCTTGGGTGAGCAGTGACGGCAAGTCGTAGCTGCGGGCCGCGGATGATGCCCGCGAGGGCGGCGGGGGCGGCGGGGGCGGCGGCGGCGGAGCAGGCCTTCGCCCGCGAGTTGGCCTGGAGGGCGGCGGAGGCGGGGGCGGCGGCGTGACGGCGGCGATGTATGCCGCGGTCGTCCGGGCGATGCGAAAGGCGAACGCCCGCTCATAGTGCCGTTGCGCCGCATGCACGACAATGAGCACCATCGCAGCCGCGACTGCCGC
This sequence comes from Gemmatimonadales bacterium, assembly GCA_036002655.1. GTDB lineage: Bacteria > Gemmatimonadota > Gemmatimonadetes > Gemmatimonadales > GWC2-71-9 > 20CM-2-65-7. The sequence continues at coordinate 1,651 of DASYTD010000168.1, forward strand.
GGCCGTCGCCGCTCCGGCTGCCCAGGAGCGGGCGCTCACGCGAGTGGCGCGCCTGCCGCGTCGAACAAGTACAGTCGGCGGCGATCCACCTTGACTCCCACGCGCGTCCCGACACGCACCTCGGCGAAGCCGGCCAGGCGCGCCACCAGCGCCTGCCCTGCGGCATTCAAGTGCACCAGGGTCTCGCTGCCGAGCGGCTCCACGACCAGCACGTCCGCATTCCCGACGCCCTTATCCACCGCGCACAACCCGACGTACTCGGGCCGGATCCCCAGCTGCAGCTCTCCCTCGTAGGTGGACAACTCGACCGGTATCGTGAGACTGCCGGCTTCGATTACCCTTCCCCCTTCCCCCGTCCCTCGCCCCCGCCCGTGCAGGACGTTCATCCCCGGCGTACCGACGAAGCGCGCGACGTGCACGTCGGCCGGACGCTGGTATACCTCCTCGGGCGTGCCGATTTGCCGGAGTCGTCCCTCGTGAAGCACCGCGATGCGCTGGCCCATCGTCATCGCTTCCGTCTGATCATGCGTCACATAGATCATCGTGGCGGCGAGTGCCCGCTGCAGCGCCAGTAGCTCGCCGCGCAGCTCGATCCGCAGCTTGGCATCGAGCCGTGACAGCGGTTCGTCCAGCAGAAACGCCTGCGGCCCGCGGACAATGGCGCGACCGAGCGCTGCGCGCTGCCGTTCACCCTCCGAGAGCTCCGCCGGCAGCCGATCGAGCGCCTGTTGCAACCCGAGTTTCGCCGCCGCATCGAGCACGCGGCGGGTCACCTGCACACTGGCAACCCCGCGCATCTCGAGTGGAAAGGCGATGTTGTCGCGAACACTGAGGTGGGGATAGAGCGCTGGATTCTGAAACACCATCGCGACGTCACGCTCGGCGGGAGCCGTGTGCGTTACGACGCGCTCGCCGATCACGACGTCGCCGGCCGTCGGCTCCTCCAGCCCCGCGATGCAGCGGAGGACCGTCGTCTTCCCGGATCCGGACGGGCCAAGCAGGACGAGCAATTCCCCGTCCCGCACGTCGAGATCCAGATGGTGCAACGCCTGAATGCCGCCGTCGAAGACCTTGCTCAGCCGGCGGAGCGTGACCGACGCCACGGGTTAGGCCGTCAGGCCGATAGTAACCACCGGCCGAGCGCGTACACGACGGCCCAGACCACGAATCCCGTGACGATCACGCCCGGAACTTTTTCGATCGGCTTCGTTGTCAGTCCCGTTTTCGCCGTCAGCGCGTTGATCTCGAGCAGGGCCACAAGCACAATCATGCTCGTCCAGTACGCCGCATGATTGCCACCCGCGGGCAGCGTCATGTGGGTGGCGGCGCCCATGAAAAAGAGCATCGGAACCGAAAATACGACGTTCGTTCGCGATGCGAGGAACGCCCGGCGCGCCGCGGCGGGCGCGGCCGCGTTCGCTTGGCCGCCGGAAGCAGCCGCGACGGCTGATGCGATCACGATCTTCTGATTGCGCCAGATGACTCCCCACACGTTGATCAGCATGACGGTGCCGAACAGCGCGCCCGTCAGGATCGTAATCGCCCAGGCCGACGACCACGCCGCCGAGCCATCGGGCGACTCGCCGATGCGTTTCCCGATGATCGCGGCGCCGGTCAGAAAGGTCAGCACCGCCGACCAGCGGAACCAGGCGAGCGCCCTGGGAATGAGCTTCTGCGTGGCGGCGCTTTTGGTGGCCGGATCCGCTTCGGCCATGAATGGACCTTGCACGAAGTTGAAGTAATACAGCAGGCCGATCCACGTAATGCCGGCGAGGAAATGCAGCCAGCGCAGGACAAGCTCCGCCACAAGCGCCTCCGGATGTGGGAGAGGACGGCACGTTCTGCGGAGCAAGATATGGGGGGAACCGTGTCGCGCAATGCGGGGTTTGAGAGGCACAACTTCTGAAGGAATGGATGCGATGGCCCAAGTGAAAGAACGGAGCGCGCCCAAGACGAGCGGCGAAGCGCGACACACGCTGCCGGCGCTGCCCTATGACTTCGCGGCGCTCGAGCCCCACATCGACGCGCAGACGATGCAGATCCATCATGGCAAACATCATCAGGCGTACATCACGAACCTCAACAACGCGCTGAACAAGCATCCCGAGCTCTTTGAGAAGAGCCTGGAGGAGCTGCTGCGCGGCATCACCACGATTCCCGACGACATTCGCACCACCGTGCGCAACAACGCCGGGGGCCATCACAATCATTCGCTGTTCTGGACGATCATGGCGCCGGCCGTCAAGGGCGGCGGCGGTGAGCCGCAGGGGGCATTGGCCGATGCCATCAAGCGGACGTTCGGTGACTTCGCGAAGTTCAAGGAGCTGTTCAGCACCGCCGCGACGTCACAATTCGGCAGCGGCTGGGCGTGGCTCGCGATCGCAAACGGGAAGCTCGAGATCGCCGGCCGGCCCAATCAGGACAGCCCGCTGATGGACAACAAGATCCCGATCCTCGGCGTCGACGTGTGGGAGCACGCCTACTACCTCAAGTACCAGAACCGCCGGCCCGACTATGTGACGGCGTGGTGGAACGTGGTCAACTGGGAGGAAGTGACGCGCCGCTACCAGGCAGCCTTATAGCGTCTCGGCGCAGAGGCGGCTAACGGTGCCGAGCAACAACTCCAAGTCGACCGGCTTCGACAGGACTTCGACCACTTCGAGGTGAGCGCCCGACCACTCGCGCGTCGCCGCCGACAGGATGACGACGGGAAGCTGTTGTAGCCTCGGGATGCGACGCATCAACGAGAGGAACTGCTTCCCGTCCATGACGGGCATCTTGTAGTCGAGCAGGATCACGTCGGGGAGGTCAATCCTGTCGAGGATTTGCAGCGCATGCTGCCCATCCCGGGCGGTGTGGACGACAAACCCCTCCCCGGTCAGGAAGTCGCGCAGCGTCATGCGGACGTCCGCGTCGTCGTCTATCAGCAATATGGTCCGCGTCATGGTTCTCTCTTTCCTCCAAACTCTGCAGACTAATGATTGCTCCATGACGGGGCTATTCATCGTCAGGTATAATCCCAACGAATGAGACAGACATCACATAATGAATGGGCGTTTACCAAAGACCAGCGGGAAGGGCAAGCAGCAGGACGGCCAGTCGCGGCATGCGCGGTTTACGACCCGCGTGCCACCGCCCTTTCACGTCCACTGCGAAACGCCCCCGTCGAGACGCCGTCGGCGCGCCGCGCCGGGATCCGGATGCTCGGCACACGGTCGCAGGCGCGCTTCACCAGACTCAGTAAGCGGTCGAGGTCGACGGGTTTGGAGAGCACCTCCACCGCGTCCAGTCGCGCACCCGCCCACTGCCTGTTCCACGCCGAGAGAATCACGACGGGAATACCGCGCAGTCTCGCATTCCATCGCCGGCGCGCGAGGAACTGGCTGCCGCTCATCACCGGCATCAAGTAGTCGAGCAGAATGAGGTCGGGCGGGTCCATATGCGAGAGGAGCTGTAATGCATGGCGCCCATCGCGAGCAGCGTGCACGACAAACCCGTGCTCGGTGAGAAAGTCACCAAGCAGAGCCCGCACATCGGCGTCGTCGTCTACTAACAGGACAGATTTCCCCACGAGAGGGAAAATATCCTGGCGATGCTACAGAAGCAGTCGATCGTGATGGGTAATTCTGGCCTAATCCTGGCGATTGCCGCGGGTTACTCGTCGAGCGGTGAAGCGGAGATTTCCGCGTTTCCCTCCTCGTCGTACGCCACCGTAACGCGCCAGGGCCGGCAGCACACCTGGCAATCCTCGACGTAGTCCTGGTACGAACCCCCGCCGGCGTCGATGCCGATCTCATTCGGCTCGCCGCAGTAGGGGCACGTGACAATCCCCTCGGTGTCGGCGGTGCCGTCACCAGTCGGAAACTCTTCGTCGAGATCGTCGTCGGCGAAGTCGACCATTAGTCACCCCATCCCATCCGCTGCCGCAGCGTCGTGACGTGGGCGGTGTGGTGCCGCCCGTGCCACGCATACAGCGCCAGCAAGGTGTCCAGCGATGGCGTACCCCACTCCGGATGCTTGATGGTACGCGCGAAATCGGCCGGACGCATCGCGCGCAGCAGCGTCACCCAGCGCTCATGCAGCGCGGCCAGCAGATCGAGGGACATGGCGATCGGCGCCCGCATCTCCGGGGTCTTCGCCCAATCCTTCTCCTCATACGTCTTGATGGCCGGAATATCCTCGGTGAGGCCCCACTTGAACCGCATATAGGCGTTCATGTGGCTGTCGGGCAGATGATGGGCGACCTGGCGCACGGTCCATCCGCCCGACCGGTAGGGCGTATCGAGCTGGCGATCGTCGAGACCGCTCACCGCGCGCCGAAAATTCGCGGGGGCGGCGGCGATCTGCTCGATCGCGGCTTTGCGCTCCGCCGCGCCGAGCTCCTGAACCGGCGTGAACTTCCCGATGGGATACCGCTCGTCGGTCACTGATCCACTCGCCAGCTGGTCGTGAGCTCTGTCGTGCCCCATTTGATGCGCAGCGTGCCCTGCAGCTCGGCGTAGCCGGTTCCCGGCTGCGGCGAATCCGGCACGAGATAAATCGACAGCGAGGGCTCCGGCTCCGCCATGGTGCGGCTCGTCAGCGCCACGCGGCCGATGTCCTTGGCTGCGTCTCGATCGGTACCCCACTGCCCCGTTCCACGATTCACGATCAGCGAGTAACCCGGGCGCGCGTAGAGGATGAAGAGCGAGTAATCGCCGCGTCCCAGCTTCACGTCGCCCAGTGTCATGTCGAGATCGGTGTGGAGCGTGGTGGCCATGTTCGCGCCGAAACGCCACACGGTGTCGAGCGGGATCAACCCGCCCTCGACCTTGCGCCCGCGCGCATGCGGCTGCCCGTAGGAAATGGCGATTCGAGACGGCCCCGAAAGACTCGCATCCTCCTCGTACCAGGAGTTGCCGATGCGACGCGCGTTGAGGTGCACTTCGACGGACGCCTGACTGCTCGCGGCGATGCGCAGCGGCGTCGGGGGCGGGGGCGGGGGCGGGGCCGGAGGCGGCGTTTGCGCGACACTCATCACGGGGAGTAGCAACGCGGCCGCCACACTGCATGCGCTACGCATAACGATCTCCTCTAAGACGTCAGCGATTGAATGATGCGTCGGACTGCCTCCTTCAAATCGGAGACGTCCGGCCGGCTCCGCTCGAGACGCTGTAACACTTGGTCGAGCTGGTTCACGGCCGCTATAGTGGTCGCCTGGCCCAGCAGCTTGATGGCGATCTCAAGCTTGTTTGTGAGCCACTTGCCGTCGGCACTCTGCTGATCCACCAGCGCTGCGGCGTCGCTGATCGCCTGCACGGGCGTGAGAATGACCGCAGGCGTGAGCGTCGTGTCAGCCAGACCGCGAATGTCGGTGACGATCAGACGCACGTCAAACCTACCCGCATGGTCGTAGGCGTGGCTCACCACTTGCCCCGTGCCGGTACTCCCATCGCCAAAGCTCCAGGCGTACGTCAGCGCGTCGCCATCGGGGTCGCTCGATCCGGCACCGCTCATGGTTAGCGCGAGATGCGGTAACGACTGGTAGGGACCGTCGCTCCTTGCTTCGGGTGGCTTGGTATTGCTCTCCACCGCGATTTCAATCGGATCGGGGAGCAACGCGAGCAGGTCGTAGCCGCTCACCGCTTCCACCGCGTCGACCGTTGTCCTGTACGTCTCCCAATTGACGAACCGAATGCCGGGCTGGTTCGGCATGATCACGGCCACTACTTCCACGTCGCGATAGGAATGCACACTCGCCAGGCCGCTGTCGCGCGGCAGCATGAGCGCGACTTTCCAGGTGTACGCCGGGATCGTGATCTTGCCCTCGTTCTTGATCGTGCCGATGTCGCCC
>DASYTD010000169.1:0-5089 GCA_036002655.1 Gemmatimonadales bacterium
CCCGGTAGATGCACCGGGAAGCAACGGCGGCAAGATCTTCGCGGGCGTCTTCGCGCTCTATGCCGGCGGCGTGTTTCTCGTCGTGGCGGCATTATTGTTGGCACCGGTGATTCACCGCATCATGCATCGGTTCCATTGGGACGAAACCCAGCGGGAGGGTCGATGAACTTCGATCTCTCGTTGTCGCTCGAGATGCTGGAGCGCACACCCGGGACGCTGCGCGCGCTTCTTCAGGACGCCAGCACGCCCTGGGCTCGAGGCACCGAAGGTCCGGACACCTTCAGCCCGTTCGACAACATCGGCCACCTGATCGACGGCGAAGAAACGGACTGGATGCCGCGGGCACGCATCATTCTCGCGCAGGGAGAGAACCGCCGCTTCGAGCCGTACGAGCGGTTCCGTCATCGGGCACGGAATGCCAAGCGGACGCTGGAATCGTTGCTGGATGAGTTCGCGCGTCTGCGCGCTGAGAATCTTCGTGTGCTGCGATCGTGGCGACTCACCGAGGCTCAGCTCGACCTGCCGGGTGAGCACCCGACTCTCGGTCCGGTTACGCTGCGGCAGCTGTTGGCGGCGTGGGTCGTCCACGATCTCGGACACATCGCGCAGGTCGCGCGCGTACTGGCAAAGCAGTATCGCGCCGAGGTTGGTCCCTGGGTCCCCTTCTTGCCCGTACTGACTGATCACGAAGTTCCGAGGTCATAACCCAACGATGAAACACGTTCTCCCACTCGCCGTCAGCGTCTTGCTCGTCTCTTCAGCCAACGCTCAGATGCCTACGGCGCGTCCCGAGGACGTCGGCACCTTGGATGGGATCATCCGGGCGTTCTACGACGTCATCTCCGGCCCGGCGGGAACGCCGCGGCAATGGCACCGCGACAGCTCGCTGTACATCCCGAGAGTGCGCTTCGTGGCCATGCACGTCCGGGATGGGCGGCCCGTCGCGGCAGTCATGGATCATGCGGAATTCGTCGCGAGCTATAACCGCTCGTTCGTGGATAGCGGGTTCTTCGAGCGTGAGATCCATCGCGTCACCAAGCGCTTCGGGAACATCGTCCACATCTTCAGCACCTATGAGTACCGCACGACCGAGAACGGACCGGTGCAAGGCCGTGGGGTAAACAGCATTCAACTGTATTGGGATGGCGTGCGCTGGTGGATCGCCGGCGCGACCTGGGACGACGAGCGACCGGATAACCCGATACCAGCCGACCTGCTGCCCTAGCTTCTGGGGTGCCAATCGTTTATGTTGATTCGTTCATTCGTCTGGCAGTGCCATCGGCGAGGGGTCGAACCATCAGGCGGCGCCTGCGGGCCTCGGCAACGGGTCGAGGTAGCACGCATGGGCGCGCCGGGGTGACTCGGCGACCCTCCCCACGCACCAGCCAGCATCTAACTACGGCGCAATACGCCTTCACCAAGAGCCCGACGCAGCAGACGAGCGTCGTTCACTTCCTCTCCAAGAGGAACGTGCTACGAGTTTGTCCCGCCTCAGGGCAGGAACAGAGTACGTTATGACACCGCAGCAAGCTCACAATCATTTGCCACGCCCCGCCCACAAAGAACCCCCCGCGCACGCGCCCAACGCCGCGCTGATGATCGACTTCGACAACGTGACGATGGCGATCCGCTCGGATCTGCAGACCGAGCTCAAGCGCCTGCTCCAGTCGGAGATCATCCGGGGCAAGGTCGCCGTCCAGCGCGCCTACGCCGACTGGCGCCGCTACCCGCAATACATCGTCCCCCTCTCGGAATCCTCCATCGATCTCATCTTCGCGCCGGCGCACGGGGCCAATAAGAAGAACGCCACCGACATCCGCCTGGCGATCGACGCGCTGGAGCTCGTATTCACGCGGCCTGAGATCGGGACGTTCATTCTCCTCTCGGGCGATTCCGACTTCTCCTCGCTCGTCCTCAAGCTCAAGGAGTACGGCAAGTACGTGATCGGGGTGGGGATCCGCGAGTCCTCGAGCGATCTCCTCATCCAGAATTGCGACGAGTACTACTCCTACAACGAGCTCGCCGGCTTCACCAAGACGAGCGACGTCGAATACGTGAAACGCGATCCGTGGGAGCTGGTGGTCGAGGCGGTGAAGCAGATGACGGCGCACAACGACGTCATGCGCTCCGACCGCCTGAAGCAGGTGATGCAGGAGATCGACCCGAACTTCGACGAGAAAGACGCTGGGTTCTCGCGCTTCAGCAAATTCGTGATCGAAGCGGCCCGCCGCGGTCTCATCACGCTGACCCGGCTCGACAATGGCCAGTACGAGATCGCCCTCGGCCCACAGGTCGAAGGCGCCGCGGCGCAGCCGACGCTGGCCGCGATGAGCGAGGCGAACGAGCGGCCCCGGAGCCGGCGTGGTGGGCGGGGCAGGGGGCGTGGAGGACGCGACCGTGACGAGCAGCCGTCCGCACCGGCCGAGTCCCCCGAGCGCCCCGAGCCCACCGAGTCCCCTGAGTCCGGCGAGTCCATTCAGACCGAGCCCGATGCGCCCGCCGCAAAGTCAGGATTCTCGTTCGGCGACGCGTTCGGCCTGCTGAAGCAGGCCGTGGGCCGGATTGGAACGGAGCAGGAATCGGTCACCGAGGAGGAGGCTCCGCGGCCCGTCTTCCCGACGCCGACGCCCGACGTGGAAGAAGAAGACGACATCCCGATGCCGACCTCGTCGGCACCGCCGCCGCCTTATAGCACGCCGTCATCTCCGACCGGCATTCCGATGCGCAGCGCGCGCTTCCGTCGCGGCTCGCGCGGCGGCGGCCGTCGGCCCGCTCCCGGCGCCGGTGTGCCGGAGATTCCCAAGATCGGCGTTGTGGAAGTGGACCCAAACTTCCGTCCGCGCGGCGAGGTGTTGCCTCCCCCCCCCAAGCCCCCGGTGCCCTCGGGATCCGGGCAAGAGCGAACTGAGCGTGGAGGTCGTGGAGGGGGTCGAGGTGGTCGAGGTGGAAAGGATCGGGCCCGAGGTGAGAATGGCGAGCGTGGCGAGCGTGGCGAACGGGGCGGCCGTGGGCGCCGAGGTGGCCGCGGCGGTCGAGGCCGGGGACCTCGTCGCTTTGAGTCGGAAACGTCGGACAGCGGGACGCACAATACGCGACCCGCGTTGGAGCCGGCGCCCAGTTCAGAACCTCCCGCGCCTCCAGCGCCTCCAGCACCTCCGGCGGCGCCGGCAGCCGAAGTCGATGCCGGCGAATCGTTCTGGTCCAAGGTGAAGCGCGGCTTGACCGGTGGTGCCTAAAGGATTCTACGCGCGCCCGACAGCAGAGGTCGCGCGTGAGCTTTTGGGGCGCATCCTCGTGAGCGACGTGGGCGGCCGCGGCCAGCGAACGGCCGGCCGCATCGTCGAAGTCGAGGCATACGTCGGTCCGCACGATCCCGCCTGCCATGCCTACGGCCACCGGCGCACCGCCCGAACCGAGCCGCTCTACGGTCCCCCGGGGACCGCGTACGTGTACTTCACGTACGGCATGCATTGGTGTCTCAACGCGGTGACCGAGACGCAGAATTTCCCGGCCGCCGTCCTGATTCGCGCACTCGAGCCGCTGGACGGGCTCGACGTGATGCGGGAACGGCGTGGAAAAGAGCCCTTGTGCGCCGGCCCGGCGCGCTTGTGCGAGGCATTGGGGGTCACGGGCGCTTTGAACGGAGTGTCGTTACAGCGCGGGCTGCTCCGCATCGTCGAGGGAAGGGCTCCCAAGCGGGGTGCTATCGCAACAGGTCCACGCATCGGGATCACCCAGGCGGCCGACTGGCCGCTGCGCTTCTATCTCAAGGACTCCCCGTGGGTCTCCCGCTAGGCCTGCTTGCCCTCGTAATGCTCCAACAGCCACCCCCGATTATCCTCGACGGCCACATCGATACGCCGCAGCGCATGCTCGATGGGAAAGTGGACATCTCGGCCCGCCTCGCCGACGGGCACGTGGATATTCCCCGCATGAAGGCCGGCGGCGTTTCGGCGGCGTTCTTCTCTATTTGGGTGGACAATACGTACGGGCCGGGCACTGCCTACAAGCGGGCGCTGGCCTTGATTGGCGCCGTCCGGGCCTTGGCCGACACCGCGCAGGATGTGGAGCTCGCCACCACGACGACGGAAGTGCGGGCGGCGGCGCGGCGCGGGCATGTGGCGGCGTTGATGGGCGTCGAAGGCGGGCATGCAATCGAAAACTCCCTCGAGAAGCTCGATGCCCTCTACGCGCGCGGCGTGCGCTACATGACGCTCACGTGGAACAACGGCAACGATTGGGCGGGGTCTTCCATGGATCCGCAGCGCGCCGGCGGCCTCAGCGATTTCGGCCGGCAGGTCGTCCGACGGATGAACGAGCTGGGGATGCTCGTGGACGTGTCACACGTCTCGGATTCGACTTTTTGGGACGTCCTGGCGACCACGACGCGTCCGGTGATTGCCTCGCACTCGTCCTGCCGCGCGCTGACCTCCCATCCACGCAATCTGACCGACGACCAGCTCCGCGCCATCGCGCAGAACGGCGGGGTCGTGGGCATCAACTTTTTCCCCGTGTTTCTGGATGATCACTTTCGCGCCCAGTATGCCGAGGTGAACCGGCGCCTGCGGCCGGAGTTCGACTCGATTCGCGCGCGCTACCCGGGCCAACCGGGGCTGGCCGATTTCGAAATCGATAAGTTTCGCGGTCAGCACTTGGGCAACCTCGACATCCCTGACATCGGCCGTTTATTGGACCACATCGACCACGCGGTGCAGGTGATGGGCGTGGATCATGTAGGCCTGGGGAGCGATTTCGACGGGATCAGCGTGCTGCCGCGGCCCATGAAAGACGCAACGTCGCTGCCGCTCCTCGTCGCGGGACTCACCTCCCGCGGCTACAGCGACAGCGACGTCCGGAAAATCCTCGGCGAAAACTTCCTGCGCTTGCTTAGTGCCGCTCGGTAATGCCTTCCTTGGCGGTGCCCAGGCTGAGGCGAACGCCTCCCTGCAGCGTGTGCGTGTTGCCGTCAATCAGGAAGTTCGGCGCGCTCGACGTGAGCAGGTAGTGCGCGAACACGTTCAACTTGCTCGAGTAGTTGATCTGCAACCCGCCCATCAGCCAGAAGAATGCGCGGCTCGACGCCTCGTGG
>DASYTD010000170.1:0-16780 GCA_036002655.1 Gemmatimonadales bacterium
AAACTGAACACGACGCCGGTAGCGCTCCAGAATGCGTTCGCCAGCGCGCGCGCGACGAACCCCAAGCTCAGTCGCGGAAACTTCATCGCGGCAAACGTGCTGGCGGATAACCTCGGCGCGCGGCATCCCAACATCACGACCCAGGCGATTCTGTCCGGCTTGCAGAGCGGCAAGAGCGTCGGGCAGACGCTCCAGGCCCTCGGGCTCTCGGCGGCCGAAGCGAAACAGGAGCGGCGAGCAGCCGAGCAAGACCGGAAAGACGCGGACAAGCGAGTTAGGGATGCAGACAAGGCAGACAAGCGCGCGCGTCAAGAGCACCAAAACCGAGAGCACCAAAACCGAGAGCACCAAAACCGATAGATCATATGGCTTGCCGCCCGGCGGGGAGCGATCCTCGCCGGTTGCCCGCCGCCAGCCTCAGTCGTCGTACTTCATGCGTCGTACTTCCCTTGGTCCTTTCCTAGTTCTCGAGAATCACTCGTCGGGATTGTTCTTACCGCATCGGGCTGTCACGCCTTTTTCACCTCCTTGTGCGATACCTGCCGAGGTCTGCCGGATCATAGCTTCTCGCCAGAAGCGCGGGGGCGAGGAGGTTCCGGCATCCCGCGAACGCGCCGGTATCGACACGAAATGTGAGGAGGAGCCCAATGTCGCGAATGCTCACTGCCCCCCGACTCGCGCGGCTCGCCGTCATTGTCTCGTTCGCGGCCCTGCTTGCTGTCGCGTGCGAGCATAACGAAGGCCCACCGGCTGCCGGTCAATTGTTGACCATCACGGTGACACCCAACCCGGGGGGCGCACCGGTCGGGAACACCATCCAATACGTTGCCGCTGGCCAGGACGTGACCGGTGCGCCTGTTGCGATACCTGCGCCGCTCGTCTGGAGCCGTCTGAACCCCACCGCGGGAGCCATCAACAGCAGCTCAGGCTTGTTCACCGCTGGCACGACGCCCGGGACGTACTCCAATACCATCAAGGCGACGAGTGGCAATGTGTCGGGCTTCGCCACTGCGATCGTGACCAACGCAGCGCCGAACCCGATACTGGGAACGGCCGTCACCTACGGGATCCTGGCCGGCTCGACGGTCACGTGTGTCACCGGGGGCACCATCAACGCCGACGTGGGTGTCAGCCCGGGGAGCACGACCACGGGCTTCCCACCGTGCGTGATCACGGGCAGCACGAATCTGGCGAATGCCGCGGCGGCTCAGGCGCAGCTCGACCTCACCACGGCGTACGACTATTTGGTCGCCCGGCCGTGCGGTACGGTCGTCACTCCCGCGGATATCGGTGGCAGGACGCTCGCCCCGGGGGTTTACTGCGTCGCGTCGTCGTTAGGCGTGACGGGAACCGTCACGCTCGACGGCGGGGGCAATGCCAACGCGGTGTGGGTGTTCCAGATGGGCTCCACGCTCACGACCGGCACCGGCGCGAATATCGCGCTGATCGGTGGCGCCCAGGCGAAAAACGTCTGGTGGCAGGTCGGCAGCTCCGCCACGCTTGGCACCGGCACGACGTTCAGGGGCAACATCCTCGCGCTCACAACGATCACGCTGGTCGACAACGCTACGATGCTTGGCAGAGCCTTGGCGCGAAACGGCGCCGTGAGTCTGGGCACCAATAACACCATCACGCTGCCGTAGCGAGGCTCGTGACTCTAGAGAGATTGGGGAGAGCACATGCGTGACCAAATCCTGAAAAGTGTGCGGACGCTGGCGGCGTTCCTGCCGATGCTGGCGCTCGCGCAGCCCATGGCGGCCCAGAGCGAGGGCCGGGAGCGCGATGATAGCTGGGAGTGGAGCGCGGGTGCCGGGCTCCTGTACACGGATGGTGCCCTCAGAGGCTTTCTCGCGAGCCGAGGGTACGACGGTGCCAAGCCGAGTCGCCTCGCGCCCGCCGTGGCGGTGCGCGTGGGCTACAACGTCAGCAACCACTGGGGGTTCAGCATCGGCACCTCAGGGGCCAAGGCTTCCAGCGTGAAGTATCTGACTCCCTTCGCCGCGGCCACCTACACGGCGAACCTGAACGCACGGTTCAGCCCCTTCCTCACTCTCGGGACGCAGTTCACCCGGATCACCGGTGAAAACGGCCGGAAAACTCACCCAACCTGGGGGACGCACCTCGGCGTGGGTATCCGGAAGATGATGAGCCCGAACCTCGCGCTCCGGGTCGAGGGCCGGATGGGGATGGAGCATTACGCGGACCTGCCCGGGGCCAAGACCGCCTACAACAGCCTCGCGACGATCGGCTTCTCGTACTTCACCGCCGGCCGGCGCGCGCCTCCGGAGGCGATCGCGGCGGCGCCGTGTCCGGTGTGCGCGCGCGCGCGCGTGGACACGGTGCGCATCTACGTGCAGCCGCCGCCGCCCCCACCGCGGAGGTGCGAGCACGGTGTCGCGCCGGCGGGAGCCCCGGTCGATCAGTACGGCTGCCTGGTGCTGCGCGACACGCTGCTGCTGGAAGCGGTCCACTTCGACTTCGACAAGAGCGTGCTCACGCCCACGGCCACCCCCATTTTGGACCGCGTGGCAGAGTCGATGCTGGCGCACCCCGAGGCCTTCTTCGAGATCGCCGGTCATACCGACAGCGTCGGCACGTTCGCCTACAACTTCCTGCTCTCGGCGCGGCGGGCGGCGGCGGTCCGGGACTACCTCATCCGGCAGGGAGTGCCGGCATACAAGATGACCGCGGTCGGCTACGGGGAAGGGTTCCCGATCGCGCCTAATGCCACGGTCGAGGGACGTGCGCTGAACCGCCGCGGCATAGAACTGCGCGTAAAGAAGCCTTAGAGGCGAAGCGAAGGGAACCCGGTAACTCTCACGGCGGGCGAGACTCGATGTGACCCGCAGTCATTCACAGTTTTGGCGCACAGGAGCAATTCTAATGAAGGTCACACGGTTGATATCGTCCACGGCGCTGCTTGCTGCGCTGTTCGTACTCGTGGCGCACACGACCGCGGCGGCGCAGCAGGCCGTATCCGCAGCTCAGCAGGCGCCCGACCCCGCCCGTGTAACCGCGCCGGCGAGCTCGGCAGGCGTGAGCTCCCCAAGCGCCCTGCCCGGGCCGCGCCTTTCCCCTGAGTTCCAGCGCGCTGAGCCGATGCTGGCACGCAGTACCGCGTCAGAAGGGTCGTCCCTCGCGGTCGCTGGCAGCCACACCATCGTGATTTCGACGCTGGTCTTGGTGCTCGCCGTCATCATCATCGTGTTGCTGGTGGCCAAATGATCCGCCGCGCGATGTTCCTGCTCGTTGCCGGCCTCGCCATCAGCGGCTGCGCCGTCAATCCCGCCACCGGGAACAACCAGCTCATGCTGGTCAGCGAAGCCCAGGAGATCCAGATGGGGCAGCAGGCCGACGTGGCCGTCGTTGCCAGCATCGGACTGTATCCGGATGCCGTCTGGCAGAGCTACATCCAACAGTTCGGCGCGCGGATCGCCGCCACCTCAGAGCGTCCCAACCTTCCCTGGACGTTCCGGGTGGTGGACGACCCGGCGGTGAACGCCTTCGCCCTCCCCGGCGGCTTCGTCTACGTGACGCGGGGACTGCTCGCGCACCTCACGTCCGAGGCGGAGCTGGCCTCCGTCGTGGGCCACGAAATTGGCCACGTCACGGCCCGGCACACGGCCGCGGAGATGAGCAAGCAACAGCTCATCGGTCTCGGTCTGGCGGCCGGCAGCATGGCGAGCTCCCAGGTCGCGAAGTACGCGGGAGCCGCGAACCAGGCGCTCGGGATCCTGTACCTCAAGTTTTCCCGCGACGATGAGAGCCAGGCCGACCAGCTCGGCCTGCGCTACATGCGTCGCGCCGACTTCGATCCGCGGCAGATGCCTGAGGTGTTTCGCATGCTGGAGCGGCTGAGCGCGGCACAGGGCGGCGGCCGCTTGCCCACCTGGCTCGAGACGCACCCCAGCCCGGCGAACCGCGTCGCCGCCATCAACGGACAGATCGCGGCGCTGCCGCAGGATTTCTCCGGGACGAGCGTCAACCGCGATGCTTACGAACGGCGGCTCGACGGCCTGATCTTCGGGCTCAATCCGCGCCAGGGCTACTTCACCGGCAATGAGTTCTTTCACCCCGACTTGCGTTTCCGCATCGCGTTTCCCGATGGCTGGACCACGCACAATGGGGCGCAGGCGGTGGTCGCAGTGAGCCCTGCGAAGGACGCCGTGATTGAGCTGGCGCAGGCTAGCGAGCCAAGCGCTGACGCGGCCGCCCGTGCGTTCCTGGCGCAACAGGGCGTCACGAGCGGGGCGTCCGCGCGCATGAGTCTGAGCGGCGGACTCCCGGCGGTCAGCGCGCCGTTCGCGGCGGCCACCGACAACGGCACGCTCCGCGGCACCGTGCTGTTCGTGGAGTACGGCGGCGCGGTGTACGGCATTGTCGGCTACGCGCCCGAGGCCCGCTGGGCGAGCTATCAGAGCATGGCCGAGCGCGCGGAGCAGAGCTTTCAGCGGCTGACCGATCCCGCGGCGTTGAACGTCCAGCCGCAGCGCATGGATATCGTGACGCTCGTCCGGGCCACCACGATCGCTCAGCTCGTTCGCGAGCGGTCTTCGCCGGCTGCCGCCGCGACGCTCGCTCTGATCAACCAGGTCGAGCTCGACACGCCCTTCGCGGCCGGACGGCTCGTCAAATGGGTGGTCGGAATCGCACCACCGATTCCCTGATCACGACGTACATGCATGAGGCGGGCCCCCATGACCGCATGCGGGCCCGCCTCATGCTCCGTACCTCGTTCGTCGTAGGACAGCCCGTCCATCACGTAGTTCTTTCGTGTCACGAACCCGGAGTATCCGTACCGCGTCGGGCTGTGACTCGTCTTTCACCTCGTTGTGTGATACCTGCTCGAAGACTTCCGGACTATACCTCTTCCCAGAATCTCATCCCGCTTGCGCAGAGGAATTACGTCGAGAACGCTGCTCGCATGTTTGCTCACATCCAAAAGTTGTTGGAGGAGTCCATGAAAATTCCCATGAACAATCGAACGTCGCGTGCGCTTTCGCCGCCGAGCCTGCTGGCGCGGTTCGCCGTCGTGATGACGCTCGCCACCGTGTTGTTTGCGGCGTGCGACATTCACACGCCCAGTGCACCGGGCTCGGTTTTCAGCATTACGGTTACGCCCAACGTCACCCTGGCGATCAACTCCACGCAGCAGTTCATCGCGGTGGGGAAAGACGCCGAGGGCCGGGTCGTCGACATCGTGCCCGTCTGGTCCATCGTGGCTGGCGGCGGAGCGATCGACAACGCGGGGATGTTTACCGCGGGTTCGGTGACCGGAACG
Source organism: Gemmatimonadales bacterium (assembly GCA_036002655.1). Lineage (GTDB taxonomy): Bacteria > Gemmatimonadota > Gemmatimonadetes > Gemmatimonadales > GWC2-71-9 > 20CM-2-65-7. Next base: position 5,282 of record DASYTD010000170.1, read on the forward strand.
TTTGACAATACGGTCAAGGCGACCGATCGCGGCGTTTCGGGTTTCGCGTCGGTCATCGTGACAACCGTAGTAAACAACATCCTGGGATCCGCGAATACCTACGGGATCCTGGCGGGCTCGACGGTGACGTGTGCCGGCGCGCCGGGGACCATCAACGCCGATGTCGGCGTTAGCCCGGGCAGCACGACCACGGGCTTCCCACCGTGCACGATTACGGGAAGTACACACCTCGCCGATGCGGCCGCGGGCTCTGCACAGGGCCGCCTCACCGCGGCGTACAACTATCTGGCCGGCCTTCCGTGCGGCACGGTAGTCACGCCTGCGGATCTAGGCGGCAGGACGCTCGCACCTGGCGTGTACTGCGCCGCGACGTCGATGGGAGTGACGGGAACGGTGACGCTCGATGGCCAGGGCGACGGCGATGCGGTGTTCGTCTTCCAGATCGGGTCAACGCTCGTGACCGGGACAGGCGCAAATATCGCGCTCATCGGTGGCGCCCAGGCGAAGAACGTCTGGTGGCAGGTCGGCAGCTCTGCGACGCTTGGCACCGGCACGACGTTCCGGGGCAACATCCTCGCCCTCACGTCGATCACGTTGGTGGACAACGCCACAATGCTCGGCAGGGCCTTGGCGCGAAACGGCGCCGTGAGTCTTGGCACCAATAACAGCATCACCCTGCCGTAACGCTGGCAGGGCGCCGGGGCCGGACACAGGTCCAGCCTCGGCAAGGGTTACAGTCGGTTTGCGAATACTCAAGAGTTCTCAAGGAGAATCACAATGTTCAAGACAGCAATCATGGTCGGCGTCGCGGTGCTCATCGGGGCCGTGCCCGCCACAGCGCAGCAACGGGGGACGATGGAGTTCGGCGCCTTCGGCAGCAACACGTCCTGGGATAACAGCCTCAACATGAACAGCAATTGGGGTGCAGGCGGGCGCGTCGGGGTCTTCATCGTTCCGCGGTTGTCGGCCGAGTTCGAAGGCGGCGGGGGCAGTGCCAGCCGTTCGCTCGGACTTGCCGATGTCAACGTCGGAGTTCTGTCGGGCCGGCTGACGGCCGTGCCGTTCAAGTTCGGCTCCGTGTCCGTCCTGCTGGGCGCCGGCGTCGATCACACGGATACCTACTTCTTTGAGAGTTACGGTGTCCACGCGCTGCTCGGCGCGAAGGTCCGGTTGTCGGACTACGTGGCGCTGCGCATTGATGGAATCAACAGCTGGATGGCGAACGGGAATGGCCAGCAGAAGGGCCTGCATCTGGGCCTGAGCTTCTACCGCCACCCGGGCGTCAACACGGTAACCAACACGGTCATGGTGCCTGGGCCACAGCTGGCACAGCGGCCGGATTCCGTGAGTGCTTACGAGACGCGGCGTCTCCGCGCCGCAGCGGCCAACTACCAGGCCCTGCGCGACTCGCTCAACAGGCCGAAGTTCCCGGGCCCGGCGTCATCCGCCGAAGCGCTCGCGACGATGCAACAGATGATCCACTTCCAGAACGACCAGTCGGATCTCAGCGACTCGGCGAAGGCGATCCTCGACGATAAGGTCACCGTCTTCCGCGCCAATCCGGCGATGCGAATCGTCATCTCGGGGTTCGCGAGTCAGCCTGGCACCGTCGATTACAACATGGCGCTCGGGCTCCGTCGGGCCGAGGCCGCCAAGGCGTACCTGGTCTCCCGCGGCGTCGATCCGATCCGGATCGAGATCGCGACGAAGGGCGAAGGCCAGCTGTTGGTTGAAGGTCCCGGAGAAGTTGCGGACGCGCAGAATCGCCGTGGCCAGTTCCGGCTCTTGATCGCCGATCCGTATCTCGCGGCGCCGAAGCAGTAACCGATTAGACGCCGAGAGGATTCGCCGGGTGCGGGAGACCGCGCCCGGCGTCTCCTCAGGAAGACGCTTACTCAGACTCAGACCTGTTCCAAGGAGATGCACCATGTACACGCACCATCGTTCCAGATTCGCCACGGGAGTCCTCGCCGCATTGGCGCTGGTGTCCGCGGCGTGTAGCGACCCCACGTCCAGTAATTCTGCATCCAGCATCAACTCGGCCCCAAGCTTCTCGAGCTCGCGTCACGGCTCATCGAACGAGGCGGCCGGTTTCACAGTCCTCGCCAATGCGGCGGTCAGCTGCACTGGTGGGAGCATCGTTGGCGACGTGGGCACGTTCCTGACCGCCCCCCCCGGCGCGATCACCCTGACCGAGGGCTGTCTGGTTTCAGGGGCGCGTGACATCGGCGGTGCAGCGGCAGTGGCAGCGTACAACGCTTTCCTGAGCCAGTACGCGGCACTCGCGCCCCAGCCGGGCGACAACTGTCCGGTCATTAGCGGTACGCTCGCGGGCCAGGAATTCTCGCCCGGTGTCTACTGCGTCAGCTCAGAGGCGAAGACGGGCGTGTTGACGCTCCGAGGGGGCTCGAACGCGACCTGGCTCATCAAGGTTCCGTCTGGTGCTCTCACCGGTACCAGCTTCTCGGTGGTCCTGGCCGGCGGCGCACAGACGTGCAACGTGACGTGGTGGGTCGACGCGGCCGCGACGATGACGACCTCGGCGTTCCAAGGCAACATCCTGGCCGGTGCGGCGATCACATTCACCGGTGGAACCCTCAACGGGAATGCGTGGGCGGGCGCCGATGGAGTTGGTGACGTGACGTTCACCGGCACAGCGGTCGTCGGCTGCGAGAGTAGCCGGGGCAATGGCAACGACAAAGACAAGGACAAGTGCAACCAGGGCGTCGGCAACGGTCCGGAGGGCTGTGATCCGGGCAACTCGAACCACCGCCACGGATCAAATGATGAGAACGGCGGGACCCCCGGTAACCCCGGCCGCAAGGGCGCGCACTAGGGTCGGTCGGTAACGCTATGAGGGGGGGGGCGCCGGTCTGGCGCCTCCCCGGTGTTCGCGTTTCATCGCAAGGAGCTCCAATGAAGGCCTCCGCGCAAGCTGCCACCGTCGTCCGCTTCGAGATCTCCCCGCGCTCGATTGCGTGGATCTTGGCGACGATCGTGGGCGTGTGGTTGTTCTTTCAGCTGCGCGCGATCGCCCTCCTCCTGGTAGTGGCACTCGTGTTCGCGGGCACGTTCAATCCGCTGGTCGAGTGGCTGGAGCGGCGCGGTCTCAAGCGCATCTACGCGCTCACGCTGCTGTTTGTCGCAATGCTCCTGGTCACGTCGCTGCTGATCTTCCTGACCGTCCCCCCGCTGCTCGAGCAGCTCACGCAGATCGTGCGCGATGCCCCGCGCCATCGCGAGCAGTTGATCGCCCTGCTCCAGCAACGCGATTTCACAGCCCCACTTGCCCGCGCGCTACAGAACGCCGGGTTGGAGCAGACATTCGCCCGCATCGAGAGCAGCCTGGTGGGCTACACGGCCCAGGCCCTGACGGCGCTTGGCTGGGCCGTCACCACCTTGTTCCTCACATTCTATCTGCTCGCCGACGGCAAGCGCACGCAGGGCGCGCTCTATGCCCTCGTGCCGCGCGACTACCACATGCGGCTGGCGCGCATTCTCCAAAACCTGGAGACGATCGTCGGCGGCTACATGCGTGGCCAGCTGATCACCTCCGTAGCGATCGGCGTGTTCACGTACCTGCTCCTGGTCATCTGCGGAGTGCCGAACGCGCTCTCCCTCGCCTTGTTCGCGGCGGTCGTGGACGTGATCCCGATCATTGGAGCGCTGCTGGCCACCGCCCCCGCGGTGCTCGTCGCACTATCCAAGGGGCTCCCCACGGGCCTCGTGGTGCTGGTCGCCCTGTTCATCTATCAGGAGCTCGAGAATCGCATCCTGATTCCGAAGGTGTACGGGCGCGTCCTCCGGCTGTCCCCCACCACCATCGTGCTCGCGTTGCTCGCCGGCGGCATCCTGCTCGGCGTGATCGGCGCGCTGCTGGCGCTCCCGATCGCGGCGGGGCTCCAGATGATGCTTCAAGAGCTGCGGGTAGAGCTGCCCGGTGACGACAGCGCCGATCGGGTGGCGGACGCCCGAGATGCCAAGACCGAAGCCACGTACGAGCGCATGAGCGCCGGGGCGACGGCCCCGGAAGCGGGACAGATCGCGAAGAACCTCGCGCAGGACATCCGTGAAGAGGACGCCGTGAAGGAAGCGGCCGGAGTGGCGTCATGACCACCACACCACTCGCCCCTGGTGCCGACAGTCTCGCCACGGTGGCGCTCCAGGACGCGATTCTCACCAGCGCCAACTTCTCGATCATCGCGACCGACGAAAAGGGCGTCATTCAGCTCTTCAACATCGGCGCCGAGACCATGCTGGGGTACGCGGCCGTCGAGGTGGTGAACAAGATCACGCCAGCCGACATCCACGATCCGCAGGAAGTGATCGAGCGCGCCCAAGCGTTGAGCCGGGAGCTCGCCACCCCGATCGCGCCGGGCTTCGAGGCCCTCGGTTTCAAAGCCTCCCGCGGGATCGAAGACAAGTACGAGCTGACTTACATCCGCAAGGACGGGAGCCGCTTCCCCGCCATCGTCTCGGTCACCGCGCTGCGCGATGCGGACGGCGGCATCATCGGCTATCTGCTGATCGGCACCGACAATTCCGCGCGTAAACAGGTCGAAGAGAAGCTGCGATGGACCGAGGAAGGGTTCCGGTTGATGGTCGAGAGCGTAACCGACTGTGCCATCGTCATGCTCGATTCGGAGGGCCGCGTCGTGAGCTGGAATACCGGCGCGCAGCGGATCAAGGGCTATGCGGCCGACGAGATCGTGGGCCAGCACTTCTCCCGGTTCTACCCCCCGGCGGACATCGCCCGTGGCACGCCGCAGCGCGACCTGGACTCGGCGGCGGCCCAGGGACGGTTCGAGGTCGAGGGATGGCGGGTGCGTAAGGACGGCTCGGTCTTTTGGGCGAACGTCGTCTTCACGGCCATTCGCGATCCCGCGGGGAACGCCCGCGGGTTCGCTAAGTTGACCCGCGACCTGACCGAGCGCCGGCAGGTCGAGCAAACCCTGACCCAAGCCAAGGGCGCCGCCGAAAAGGCCAACCTCGCCAAATCGGAGTTCCTGTCGAGCATGAGCCATGAGCTGCGCTCGCCGCTCAATGCGATCCTCGGGTTCGCCCAATTGATGGACTCCGACGCCACGCCGGCGACGCCCTCGCAGAAGGGGAGTATCGACGAGATCCTGCGCGCTGGATGGTATCTCCTGGAGCTGATCAACGAGATTCTCGACCTGGCGCAGATCGAGTCCGGAAAGCTGTCGCTGTCGCCGGAGCCGACGTCGTTGGCCGAAGTCATCGTCGAATGTCGGGCCATGATCGAACCGCAGGCGCAAAACCGCGGCATCCACATGACCTTCCCGGTATTCGAAGTTCCATGCTTCGTGGCCGCGGATCGCACGCGGCTCAAGCAGGTGCTCATCAACCTCCTGTCCAACGCGATCAAATACAACAAGGCGGGGGGGACGGTCGTGGTGGACCTCGCCGGTAGCACGGTGGACCGGATTCGCATCAACGTCAGAGACACCGGCGCAGGATTGCCTCCGGAGAAGCTGGCGCAGCTGTTCCAGCCGTTCAATCGTCTGGGCCAGGAGCGCGGCGCCGAGCAGGGCACCGGGATCGGCCTCGTGATGAGCAAGCGGCTGATCGACCTGATGGGTGGCGTCCTCGGCGTGGAGAGCAGCGTCGGGGTGGGCAGCGTCTTCTGGTGCGAGCTGGGCGCGGCCGCGCCGCCAGAGCTCGAATCGAGAGAAGCCGAGCCCGCGGCCCTCGCCCGTGCGCAGGCGCAACCCGGCGATCCGCTCCGCACGCTGCTCTACGTCGAGGACAACCCGGCGAACTTGAAGCTGGTCGAGCAGCTCATCGCGCGCCGCCCCACGCTGCGCCTGCTGTCCGCAGTGGACGGCAATCAGGGTATCCAGCTGGCGCGCGCGCATCAGCCGGACGTGATCCTGATGGACATCAATCTGCCCGGCACCAGCGGTATCGAAGCCCTGAAGATCCTGCGCGACGATCCCGCGACCGCACACATTCCCGTCGTCGCCCTCAGTGCCAATGCGATGCCGCGCGATATCGCGAAAGGCCTCGAGGCGGGATTTTTCTCGTATCTCACCAAGCCGATCAAGGTCAAAGAGTTCATGGAGGCGCTGGACGCCGCGCTGGAGTCCGCGCAAGCACATGCCTGACGCCTCCGAGATCCTCAGGGCCAAGATCCTGATCGTGGACGATCTGCCGGCCAACGTCCTGCTGCTCGAGCGCGTGCTGGGCGGCGCCGGTTATGAGACCGTCACGTCCACGCTCGATCCGCGTGCGGTGCATGAACTCCACGCGAAGAATTCCTACGACCTGATCGTGCTCGATCTCCAGATGCCCGGCATGGATGGGTTCGAGGTGATGGAAGGGCTGAAGGACACTGAGAAGGACGGGTACCTGCCGGTCCTGGTGGTTACGGCCCAGCCGGATCACAAGCTCCGCGCGCTCCGGGCCGGTGCGAAGGATTTCATCAGCAAGCCGTTCGACGTCGCCGAGGTATTGACGCGCGTCCACAACATGCTCGAGGTGCGCTTGTTGCACGTCGAGATCCGCCGCAAGAACGCAGAGCTGAAGACGTTGTTCGATCAAGTCGTGGCGGAACGGAAGCTGTCGGAGCGGCTGGCTCTGCACGTGCCGCCGGATTCCATTGCCGCCCGGCTGCAGGCGCGCCCAGACGTCACGGCCGACAGCTTCGCGGACGTGACCGTGGTGATCGCGGACATCGTGGGGTTCGCTGAGCTGACGCCCGCCGTCAGCCCGGGTCAGCTGGCGCTCCTCGTGGACGAGATCTTTACGGGTTTCGATGGTCTCGCGAAGGCGCGCGGCCTCAAGAAGATCAAGACACTCGGCAATTCGTACATGGCGGCCGCTGGGTTGCCCGTTGCCGCGGGCGACCATGCGACGCGGGCGGTGCACCTGTCGCTCGACATGGTCGAGGCGCTGGAGCGCTTCAATGAGCGTCGCGGTCACTCGTTGCAGGTGCGCATCGGCATCGCGAGCGGCGCGGTGGTGGCCGGCGTCATCGGCAAGCGCCGCTACCTCTACGATGTCTGGGGTGACGCCGTGACGATCGCCAGCCGGATGGAATCCCACGGCGTGGCCGGTCGCGTGCAGGTGTCGGAGAGCACTCGACGGTTGCTGGGCGAGCCGTTCCTGCTCGAGGAGCGCGGTGCGCTCGAGGTCGAGGGCAAGGGCGAGATGAAAACGTGGTTCGTGGGCTGGCGGAAAAACAAGATCGAAGGAGGGTACGAGTCATGGCAACACGAACAGACCGCTTCATAAGTGCGGCGGTACGCGCCGCAAGGCGAGCCAAACAATGGGCGATGGTGGCAGCGGGCGAGGCTGACCGTCTGCTGCACGAGGTCCGGAAGCGGGCCGAATCCGAGGCTCGGCGGCGCCGGCTCAAGCAGAAACTTCTGAGGACGGGGCGCGTGCTCAGGGCAGCCGGGCGGGCGGCCCTCGTCGCCGCGGTGGCGGCCGGGATCGTGGCAGCTCGCGAACGCAGTGGCCGAAGCCTGCCGCAAGGTCGGGGGCATTAGGATAACACTGGAGGAGCTGATCGCGGAGGGGGAGCGCGCAGAGCCTTGAAGAGCGGTGCATCGCGGTCGTGGATGTCCCGGCGGAATTGAATCGTCCCGTCCCCGTCGGCCCACGCCGTCCAGTACAGCAGGTGGATCGACGTCGGTTCCGGCAGCGGCACACTGTGGTCCTCCGCGTCGTCCAGCGCCGCGAGGAGTGCGTCGCGATCCCACTGCGGATCGTTTCGCAGCAGATACACGGCGAGCTCGATCGGGTGCTGGATGCGGATGCATCCGTGGCTGAAGTCCCGCTGCGGTTCCTCGAATAGCGAGCGCGCAGGCGTGTCGTGCAGGTAGACGTGATACTTGTTGAGGAACATGAACTTGATGCGTCCGAGGGCGTTCCGCGGCCCCGGATCCTGGCGCAGCAGGAAGGGGAAGTGGGCGGCGCTGATGGTAGACCAATCGACCGTCGCGGGGTCGACCTCTTGTGCGTCGAGACGTGAGTTGGGGAAGACCCGCAGCTTGTATCGCGCCAGATAGGACGGGTCCCGCTTGAGTTTCGGGAGCAGCTCCGTCGTCGCGATGTTGCTCGGCACGTGCCAGTAGGGGTTGAGCACGAGGTACCGCATCGTATCGCTGAGCACGGGTGTGCGATCGAACGGACGTCCTACGACGACTCGCATCGACATCACTACGGCTTCGTCCTCCACCACCTCCAGCTCGAACGCCGCGATGTTCACGATGATGTGACGGCGTCCGAGATCCTGGGGCAGCCAGCGCCACCGCTCGAGGTTCAGCTCCAACTGCTCCACGCGACGTTCCACAGGCACGTTGAGCTCGGCTCGTGTTGCGGCGCTCACCACACCATCTGCCGTAAGACCGTGGCGCCGCTGGAACTTCTTCACGGCCTGCTCGACCGGCTCGTCGAACAGCTCGGCATCCTGTGTCTCCGCCGACCCGAGGTCGTCCTCGAGGCGTAGCCGCTCGCGCATCGCCGCCACCGAGCTGCTGCGCTCGCCCAACCGCAGCGTTGACCCGTCCGGGATCGCGGGCCAACCGCCACTCAGTGCCACCTCGCGATAGTGTGCCAGCGCTTCGCGCAACCGCCGGTAGCCATACCGCGAGGGTACGAGCGTCTCGAGCGTGCCGGGGATGTCCCCCGATGCCAGAGCTGTCTCCAGCACCGCCGCGATATCGGCGGTGCGCCGGTTCGACACCCACTCCGGACGCAGGGTTTCCGGATTCACGCGCCCCGCCAGCAGGTGGGCCCCGTAGACCAGGAACGCATCCGTCAAGAGAAGATCGAGCTCCGCCCATCGGTCGGGGGCGAGCGCCGGGCCGCGCTTGGCGTCGGTCCGCGCCGCCGCAAGCACGGCCTCGATGCCGGCGAGGTGGTAGTCCTCGGGTCGCAGCCCCTCGAGATCCGCCCGGCGAAGAGCACCTATCAAGTCGTCGGCCAGTCGAGTGGGGCCGTGCTCGTCACTCCACGCGGGGCGGTAAAGCCGCCGCTCGTAGAAGCTGGGGAGTACCAGACTGGCGTAAACCGGCTCGCCGGCTGCCCGCAACTCCATGACGACGCCGGCGGCCTCGATGCGAGTCCTGATTCGCTCCGCGACGAGCTCGGCGGGGGAGCGGAGGTCGACCTGCCCCGCTCTCGACGGGGACCCGCATCCCGCGAGAGCCGCGGCGATGAGCAGTACTCGATGCAGCATATCTGACCTCCGACTGCTGGTGACTGGCGTGATACGGGGGAAGTTGACAACACACGGCGGGCGGAGCTATCGCACAAACGTCTTACTACTCTAAAGAGACTGCGCGCCGTACGTTTTGCCCCCGAGAAACGATGCGATACGCGCCCTGGATGCTCGTCGTGCTGCCGCTCGTGCTGTGGCCGAGTCCGGCCCTCGCTCAGTGTGATGGCCAGATCGTCTCGGCAATCGGCATCGTAACGCGTGACCCGTCGTTCATTCGGGTTCCTCGCTTCCTGCGGCCGCTCGCGCGCGGTGTGGGATTGCACCACACGACCACCAAAGCGGATGTGATCCGTCGCTTCCTGCTGCTGTCGGTCGGACAGCCCTGTACGGAGCGACTACGGGCGGAATCGGAGCGCATTCTGCGCTTCCAGCCCTTCCTCGCCGATGCGACGGTGCACGCGGTCCCCGACGCAGTGGGCGGCGTGCGCATCGAGGTCGAAACCATCGACGAAATCCCCACCGTCTTCAGCTTGCGCTTTCGGAGCGGGAGTCCCGCGGCGCTGCGCATCGGGAATGGCAATGTCGATGGCCGCGGTGTGTTCCTGGCAGTGCGCGGGGAGCGCGGCTTCGCCTATCGCAGCGGCGTGGGCGCGCAGCTCGTCGCGTATCAGGCCTTTGGTCGGGTGTACACACTCGCGCTGGTAGCTGACCGCACTCCGCTGGGCAGCACGGTGAGCTTCGCCGTCGGCCACGTCTTCATCACCGACCTGCAGCGGAGCGGCTGGCACGTCGGCTTTCGCGACGTACACGACTACCGGTCGTTCCTGCGGCCCGACGGCCAAGCCATCGCGCTGGGCGCGCGACGCCGCTTCGCCGACTACGGGGGCGTCCTGCGTATCGGCCTCGCAGGGCGGAGCGCCTTCGTCGGCGGCCTCGTCACCCATGAGCTGGTGGCGCCGGCGGCGCAGGCCGTAATCGTCTCCGACTCCGGATTTGTTGCGGACACGAGCACGGCACTCGCCGGCCCCTTCGCTGCCGTCCGCAACATGCGGCTCAACGCTGTCCTCGGCGTGCGCTCCGTCGCGTTCCGGACGGTCCGCGGTTTCGACGCCCTCCGAGGGGCCCAGGACGTGGCTACGGGCGTGCAGTTCGGCACCGTCGTCGGGCACAGCGTCCCGTGGTTCGGCTCTGCCGACAACGATGTATTTCTCGCCGCCGACTTCTACGCCGGCCTGGGCTCGGCCACGTCCTTCGCCGCGCTACGGGTCGAGGGAGAGGCGCGCCGGGATCGGAACACGGATCGCTGGGATTCCATGATCGCCAGCGGCCGGCTGGCCTGGTACGTCAAGCCTTCAGCCGCGTACGTCCTGATCGGCAGTGGCGAGTACTCCGGTGGGCGGCTGGAGCGGTTCCCGTTCCAGCTCAGGCTCGGGGCCCGCGAGGGGGGCGTGCGGGGCTACCACGGGTCACGCGTCGCCGGCGGAGTGCGGACCGTCGCCCGCCTCGAGGCGCGCCGGCTAATCGGTCAGCTCACCCGGCACGTCGCGCTGGGACTCGCGAGCTTTGCCGACGCCGGCAGGGTGTGGGCGGGCGACGCGCCGTTCGGCGTCGACAGCAGACTCAAGATCGGTGTGGGCGTGGGACTGCTGGCCGCCATCCCACCGCAGTCTCGGCAGCTGTGGCGGTTGGACGTCGCCGTTCCCGTGAGCGCGGACGCTCACGCCCGCTGGGAGATCCGTTTGACGGCCACGCGGGCGCGCGACTTCTGGCGGGAGCCGAGTGATGTCGCGCGGGCACGTGCCGGCGCCGCGCCCTCAACGATCTTCACTTGGCCGTGATGCGCCTCGTGCAACGTGGCGTGAGCCATTCTACACCCGGCGGCGGCGATAACCGCGCGCCGGCGAGAGGTCGATCGCGAGCGCCACAACGATGCCCACCACCGGCCAGAGCGTCCACTGTCCCCCGAACCAATGCTGTACAGCTGAATACCAGAGCAGCGTCGTGGGCAGGAAGATGAAGCCCACCACGAGCCATAGCAGGGACGAGAACATTCCCTCGAACCAGCGGGTGAAGAGCCAGAGAAGCGCCACAGCGAGCCGTGGCGTAATGAGCGCGAGACCGACGAGAAAACACGGCATGTCAACCCTTTCCAATGTGTGTCACCGGCTGGAATGAAGCGGCACAACCGGGGGGAGAGCTATCGCACAAACGTTTTACTCCCGCGCGGTGACTCGCATTGGATATTGCCCAGATAACGCCAGGGTGGGTTGAGAAAGCGCTCTGTTTTGGTGAGCTTTTGACGCCTCGGCGCC
>DASYTD010000171.1:0-23917 GCA_036002655.1 Gemmatimonadales bacterium
GACGAGCTTCACGATCTTCTGCGCCGCGTCGGCCATCGTGTCGCCGGAGGTGAGCTTGAGGCCCGAGGCGTTGAGCGTGGCCTTGCCGGCAGCGACGTTGTTGCCCTCGAGGCGAACAACGAGCGGGAGCTTCAGGCCAACTTCCTGGACATTGGAGGTTCATCGAATCCAGACAAAGTCGTCGCGGCCCTCAAGATCATCACGGCCGATCCCAACGTTCGCGCGATCCTCTTCAACATCTTCGGCGGCATCACGCGCACCGACGACGTCGCGAATGGCATCGTGACGGCGACGAAGCAGAATCCCCTGAAAGTACCGATCGTCATTCGGCTCACCGGCACCAACGAAGAGATCGCGATGAAAATCCTGACGGAGAACGGATTCACGGCGTCGAGTGACATGGACGAAGCGGTTCAGCGCGCCGTACAGCTGGCGACGTCAGGAGCCACGCCGAGCCCTCACGCTTCGCTCAGGGCAGGCTCCGCGAGGGGTCTGCAGTCATGAGCATCTTCGCCGACAAGCAGACCACGCTCATCGTTCAGGGGATCACTGGCCGCGACGGCTCCTTCCACGCGAAGCAGATGATCGAGTACGGCACGCGCGTGGTCGCCGGCGTGACACCGGGCAAGGGCGGTCAGAAGTTCGAGAACAAGGTTCCCATCTTCAACACGATGCACGACGCCGTGCAATCGACCGGCGCGAACGCCAGCGTCATCTACGTGCCGCCCATGTTCGCGGCCGACGCGATCATGGAAGCGGCCGACGCGGGGATCAAGCTGATCGTCGCGATCACCGAGGGCGTGCCCGTGCTCGATATGACGAAGGTGTATCCGTTCGTGCACGAGAAGGGCGCGCGTCTCATTGGTCCCAACTGTCCGGGGCTGATTACGCCGGGAAAGACGAAGATCGGGATCATTCCGGGTCGGATTTGCACGCCGGGCCGCATCGGCGTCGTGAGCCGCTCAGGCACGCTCACGTATGAAGTGGTTTATCTGCTCACGCGCGCGGGACTCGGCCAGTCTACGTGCGTCGGCATCGGCGGCGACCCGATCAACGGCACGAGCTTCATCGACTGCCTGCGTGCCTTCGAGGAGGATCCCGACACCGACGCGGTTGCGATGATGGGGGAAATCGGAGGCACGGACGAGCAGGACGCCGCGGCGTTCATCAAGGAGCACATGACGAAGCCGGTTGTCGGGTTCATCGCCGGCCAGACGGCGCCGCCGGGCCGCCGCATGGGACACGCCGGCGCCATCATCTCGGGTTCATCGGGCACGGCGGCGGAGAAGATGGCGGCTCTGGAAAAGGCCGGTATCGACGTGATGCAGCGGCCGGCTGACGTCGTGCCGCTGCTCAAGGGGCGGATGTGAAGCTCCAGGAAGTCGTCGAGCAACAGCACGTCGTGGTCCCGCTGAGCGCGCAGACCGTGCGCGAGGCGACCGAGCGCCTGGCGGAACGGCTGGTCGCGAGCGGGGTCGTCGCCGAAGCGAACCGTCTGAACGCCGTGATCCGCAATGCCTGGCCCGAGGACATGGTCAGCGTCGGCGAGCATGCGTTCTTGCCGCATTTTCGCACCGAGGCGGTCCGCAAGCTCGCGACCGCCGTGGGCGTCTCCCTAACCCCAATTCACTGGGAGAAGGATGCGAATCGGGCCGCCCGGATCGTCATCCTGATCGTGGCGCCGCCGCGTGAGACGCCGACCTACCTCCAGGTTGTGGGCGCGTTCGCGCGGCTGCTGTCCGATCCGGTGACGGTGCTGGCGATGCTGGCCGCCAAGACGCCGGAGCAGCTTGTGCAGGTCGGCGCACTCCAGACCTACGAGCTGCCCACGCACCTCGCGGTGCGCGATCTCATGACCCTCGACGTCCTGGCGGCGCGCCCGGAGCAAAGTCTCGGCGACGTCGCCCGCATGATGATGGACAAGGACGTGCGCGCGGTCCCGGTGGTGGACGACAATGGGTCGCTGGTCGGCATGGTGACGCACCGCGAGTTGCTCAAGTATTTGATTCCCGACTATCTGCAACGGTCGAAGAGCGGAAAGTTCCGCGCCCTCCCCGCGAATCTGACGGCGGGCTACCCGGGCAGCAGCGACCCCCGCGGGTTACCGGTGAAGGATGTCATGTCTCGGGCCGTGCTTTGTCTGACCGAGGACCAGGCGCTCACCGACGTCGCGAATCTCATGAACAACAAGGACGTCGATCGTTTTCCCGTCGTGCGCGAGGGAATTGTTGTCGGATTCCTGACCCGCGCCGATCTTATTCGGCGTCTTGTCGCCAACCCTTAATCACCCCATAGCCGATAGCTGATAGTCAATAGCCATGCTTACTCTAGCGATCATAAAACCCGATGCCGTCGCCGCCCGGCACACCGGCAAGATCATCGCCCATCTCGAGGCCGAGGGATTCCTGATTCGCGACGCCCAAATGGTGATGCTCTCCGCATCTCGGGCTGAGGCGTTCTATGAGGTGCATCGCGAGCGCCCGTTTTTCAGGCCGCTGGTCGCCTTCATGACATCCGGGCCGGCGTTGGCCCTCGCGTTGGAGCGGGACAACGCCGTCACCCACCTGCGCGAGGTCATTGGCGCTACCGATCCGGCCCAAGCCAAACCGGGGACGATCCGCCGGTTGTACGCGCAGTCAAAGGAACGCAACGCGATTCACGCGTCCGATTCGCCGGAGAATGCCGCACGGGAAGTGGCGTTTTTCTTTCCAGCGCGCGCGCGCGCCTGATGCCGTTGACGCAAGTGCCACAAGGGTTTAGCTTCGCTCACCATGTTGCGAGTCGATCTGCGAGAGTTGGCCCGGACGGGGGCCGTGGAGACCCGGGGCGAGCTGACGCAGGACGACCCGATGCTGGAGGGGACCGAGATCAGCCTGAAGGAACCGGTGGTCGTCGGGGGGCGGTTGCAATCCATCGGCCAGGACCGGTTCTATTGGCAGGGGACGATCCGGACGGTCGTCCGGGGCGACTGCCGGCGCTGCCTGACCCCTGTGACGACGCCGGTGAACCTGGAGGTCGGTGCGCTATTTACCCAGGATCCGGAAGCGCTCGACGACGCTGAGTCCTACGCAGTCGCACCGGAGGCGACGGAAATCGACGTGACTCCTGCCGTCCGCGAAGAACTGATGCTCGCGGCACCGCGGTACGTTCTATGCCGCGAGGATTGCAAGGGTTTGTGCCCGCAATGCGGGAAGGATCTGAATGCCGGCCCCTGTGGATGTGCGCCCGTCACCGAAGCCCGCTGGCAGCCGCTCAAAGCGTTGAAGGACAAACTCAGCTCATAACCCGAGGACGATCGTAATGGCCGTTCCCAAGCGCAGGACCTCCAAGCGCAAGAAGCGCGCGCGCCGCACACACTACAAGGCGGTCGCGCCGACGCTGCAGGCCTGCCCACGCTGCGGTGACATGAAGCAGCCCCATCGCGTTTGCCCGACGTGTGGCTATTACAACGGCGAGCAGCGGGTGGTCGTCGAGGATTGATGATCCGCATCGCGTTGGACGCGATGGGAAGCGACAACGCCCCTCAGGTCGAAGTCGAGGGTGCGGCGCAGGCACTGAAAGAGCTGCCGGACTTCCAGATCCAGCTCGTGGGACGGAAGGCGGACATCGAAGCGGCGCTGACGGCAGCTTCCGGGGTGGATCGCGCGCGGATCGAGGTCGTCGACGCGCCGGAAGTCGTGGGCATGGGGGACAAGCCCCTGGCCGCAGTGCGGGGGAAGCCCCGTTCCTCCATCGCCATCGGCCTCGGATTACAGAAAAAGGGCAAGTCGGATGCGTTCATCTCGGCGGGGAACACCGGCGCCGTGATGGCCGCGAGCACGCTGCTGCTCCGGCTCCATCCGGGCGTCCAGCGCGCCGCGATCGGCGCCCTCTTTCCCAGCGCCGGTCAGCCGGTGCTCGTGCTCGACGGCGGCGCCAACGTGGACTGCGATGCGCGCGAGCTGGTGGGCTTCGCGCACCTCGGCTCCGTCTACGCGCGCGACGTCCTCGGCCGGCCGAGTCCTTCAGTCGGCCTCCTTAACATCGGCGAAGAAGACGAGAAGGGAAACGCGGTGGTCAAAGAGGCGCATCAGCTCCTCAAGCAGACCTCCGGAATCCGTTATATCGGCAACGTCGAAGGCCGGGATATTCCCGTGGCCGAAGCGCGCGGGCAGCCGCTCGACGTGGTGGTGTGCGATGGCTTCGTGGGCAATGTGGTGCTCAAGTTCTACGAGTCTGCCGGGCGCGTGTTCGTGTCGCTCATCAAGCGCGAGGCACCCGACGTGCTGCAGCGACCCGAGATGGGGAAGGTCCTCAGCGTGCTCGATTACGCGACGTACGGGGGGGCGCCGTTGCTCGGCGTCCAGGGGGTCGTGATCATTTGCCACGGCGCCTCACCCGCCAAGGCCATCAAGAACGCGATTCGCGTGGCCGTCCAGGCCGTCCGCAGCCACCTCTCCGACGACATCGCCGCCGAGTTCGCCGAGGGCAAGGTTCCCGCATGAAGCGCCCATTTGCGGAGCTCTGGGGCACCGGCAGCTACGCCCCGGCGCGCGTCATGACGAACGACGAATTCTCGAAAATCCTCGATACCTCGGACCAATGGATTCAGGAGCGCACCGGCATCCGTGAGCGCCGCATCTCGAGCAAGGAAGAAACCAACGCCTGCATGGGCAAGGCCGCGGCGCTCCACGTTCTCCAGGAGACCGGGCTGACCCCGCTCGACATCGACGCGATCGTCTATGCGACGGCGTCCCCCGACCGGCTCCTGCCCTCGCAGGCGTGCGATCTCCAGGCGATCCTCGGCGCCAAAAACGCGGCGGCGTTCGATGTCGGCGCCGCCTGTTCCGGTTTCATTTTCGCCCTCAGCACCGCCGAGGGAATCATCGCGGCGGAGCAGGCTGAGCACGTATTGGTCATCGCCGCGGAAAAGCTCACCAGTATCATGGATTGGAGCGATCGCACGACGGCCGTGCTCTTCGGTGACGGCGCCGGCGCGACCATCGTCCGCCGGAGTACGAACGGGCGGGGGATTCTGTCGGGTTACTTGAAGACGGACGGCACGCTCGCCGAGCTGTTGTACCGCCCGGGCGGCGGCGCGACGCATCCGCCGAGCGAGGAGCTGCTCAAGGATCACAGCTACTACATCAAGATGGCGGGCCGCGAAGTCTTCAAGGCGGCCGTCCTGTCCATGGCGGACGCCTGCGACCATGCGTTGCAACGCGCCGGTCTCCGCGCTGCAGATATCGACTTGCTCATCCCGCACCAGGCCAACATCCGCATCATCGAAGCCACCGCCAAGCACGCCGGCCTCCCGATGGACAAGGTGTACGTCAACGTCGACCGGTTCGGCAACACGTCGGCGGCCTCCATCGCGATCGCGCTCGACGAGGCCGTGAAGACCGGCCGGCTCAAGCCAGGCATGGTCGTGATGCTCTGTGCGTTCGGCGCCGGCTTCACGTGGGGCAGCATGGTCGTGCGGTGGTAAGCACGATCTGGCTCTGCCCGGGGCAGGGCGCGCAAAAAGTCGGCATGGGCAAAGACCTGGCGGAACGCTTTCCGGCGGCGCGCGCGGTGTTCGACGCAATCGACGCGGCACTGGGCGTGGAGCTGTCGCGGCTCATGTTCGAAGGCCCGGAAGACGAGCTCAGCGCGACGCAAAACGCGCAGCCCGCGATTCTCGCGCACAGCGCCGCGGTCTTTGCCGTCGTGAGCGACAAGGTCGCCGGCGGCGTGGCCGCCGCGGCGGGGCATTCGTTGGGCGAATACTCGGCGTACGTGACGGCCGCGGCGCTGACCGCGCCCGACGCGGCAAAGCTGGTGCGCCGTCGCGGCGAGCTGATGCAGAAAGCGGGCGAGAAGCGCCCCGGCACCATGGCCGCCGTGCTCGGCCTCCCGACCAAGGACGTCGAGGCAGCCTGCGAAGAAGCATCACAGCAGGCGAGCGTTGCCGTCGCGGCCAACATCAACGCGCCCGACCAGACGGTGATTTCGGGCGATCCCGACGCCGTGAGGCGTGCCGGCGACGCCTGCAAGAAGCGCGGTGCAAAACGCGTCATCGCGCTCAAGGTCAGCGGCGCCTTTCATTCGCCGCTCATGGCGCCGGCGCAGAACCATCTGCAACTCGCCCTCGAGCGCGCGACCTTTGAGGATCCCACCTTCCCGGTGATTGCCAACGCCACCGCGGAAGCGGTGAAGGATGCCGGCCGGGCGCGCCGGCTCCTCTCTGATCAACTCACTGCCGCCGTACGTTGGGTAGAATGCATGCAGCACGCGGCGCGGGTCGCGGGCGAAGGAGCCCGCTACGTGGAAATCGGCCCGGGCGCCGTGCTCGCGGGCCTCTTGAAGCGAATCGTACCCGAGGCGAACGTGATCAGTCTGGGAACGGCGGATGAGGTGACCAAGTTCATGGAAGCAGCGTGAATATGACGAGACCTGCGGTAGTCGATCCCACCGTGCAGGCCGGGAATCGCGTGCAGATCGATCTGACCGGGAAAGTCGCGCTCGTGACCGGCGGGACGCGCGGCATTGGACACGACATTTGCCGGGCATTCGTGGATGCGGGCGCGAAGGTGGCCCTCTGCTCGCGCGACGGCGCCGCGGCGGAGCAGGCGGCGAGCGCCTTTGGGCAGGGGACGCGCGGCTACGCGTGCGACGTCGGCATCAGCAACCAGGTCGAGGGATTCGCCAAGACGGTGGAAAAGGACTTCGGCCAGATCGACATCCTCGTCAACAACGCCGGCTTCACCAAGGACAACTTGCTGTTCCTGCTCACGGAAGCCGACTGGGACGCGGTGATGGACACGAATCTGAAAGGCGCGTTCCTGATGACCAAGTACGCCGCGCGGGGCATGATCAAGCGGCGTTGGGGTCGCGTCATCAACATCACCAGCGTCGTGGGGCTCAACGGCAACAAAGGCCAATCGAATTACTCGGCTTCCAAGGCGGGGATGATCGGCTTCACGAAGTCCGTGGCAAAGGAGCTGGCCTCCCGCAACGTCCTGGTGAACGCTGTCGCACCAGGGTATATCGAGACCGAGCTGACGCGGGGCATCTCCGCGGAAGCCAAGAAGTACCTGATGGACAACATTCCGCTGGGACGGCTGGGACAGGGCTCAGACATCGCGTCGGCCGTCCTCTTTCTCGCCTCCGACTTGGCCAGCTACATTACGGGACAGGTCCTGGTCGTCGATGGCGGGATGGTGATGTGAACCTTCGCTGAGGGTTACCCATGGCAATGGACATGAAGCAGCTCGAGGAGAAGGTCAAAGACATCATTGTGGAGGAACTGGGTGTCGAACGCGATAAGCTCACGAACGACGCGAGCTTCATGGAGGATCTCGGCGCCGACAGCCTCGACACCGTCGAGCTCGTCATGGCCTTCGAGAAGGAATTCGACATCGACATCCCGGACGAAGAGGCGGAGAAGCTGCGCACCGTGGGGGCCGCGATGAGCTATCTCCACGAAAAGATGGGGAAAGGCAAATAGTGACGAGCCCCCCCCGCTCCCGGCGGGTGGCGGTCACGGGGATGGGGCTCGTGACGCCGGTTGGAAACGACGTCGCGAGTACCTGGGCCGCCCTCGTCGCCGGCCAGTCGGGCGCCGGGCCGATCACCCGGTTCGACTCCGCGCAGCTGCAGGTGCATTTCGCCTGCGAGGTAAAGGGGTACGACCCCCTCCAGTACATCGACAAGAAGGAAGCCCGCCGCTACGACCTCTTTTCCCAGTTTGCGATGGGCGCCGCCGTGCAGGCCGTGCGCGACGCCTGTCTGGAGAAGAGCCCCCTCGATCCCAAACGTATCGGTGTCATCATCGGCACCGGTACGGGCGGCATCGCGACGTTCGAAGAGAACATGCGGACTTTTATCGAGAAGGGACCGAGCCGCGTCTCGCCCTTCTTCGTCCCGATGTTCATGGCCAATGTCGCATCGGCGATTGTGTCGATGCGCTATGGTTTCCAGGGACCCAATTACTGCACCGTGTCCGCGTGCGCCTCGTCGGGGCACGCGTTGGGCGATGCATTCGATCTGATTCGGGAGAACAAGGCCGACGTGATGGTGGCCGGAGGATCGGAAGCCGCGATCACGCCCCTCGCCCTGGCCAGCTTCGCGAACATGAAGGCGTTGTCCGAGCGCAACGACGATCCCAAAACCGCGAGCCGGCCGTTCGACAAGGATCGGGACGGGTTCGTCATGGGCGACGGCGCGGCGGTCGTGATCCTGGAGGAGTGGGATCGGGCCAAGGCGCGGGGCGCGAAGATCATCGCCGAGATCGTGGGCTATGGCGCCACCGCCGACGCGTATCACATCACGGCGCCGGCCCCGGACGGCTCGGGAGCACAGCAAGCGATGCGGCTGGCCATGCAGAGTGGCGGCATCCGGCCCGAGGAAGTCGGTTACATCAACGCGCACGGCACCTCGACGCCGCACGGGGACGCGGCGGAGACGGCGGCCGTGAAGGCCGTGTTCGGCGACCAGGCGCGCAAGCTGATCTTTGGCTCCACCAAGTCGATGACGGGGCACCTGCTCGGCGCCGCGGGGGCGTTCGAGTTCGCGATCTGCGCGCTCGCGCTACATCACGGCGTGATCCCGCCCACGATCAATCAGTTCCATCCCGACCCCGCCTGCGACCTCGATTCGGCGCCGAACCACGCGGTCAAGCGCCACTTCGACGTGGCGCTGTCCAACTCGTTTGGTTTCGGCGGGCACAACGTGACGCTGGCGGTGCGGAGAGCGGCATGACGGAAGGCCGGACGGCCCGACGGCCTGACGGCCCGTCAGATCCAGCGCTCTTTCAGATTGTCGGAAAAGTTGAACGGGGCGAACGACTGACGCGCGAGGATGGCCTCGCGCTTTTTGCTTCTGCCGATTTGCTGACGATCGCCCGGCTCGCCGACATGGCGAATCAGCGACGCAACGGGAATCGAGTCTACTTCGCGGCCAATCAGCATATCAATCCGACCAACGTCTGCATCCTGCGCAATACGTGCGTGTTCTGCTCCTTTGCCCGCATGCCGAAGGAAGACGGCGCCTACACGCGCAGCCTCGAGGAGGTATTCGCCGAAGCCGACGCGGCGCGCGACAATCCGACGCGCGAGTTCCACATCGTGGGCGGCCTGCACCCCAAGCTGCGGCTCGCGTATTACGTGGACATGTTCCGCGGGCTAAAGCAGCGCCACCCGCAGGTCATGATCAAGGCGCTGACCGCGGTCGAGGTGGCGCATTTGGCGCGCATCGAGGGAATGAGCGTGCGCGACGTGCTCGTCGCGATGAAAGCAGCGGGGGTGAACACGCTGCCGGGCGGCGGGGCCGAAGTGTTTTCGCCGGCGGCGCGCGCCACGATCGCCGACCGCAAGCTGACGGGCGAAGAATGGCTCGCTGTGCACCGCGAAGCCCACGGCCTCGGGTTGCCGTCGAATTGCACCATGCTGTACGGACACGTCGAGACGCTCGCGGACCGCGTGGATCATCTGCTGGCGCTGCGCGCCCTCCAGGATGAGACCGGCGGTTTCCTGACGTACATCCCGCTCGCCTATCACCCCGACCACAACGAGCTGGGCGAGACGCTGGGACGCACCGGAACGGCGACGACGGGGTTCGATGACCTCAAGAACATCGCGGTGGGACGGCTGCTGCTCGATAACATCCCACACGTGAAGACCCACTGGCCGATGGTGACGCCATTCATCTCGCAGGTCGCGCTCACCTTTGGCTGCGATGATCTCGAGGGGACGGTGGTCTTCGAGCGCGTCTATCACGAAGCCGGCGCGCCCACGCCGATGTGGCTGTCGTATGACGAGATCGTGACGCTGATCCGCGGCGCCGGGAAAGAGCCGGTCGAGCGCGATTCGCTGTATCAGACGGTGCGGACGTTCGAGGGCTACGAGCCGCAGCTCGGCCCGGCAGCGGTGCGGTCGCAGGGGCCGGAACCGCAAGGCGCGCTGTTTCAGATAAAGCACCGGAAACGGGAAGTGGCGACGGTCGTGGATGGTGCCGAATGAGAATCGGTCGCATTGGCTACATCAACTGCGCGCCCGTCTACGGCGCGATCGACCGTGGGATCGTCGCGCTGCCGGCCGGTGGCGAGCTCGTCACCGGCACGCCCGCCGAGCTCAACGATCTGCTCGTGGCGGGCGAGCTGGATGTGAGTGTCATCAGCGCGATCGAGTACGCACGCCACGCCAAGCAGCTCGTGCTCCTGCCGGACCTGGCGATTTCCTGTGATGGACCGGTGCGGAGCGTGGCGCTGTTCAGTCGCCGGACGGTCGGGCAGTTGGACGGTCGGACTATCCTGGTCTCCGCGTCGTCGAGAACCTCCGTCGCGTTACTCGAGCTGTTGTGTACGGATGTGTGGAAGATTCACCCCAACTTTGCGGAGGCGCGAGCCGAAGCCGAAGACCTCGAGGCGCTCGCGGCGTTGCCGCACGAAGCGGTGCTCGTGATCGGCGATGCAGCGCTCAAACTGGCGGCTCAAGGCGCCTACGCGCATCGCTACGATCTCGGCCAGGAGTGGAAAAACTGGACTGGCCTGCCGTTCGTCTTTGCGGTCTGGGCGGCCCGTCGGGTAGCGGCTTCTTCTGTTTATTCAGCTCACACGGCATTACTCGCTTCCCGTAGCTGGGGCCTGGCGCACCTCGATGAGCTCGCCCGCGAAGCTGCAGCGGCGACTGGCGTGCCACGCCCAGCGTGCCTCGAGTATTTGAGCGGTCTCGACTATGCGCTGACGCCCAAGCATGTCACCGGTCTCACCGATTTCTTCCGGCGAACTGGCGCCTTGCAGTTCGTGCAGGTGGCCTGATGATCGATCGCACGACTGGGGAATTCCGGTCCTACCTGGAGCTGTACCAGCGCGCGCCGCTCTTGGAGCTCGGACGGCTCGCCGACGACGTGCGCTGGAAGCTGCATCCCGAGAATGTCGTCACCTACATCATCGACCGGAACATCAATTACACGAACGTCTGCGTCGCCGATTGCAAGTTCTGCGCGTTCTACCGGCGTCCCAAGCATCCCGAGGGCTATCTCCTCTCCTACGAAGAGATCGGCCGCAAGATCGACGAGCTCAAGGCGATCGGCGGTGTGCAGATTCTGATGCAGGGTGGGCACAACCCTTACATCCCGTTCGAGTGGTATCTCGACCTGCTGCGCTACATCAAGCGCCATCACCCAATTCATATTCATGGCTTCTCGCCATCGGAGGTGGATTTCTTCGCCGGCCGGTTCGGGATGAGCATCGAAGCGGTGATCAAGGAGCTGATGGCTGCGGGACTCGACTCGATCCCGGGCGGCGGGGGCGAGATCCTCGTGCAGAGCGTCCGCGATCTCGTGGCCCGCAAGAAAGCCGGCGCTGATCGCTGGCTCGAGGTGATGGAAATCGCGCATCGGCTCGGCCTGCGGACGTCCGTGACGATGATGTACGGGCTCGGCGAAACGCTCGCGGACCGGATCGAGCATCTCTTCCGGGTCCGCGAGGTGCAGCGCCGCACGCGGGGCTTTACGGCCTTCATCTGCTGGCCGCTGCAACCCGAGAACTCCGAGCTGTCGCACCTGCCGAAGACCGACGCCGTCACGTATCTCAAGACGCAGGCGATCGCGCGCATCGTGCTCGAGGACGTGCCGAACATCCAGGCGTCCTGGGTCACCATGGGCATGAAAGTCGGCCAGGTCGCGCTGCGTTTCGGCGCCAACGATTTCGGCTCCCTGATGATGGAAGAGAACGTTGTGTCCGCGGCGGGAACCACGCATCGCACGACTTTGGCCGAGATGCAACGGTTGATCACCGATGCCGGATACACGGCGAAGAAGCGCAAGCAGGACTACACGATCCTCGAGGACGCGGCGTGACGCGGGATGCGGGATGCGAGATGCGGGATGCGTCATGCCCGATGTCCTGATCATCGTAGGGTCGGAATCGGACAAACCGCGGATCGAGCCGGCGTTTGAGGTCCTTTCCAAAGCCGGCGTGTCGTACGAGTTCCACGCGTCGTCCGCCCATCGCCAACCCGATCAGACCGCCGAGCTGATCAAGACCGCGCGCACGAAAGGGTTCAAAGTCGTCATTGCCGGGGCAGGGCTCTCGGCCGCGCTTCCCGGGTTCGCGGCTTCCCTTACCGACCTCCCCGTCATCGGGGTGCCCTTCGCGGTCGGGCCGTTGAACGGATTGGACGCGTTGCTGGCCACCGTGCAGGTGCCGCCGGGTGTTCCCGTCGCCACCGTCGGCATCGACAACGCGAAAAATGCGGCGCACCTCGCGATCCGCATTCTGAAGGGTTGAAGTGCGCGTTGGGATCGGCTACGACTCGCACCCCTTCACGGCCGGGCGCAAGCTCATTCTGGGCGGCGTCGAAATCCCCAACGCCAAAGGCCTGTCGGGCCACTCCGACGCCGACGCCGTGGCGCACGCGCTCACCGATGCGATCCTCGGCGCCGCCAGTCTCGGCGACATTGGCCGCATGTTCCCCGACGACGATCCCCAGTGGAAGGGCGCCAACTCGCTCACCCTGCTCAATCAAGCGTTCCTGAAGGTCGTAGAAGCGGGATTCCAATTCATCCACGCCGACGTCACCATCATCGTCGAAAAGCCCAAGCTGGCACCACATCTCGAGGCGATGGAAGAAAAGCTGGCGGAGGCTCTGCTCGTCGGCTCAGCGCACGTGTCTGTGAAGGCCAAGACCAACGAGGGCATGGGATGGATTGGGCGCGGGGAAGGCATCGCCGTGATGGCCGTGGCGACCCTCGCGGAGCCGAGCGCCGTCTCCTGACGGACTTCATCGCGTTTCTCGAGCAGCTCCCGCCAGGCCCTCTCTACGGGCTGATCACCGCGCTTGCCGCTGTCGAAAACATCTTCCCGCCGGTTCCCGCGGATGTCGCGGTGTCGCTTGGCGCCTTCCTCGCGGGGCGCGGGGTCATGAACGCGTGGCTGGTGTTTGGGCTCACCTGGGCCGCCAACGTGGGATCTGGCGCGGCCGTCTACGCGCTGGCACGCCGGCATGGGCGCTCGCTGTTTCGCGGCGCCCTGGGCCGCCACATCTTCACCCCGAACACCGTCGCCCACATCGAAGAGCAGTACCGGCGCCACGGGATCTACGGCATTTTCCTCTCGCGCCTGCTGCCGGTGTGGCGCGGCGTGGTGATGCCGTTTGCCGGCATCGCGCGGGTTCCCGCCTGGCGCGCGCTGATCCCCATGGCGCTCGCGTCGGCCGTGTACTACGGCGCGCTCACGTACCTGGTGAGCCGGCTGGGTACGGATCTGGAAACCGTGATCCGGGCCGTGCGCCGCGCGAATACGGTGCTCGCTATTGTGGCGGGCGTTGTCGTCCTAATAATTGTGCTATGGATCATGCGCCGCCGCCGCCGCCCGCCAAGTCCCCCCCCCCCGGCAACCCCGAGTTAGCGCGAGCATTCCAGCTCGAGCGCTTCCGCGACTACCTCGCGCTCGAGGCAGGGAACAGCGCTCATACCGTCGCGAGCTACCTCCGCGATATTACGCGGCTGGCGGAGTACGCCGCGTCGCGTCGCATCAAGGCACCCGAGCAGCTCTCGGCGGCTCAGCTGCGCGAGTTCGTCTACTTCCTCAAGGACCTGGGACTCGCGCCCACGACCATCCGCCGGGAAATCTCCGCGATCCGCACGTATTTCAAGTTTCTGGTGGGGGAGGGAATCGCGGCGCGCGACCCGAGCGAGCGAATCGAATCGCCCAAGCGGTGGCGGACGCTGCCCGCTGTTCTGTCCGTCGCCGAGATGGACAAGCTGTTGGCGGCACCGAATACGGACGAGCCGCTCGCCATTCGCGATCGCGCGCTCCTGGAATTTGCGTACGCGACGGGTGTGCGCGTGTCGGAGCTGGTGGCCCTCAAGCTCCAGGATATTCTGTTCGAGGACGGGGTCGCGCGCGTGTTCGGCAAAGGCGCGAAGGAGCGCGTGGTCCCGGTCGGGCGGCGCGCCTTGGGTGCGGTCGCCCTCTACGCCCGCGAGATCCGCCCCACGCTCGATCGCGGCAAAGCGCGCGGATTGCTGTTTTTGAATGCGCGCGGCACGCCGTTGTCGCGCGTGGGGGCGTGGGGGGTCATCAAAGCGACCGCACGGCGCGCAGGCCTGGCGAAGCGCGTCACGCCGCACACCTTGCGCCACACGTTCGCCACGCACTTGCTCGAAGGGGGCGCCGACCTCCGCGCGGTGCAAGAGATGCTTGGCCATGCCGACTTGGCCACGACGCAGCTCTACACCCATGTCGATCGGGATTACCTCCGTACCGTCCATAAGAGTTACCACCCGCGCGCGTAGAACCGCCGGCCCGCGGCTGGGGTACTGACCGCATGCGCTGGAGCATTGGAGACCGCAGTTCCAATCTCGAGGATCGCCGCGGCCAACGCTTCGGCGGCCTCGGTGTCGGCCGCCTCGGCATCGGCGGCGTCGTCATCCTGTTGGTGCTGAGCCTCATTTTCAAACGAGACTTTTTCAGTCTTGTCTCCGGCGGAACGGGCGAAGCTGCGCCTGCCGGGCCGGTCGCGACGACACCCGAAGAAGAGCATCTCGTGGATTTTGTCTCGTTCGTCTTCGACACGACGCAAAGCACATGGTCTCAAGTTTTCGCGCAGCGTGGCGCGCGCTATCAGGACGCCAAACTCGTGCTGTTTCGCGATGCGGTGCAGTCGGCGTGTGGATTTGCCGAGGCTGCCACGGGCCCGTTCTATTGCCCCGGCGATCACAAGGTGTACATCGATCTCGGATTCTATGACGAGCTGCGCCGCCGCTTCGGTGCGCCGGGCGATTTTGCGCAGGCGTACGTCCTCGCCCATGAGGTGGGGCACCACGTGCAAACTCTGCTGGGCGACAATTTCGGCAGCTCCAACGAGGGGTCGGTGCGGCGCGAGCTACAGGCCGACTGTCTCGCCGGAGTCTGGGGCAACTACATGGCACGCGAGGGCGTGCTGGAGGGCGGCGACGCGGCAGAAGGCATTGGAGCCGCCGCCGCCGTGGGCGACGATCGGCTCCAACGCATGTCCACCGGCACGGTCAGTCCCGAGACCTTCACCCACGGGACATCGGCGCAGCGCGAGGCTTGGTTTAGGCGCGGCCTAGAATCGGGAAGCATCGCCAGCTGCCGTACCTGACGTCAGAAACGCTGCAATAGCGAGAGCATCCGCATCGCTCAACCCCACATTCGGCATGTTCTGCGACAGAGGAGTTTTCAATACCTGGAGCACGTACTGGCGAGCGAGCCGCCGGCCCCCCAACTCCGGTCCAACCGTCAGCACCTGATTGTCCGGCCGGTCGGTGAGATCGGAGTTCCCGTGGCAGACATTACAGCCCTTGGCGACGAACAGGACCTGGCCGCGATCAGCCGCCGCCATCGCTGGCCGTGATGCACCTGCGGCAACGACGGGTTGAGGATACAAGCGCAACTCGCTGTTGCCGAACCCGCTCTTGATCGTGAGAAACACCTGTTCGGAGGCCGGTGCCGTGAAGGTGACGGCGTAGGTCCCCTCGGCAGAACGGGCGACCGCCGGGATCGTCGTCTCGTCTTTGCCTCCCAGGAGGCCCCCGAGCCGGCGTTCCGAGCTACTGAGGACCAAGCGCGGTCGCAGATCATTGAGGAGGGTCCTGCCGTGCTGCCGGACTTGAAACTCGATCGTGTACGGCCGTCCGGCGACGAAGTATTCCGGCAGGTCTTTGACTGTCACCACCGCCCATCCGCCCATTCCGACTAACCCCGCGATTAATACTGATGCGAGCTTCAGCATGAGGTTCCTCCTTAGGACTGTGGTGTATCTCAAACCGTCTTTTCTAGGATGCCGGCGGGCGTCCCGTGGTTTAGCCCCCCAAAAGGACCGGCTCTATGCTCAAGGGTTTCCGCGACTTCATCATGCGCGGCAACGTCATCGATCTCGCGGTCGCGGTCATCATCGGCGCCGCGTTCACGAAGGTCGTCAACTCGTTGGTCGAAGACATTATCATGCCGCCGATCGGCATGCTCCTCGGGAACGTGGACTTCGCAAATCTATTCGTCGTCCTGAAGGAAGGGGCCAAGGCTGCCGCCCCGTACGCGACCCTGGCCGACGCGAAGGCTGCCGGCGCCGCGACGCTCAACTACGGCCTCTTCATCTCGACGATCGTGACGTTCCTGATCGTCGGATTCGTCGTGTACTTGATGGTCCGCTCTATCGCCCGCCTCGGTCCTAAGAAGGCGGAGGTTGCGGCGACAACGAAGGACTGCCCGTACTGCCTCTCGAAGATCCCGCTGCGGGCCACCAGGTGCGCGTTCTGCGGCTCGGATTTGACGGGTAGGGTCTAAAACCATCGCCCGTCGGGATTAGCCCCGCATTTCACCACTTGGGCCGATGCATCCCGGCCACATGGGTTCGTAGGCTTGAAGAAAAGGAGCGGCGCGAAATGGCTGATGCCCCCAAGTCTCACATGGTGACGGAGAACGCGGGTCCGGCTCGGCTACAGGGCCGCACCGCCGTGCACTTGGACCAGCCCGCGGCCGAGCGGCAGCGGCGCGAGCGGGCGCTGAAGGCGTCGGAGATTCGCTACCGCCGCCTGTTCGAGACGGCGCCGTACGGAATCCTCGTCCTCGATGCCGAAACGGGCGTCGTGGTGGACGTGAATCCGGCCATGCTGCAGTTGCTGGACTACGCACCAGCGGAAATCCTCGATCAGCCGCTGTGGAGCATCCCCGCGTTCAAGAACGCGGCAAGCGCGAAGCGTCATTTTCGCGACCTGGTCCGCCAACCGCATTTTCGCTACGACGATCTGCCCGTCGAGACGAAGGACGGCCAGATCCGGCACGTCGAGCTCGTGAGCACGCTCTTCGTGGCCGACAGCAAGCAGTTCGTGCAGTGCACTGTGCACGACATCACCGAGCGCGTGCAGCGCGAGCATGAGGACGGCGAGCGCGCGCAGCAGCAGCGCGCCAGCACGTCGTTGAGCCCACGGCGCACGACCGACGAAGAGACGCACGACGCCGCCACGGGACTCGTCAACCGCTGGTACCTCGAAGAGACGTTACCCCGCGAGCTGCATCGCGCCGAGCGCGCCAAGGCACAGCTCACGGTCACCGTGCTCGCCCTCGATGCCGTCGAGAAGCTCCCGATGCTTCGCGAGGTCGGGCGGGTGGTGCGAGAGCACCTGCGCAAGAGCGACATGGCATGCCGGTACTCCGACAAGGAGTTCGTGATTGTGCTCCCCGAATCATCGCCACAGGCAACGCTCGAGCGCATCGAGCAGATCCGCAACGCCGCGCGCGAGTTGGAAGTGTTGCACGGCGCTGAACGACTCGCGGGACCGGTGTTATCGGCCGGCGTCGCCACAGCTGGGAAAGACGGAACGACGGGTCGCGAGCTGCTGGACGCCGGCTGCGCGGCATTGGCGCAGGCAAAAAGGGCGGGCGGCGATCGCGTCGTACTTCATACGAACGAGGAGAAGTCATGAACAGAATAGCGAAACGGCTGCTGCTGTTCAGCGCCGTGCTCGCCTTTATGGCGTGCAATGAGAAGACGACGTCCATCAAGACGTTGCTTGCCGATCCGGGCAAATACGACGGCCACACCGTCCGCATCGCCGGTGAGGTGGATCGCTCGATCGGCGCGCTGGGATACGGCGCTTACGAAGTCAAAGACGGGACCGGAACGATCCCCGTTGTGACCGAAGGCGGCGGCGCGCCGGCGCGCGGCACCAGAGTGGGCGTCGAAGGAACGTTCCGCGCCGCGTATACCCTCGGCGTCGAGAGTCGCGCGGTGGTGGTGGAGAAGAAGCGCGTCAGTAGATGAGTAAACTGCTGCGGGGACTGGCCGCCGGGTGGGGCGCCAAGAAGTTGGGGGGTGGATGCATTTCCACGATTCTCATCTTCATCCTTCTGTGGTGGCTCCTGGGCCACTTTAAGGTTTTCCAGTAGCTTGTGGACATGCTGTTCGTCCTCGACAACTACGACTCGTTCACCTACAACCTGGTGCAGTACCTCGGGGAGCTGGGAGAGGAACCGGTCGTCTATCGGAATGACGCGCTGAGCGTCGCCGACGTGCTGGCCTTGAAGCCCACCGCCGCCGTACTCTCGCCGGGCCCGAAAACGCCCGCGCAGGCCGGCATCCTGGTGCCCCTCGTGCGCGCGCTTGCCGGGCAGGTACCGATTCTGGGCGTCTGTCTCGGCCACCAGGCGATCGGGGAGGCGTTCGGCGGCAAGATCGTCCGCGCCCCCCGCCTGATGCACGGCAAAACCTGTCCGATCGTGCATAGCGACGACGAGCTGTTCGACGGCATCCCCAGCCCCTTTACGGCAATGCGTTACCATTCGCTCGTCGTGGATCCCGCCTCGCTTCCGGCCTCGCTGGTCGTGACCGCTATGAGCGCCGACCGCCAAGGCACGGGAGATGCATCGGAGATCATGGCCATGAAGCATCGTGATCATCCGACCTACGGCGTACAGTTCCATCCCGAGTCCATCGGGACGGAGCACGGGAAGCGCATTCTCGAGAATTTTCTCCGCGTCGTAAGGTCCACTAGCGCCCTCGTATGATCCTGGGAGCGCTTCTCCTCGTTGCGCTGCTGCAACGGGGAGAGGCCGCCGACAGCGTCGCCGAACAAATCCGCGTGCGGATGGAGGCGGCGGACGCGCCGCTGTATGAGAGCGGGGCGCTACTGGGCTTCTATGCCCGGCGATCCTTCCGCGCCGCGTGGAGTGGTGAGCACGGTCCCAACCGCCTGGCCGATGACCTCGTTGACGCGCTGGGCCGGGCCGATCTCGAAGGGCTGAAACCGGCGGACTACCACGTCGGACCGATCCGCGCGTCGCTCGACAGCCTCCGCGCTGACGCCGGCAGTGGCCGCGTGATCACGCCGCGGCGTCTCGCGGATCTCGATCTCCTCCTTAGCGACGCCTTCCTTCTTTACGGGTCGCATCTGTTGGGCGGTAGGGTCGACCCCGAAACGCTGCATCCGCGGTGGGAGGCGAATCGCCGCGGGGCCGATCTCGGCACGGTCCTTCAGGATGCGCTCGATTCCCGGAAGATCGCCCGGACACTACAGCGGCTGGTTCCAACCCAGGATGGCTACCGCAGGTTGCGTGAGGCACTCGTTCGCGAGCGCGCTATTGCCGCTGCGGGCGGGTGGCCGCCGCTGCCGGCCGGACCTGAGCTCAAGCGTGGCGATCGTGGACCGTCCGTCGCGGCATTGCGAGACCGCCTGCTGAAAGAAGGAGATCTGCGGCAAGACGAGGACGGGGACGACTCGTTCGATGCGAACGTGGAGCAGGCGGTGCAGCGCTTTCAGGAGCGGCACGGCCTGGACGCGAGCGGCGTGGTCGATTCTGCCACCCGCGCGGAGCTCAATGTGAGTGCGGCCGTGCGTGCCGAGCAGTTGCGTATCAACCTCGAGCGCTGGCGGTGGCTGCCGCAGGATTTGGGACGCCGCCGCATTGTCGTGAACATCGCGGCCTACGAGCTCCAGGTGATCGAGGACGATGAGGTGACGCTCGCGATGCGCGTGGTGGTAGGGCGTGATTTCAAGCGGACGCCCGTATTCAGCGATACCGTGCGCTATATCGTGCTCAACCCCTATTGGCACGTGCCGAGCAGCATCGCCGTCGAGGATGTCCTTCCCCGGATTCAGCGTGACCCGACCTATCTCGAACGCTTCGGGATGCACGTTTTCACACCGGGGCCGAACGCCGTCGAGGTGGATCCGCGCACGATCGACTGGTCCACGGTGACCGCCGACGACTTCCCATATCGGTTTCATCAGGAGCCCGGGCGCCTGAACGCCCTCGGCCGCATCAAGTTCATGTTCCCCAACCGCTACGACGTGTATCTGCACGATACGCCATCGCGCAGTCTGTTCACGAAAGCGCAGCGAGATTTTAGCCACGGCTGCATCCGGGTTGAAAAACCGATGGACTTGGCCGCTTACCTCATGAAGAAGAGCCGCTGGAAGCGCGACGAGATCGAGCGCGCCCTCGACGAAGGCACCGAGCGCACGATCTATCTGCCGCGGGCCACGCCGATTCATCTGTTGTATTGGACCGCGTGGGCGAATGAGGACGGCACGATCCAGTTCCGCTCCGATATCAACGGCGTGGATCGACCGCTGGCCACCGCGCTCGCCACGCCGTTGTCCGCCGAGGACGCCAAAAGGAATTAGTCCCTTGCCGGGCGGGGTCTAATCCCGTACGGTGTGGGGAATGAAGTTCTTGAGCCTTGCCGTGTTCGGTCTGCTCGGGGTCGTGCCGCCCGCGTATCGCAGCGTCGTGTTTCGCAATTCGGTCAGCACCCTCACCGTGCTGCCCGGCGAAACCGTCGCGCTCGAAGCGATGGACCGCCGTTGGACGTGGACCGCACCTCACAAGCCGGGCCTGTATCCGATTCGCGTCGTGTCGAACGATCAGCGCGATTCGATCATGATCCACGCGTTCGTGCTCATCCCGTACACCCAGCTGCGCGGCGAGTATCTCAACGGCTATCGCATCGGCCGCTATCCGGCGCGCGCACTGCCTCCGGCAGGCTTTATCGAGGTCACGCCGGCGACCGAGAACGTGATGGTCTCGCCCCACTTTCGTCTCAAGCAGTTTCTCTGCAAGCAAGGCGGCGCGTACCCGAAGTACGTCGTGCTCAACGAAGCGTTGCTGCAGCGGCTCGAGCAGTTGCTGGAGCTGGCCAACGCGTCCGGCTATTCGGCGTCTACGTTCTATGTGATGAGTGGCTATCGCACACCCGCGTACAATCGCGCGCTCGGCAACGTGCTGTACAGCCGGCATACGTGGGGCTCGGCCGCGGACATTTTTATCGACGAAAACCACGACGGCCGCATGGACGATCTCAACGGCGACGGCACGAGCGACGAGCGCGACGCGGAGGTGCTGTATCGTCTGTTTGACGGCCCCCAGAGCCGTGGCGGACTCGGCAAATACCACGCGACGCGGTCCCACGGGCCGTTCGTGCACGTCGATATTCGCGATCGCCGCGCACGCTGGTAGGCACTGGCACAATTGCTTGACGAGAGCTTGATTGAGGATCTGTAGAGTTAACGCGCACACTCTCACGGAGCCTCCCATGGTTTCGCGCGCTTTTCTCGCCACACTGGGTATCGTAGCGATCACCGCCTGCTCAGACAGCACCGGACCATCCTCAGGCGTTTCCCTGGGGCGCATGGCAGGCACTTGGGACCTCTCCCGGCTGGATATGGTCCTGCTGTCCGACTCTACCGTAAGTCAGGATTTGAAAGCAGCGTTTGGTCTGTCAGCGACTCTGACGATCCAACGGACCGGGAACGCAGTACTGGTTCTTCGGCTACCGGGCCAACTAGACACGACCGTCTCCGCGCAGCTAAGCCTCCATGGAGATACACTTGCCTACGTAGCCGATAGCTCCGGCTACGAGGCCATCGTCACGATCTCCGGCCGGACGATGACGTGGCGGGCGCTGCACACCACCTACTGGGACCTGGACGGCGACGGCTCCTCGGAAGAGGTGTTCGAGCGGGATGTCTGGCAACGACGGTAGGTTAGCGCCGCCCTAGACTCGACGGCACGGATTTTGTATCTTCCTCCGTGCCCGTCCTTGGCGTGATTCCTGCACGGCTGGGCTCCAGCCGGCTCCCTCGCAAGCCACTGCTCTCTCTGGGTGGCGAACCCCTCATCCTCATCATCACTCGCCGCATCGCCGATCTCGGCGTGTGTGACCGCCTGGTCGTCGCCACCGACGCGCGGGAAATCGCCGCGGTGGTCAGCGACGCAGGCTTCGAGGCGGTACTGACTTCCCCCGATCACGCTTCTGGCACTGAACGTGTGGCCGAAGTTGTTGCCAAACCAACATTTAGCGACTTCAACTTTATCCTGAACGTTCAGGGCGACGAGCCCTTCGTCGCGGCTGCCGCGGTGCGCGGAGCGCTGGCATGCCTCGAGGGCGGCGATCCACTTGGCACTGCCGCCGCCTCGCTCGATCCGGCACTGGTCAACGATCCGAGCCGCGTGAAGGTGGTCGTGGATGCGCGGGGAAGGGCCGTGTACTTCTCACGCGCGCCCATTCCCTTCGACCGGGACGGCAAGGGCGACGTGGTCTACCATCAGCACGTCGGCGTGTACACCTATACGCGTGAAGCGTTGGAGGCATGGGTGCGGCTGCCGCCCGTTCCCGAGGAGCAATGGGAACGGCTCGAGCAGCTCCGGCCGTTGTTGCACGGCATTCCGATGGGCGTGACGTTGTTCGACGGACCGGCAGCGCCAGGCATCGATACGCCGGCCGATCTCGCGTGGGCTGAAGCGGAGATCACCCGACACCTCAGAGAGGTGAGCTCGTGAGCTCTACGAAATACATCTTCGTCACCGGCGGTGTAGTGAGCTCGCTCGGCAAAGGCATCGCAGCGGCCTCCCTCGGCCGGTTGCTCGCCGAGCGAGGGCTCAACGTCACGATTCAGAAATTCGATCCCTACATCAACGTCGATCCCGGCACGATGTCGCCGTTCCAGCACGGCGAAGTGTACGTGACCGACGACGGGGCGGAGACGGACCTCGACCTCGGCCACTACGAGCGGTTCATCGACCGGTCGTTGTCGCAAGTCAACAACGTGACGACGGGCCGGATCTACCTCTCCGTGATCACGAAGGAGCGGCGCGGCGAATACCTCGGCTCCACGGTGCAGGTGATTCCGCACATCACCGACGAGATCAAGAGCGCCATTCGCCGGCTGGCACCCGATCACGACGTGGTGATTACCGAGATCGGGGGCACGGTCGGTG
Source organism: Gemmatimonadales bacterium (assembly GCA_036002655.1). GTDB lineage: Bacteria > Gemmatimonadota > Gemmatimonadetes > Gemmatimonadales > GWC2-71-9 > 20CM-2-65-7. The sequence continues at coordinate 22,703 of DASYTD010000171.1, forward strand.
ACATCGAGTCACTGCCGTTCCTCGAGGCGATCCGCCAATTCCGCCAGGAAGTCGGCCGCGACAACACGCTCTTCATTCATTTGACCCTAGTCCCGTTCATTGCCGCCACCGCCGAGCTGAAGACGAAGCCGACGCAGCACTCCGTGCGCGAGCTGATGCAGATCGGAATTCAGCCCGACATCCTCGTGTGCCGGACAGAGCGCGCGCTGTCGGAAGACTTGAAGCGGAAGATTGCGCAGTTCTGCAACGTGGACTTCGGCTGTGTGGTCGAGAGTCCCGACGTGAAGTCGATCTACGAAATCCCCCTCAAGCTCCATGCGCAGGGACTCGACAAAGAAGTCTGTGCCCGGCTGCGGCTCGAGACGAAGGAGCCCGACCTGCGTGGCTGGGCGGCGATGGTGGACAAGATCCTGAATCCGCCCGCGCAGGTTCGCATCGCGGTGGTCGGCAAATACACGGAGCTCGCCGACAGCTACAAGAGCATTCACGAGGCCCTGGTGCACGGCGGCATCGCCCACGAAGCCGGTGTGCGGATCGAATGGATCGCTTCCGATCGCTTCACCGATCAGGAAACGGCGGGCCAGCTGCTCGCGGGCTACGACGGATTGCTCGTGCCGGGCGGATTCGGCGTGCGCGGCGTGGAAGGCATGCTCGAGGCGATTCGTTGGACGCGCGAGCACAAGCTGCCGTTCTTCGGCATCTGTCTCGGCCTCCAGACCGCGATCATCGAGTTCGCCCGCAACGTCTGCAAGATTCCCGACACCAACTCGAGCGAGTTCGCGCCCGAGTGCGAGAACCCGGTGATCGCGCTGATGCGCTCCCAGGAAGGGATTCAGGAGATGGGCGGCACGATGCGGCTGGGCGCCTATCCCTGCCGGCTGCGGCCGGGCTCGCGTGTGGCGCAGGCGTACAACGCGACGGAGGTGAGCGAGCGCCACCGCCATCGCTACGAGGTCTCGAACGCCTATCGCGACGTGCTGGCGGAGTACGGCATGCGCTGCTCCGGTCTCTCGCCCGACGGGTCGCTCGTCGAGATGATCGAGCTGCCTGACCACCCCTGGTTCATCGGGTGCCAATTCCATCCCGAGCTGAAGTCGCGGCCCATGCGCCCGCACCCGCTGTTTGCCGGATTCGTCGGTGCGGCGCTCGAGTACCGCAAGCGGCAGGCGCGCGCCGAGCCGTCGCGACAACTGGCCGAGCTCACCGACTGACATG
>DASYTD010000172.1:0-19153 GCA_036002655.1 Gemmatimonadales bacterium
GCGCTGCATGTCTACGTCATCGCGTCCAAGCCGTTTCGCAGAAAGGTGGCGGTGGAGCGGCTCGGCGTGGATCCGGCGAATGCTGACAAGGTGATCGAAGAGACGGACCAACACCGCGACCAGTACGTCAAGACGCATTACCGCCGTGACCGGCAGGACCTCACGGTGTACGATTTGGTCTTGAACTCAGAGCGGCTGGGATTCGAAGGCGCCGCGGAGGTGATCGTCGCGGAGGTCAAGCGTCGCGGATGGACGGCACCGTCCAGCCCGCGATCATCACGCTAAGCGTCACGATCGCTCCGCCGGCCGCGATCGTCGCCGGCACGCCTACGTGCTCCGCCACGACGCCGAACAGAAAAGCCCCGAACGGCGCCATTCCCACGAACACGAACGAGTAGAACCCCATGACGCGGCCCCGCAGGTGATCAGGGGCGCTGGTTTGGAGCAGCGTGTTGGCGATGGAGTTGTTGACGATCATGGCGCAGCCCGCGAGCGCGAGCAGCACCATGGAAAGCGCCAGCACGCGGGACGCGGCGAACAGCACCAGCAGCACGCCGAACGCGGCGCCGCCGACCAGCATCAGCCGGCCGCGCTTGCGGATCCGGCCCGATGTCAGTGCGACTCCGAGTGCGCCGATCACCGCGCCGATCCCAATCGATGCCGTGAGCGCGCCATAACCCGCGGCGCCGCGGTGCAGCACGTCGCGCGCGAACACGGGCATCATCGCGATGTACGGGAAGCCAAACACGCTCAAGATGGCCGTCAGGAGCATCAGCGTGCGGACGCGCCGGTCGCCCCGCAGGTACGTGAGCACCTCGCGGAAGCCGGTCCACGTGGACGTCGTCTTGGGAGGCCGAGGATTGGGCGGCAACCGCATCAACAGCAAGCCCGCGATCACGGCGATATAGCTCAGGCCGTTCAGGAAATAGCACCACGCGATGCCGACCGCGCCGATCAGAAATCCCGCGATCGCGGGGCCGACGACGCGCGCGCCGTTGAACAGCGACGAGTTGAGCGCGATCGCGTTCATCAGGTCGTCCTTGCCGACCATTTCGACGATGAACAACTGGCGCATGGGGATGTCGAACGCGCTGGCGATGCCGAGGATCGTGGCGAGCAGCAGCACCTGCCACACCGCGACGACGCCGGTCCAGACGAGGATCGCGACGGTGAACGCCTCGAGCATGAACGCGAGCTGCATGAAGATGATGACGCGCCGTTTGTCCGCCCAATCGGCGATCACGCCGGCGTAGAGGCTGAACAGCAGCACGCCCAGCGAGCTGAGCGCGGCGGTGAGGCCGACGTAGAACGGCGAGTTCGTCAGCGTGAGGATCAGCCATCCCTCGCCGACGTTCTGCATCCACGTGCCGACGAGCGAAATGCCTTGACCGATGAAGAAGAGGCGGAAGTTGCGGTGGGCGAGCGCCCCGAGCCCGTAGCGTCGCGCTGCTTCGGTCATGGCACCAAATTAAGGACTGTGCAAGTCCGTTGTTCGGCGTTTCTGTTCGATCTGGACGGCGTGCTCGTCGACTCTCGCGCGGTCGTCGAGCGCACGTGCCGCCGCTGGGCCCTCCGCCATCGACTCGATCCCGACAAAGTCCTGCGGATCGCGCATGGCCGGCGCACGCGCGACACCGTCAAGGCCGTGGCTCCGCATCTCGACATGGACCGGGAGGTGGCGTGGCTTGACGCCACGGAGCTCGCGGACGTCGATGGCCTGAGTGTGGTGCCCGGTGTCGGCCCGTTCCTGGCGACGCTTCCGGCCGGCAGCTGGGCTGTCGTCACATCCTGTGGACGAGCACTCGCGGAGCTACGACTGACGTCGGTCGGACTGCCGCTGCCCGAAGTCGTCGTAACGAGCGAGGACGTGACACAGGGGAAGCCCGCTCCCGAAGGGTATCAGCTCGGGGCGAAGCGCCTCGGTCACGATGCCGCAACTTGTGTCGTGTTCGAAGACGCGCCGCCGGGGATCGCCGCTGCGCGCGCTGCGGGCGCCCGTGTGATCGCCCTGAACACGACGCAGCCGGACGCGGATTTCACCGGTGCCGACGCGATCATCCCCGATTTCACCGGCATCCGCTTGCGGCGGGACCACGCTGCCTTCGTCGTTACGATGCCATGATGGATCAGTGCTAGATTAGGATCGATGCGATACACGACCTACAGCCGCTACGTCCCCGGCCTGCTCGAAACGCTCAACCTCCAGGCGCTGCTCGATCAGCTCGCCGACTTCCTGCTGCAATCTGGATTCGCGGGAGGCCCCTACTCGCATCCCTTCTGGGGTGAATTCGGCGACGAGGACCCCGACCGCTCCCTCGATGCGCTGCGCCAAGCCATTCTCCAGGCGCTGATGGATTCGGGGCAGCTCACGCCCGAGATGCTCGGCGCGCTGCGCGGCGATTCGACCGGCGACGCCCAGCAGGATGCGGAGCTGCAGCGCCAGCTCGCCGAGCTGCTCGATCAGATCGTGCAAAAGCTGATCGAGGAAGGCTATCTCAATCTGCAGCAGGCGCCCAAGATGCCCGGCGCGCAGCAGCCGGTCCTCGGCCCGGGCGGGATGGCCAAGGAAGCCGCTCAGCAAGTGCAGTTCAATCTCACCGACAAGGGCATCGACGTCCTCGGCTACCGCACGCTGAAGCATCTGCTCGGCAGCATCGGGAAGTCGAGCTTCGGCGCCCACGACACCGAGCACCTGGCCACGGGTGTCGAGGCCGAGGCGGCGAGCAAGCGCTACGAGTACGGCGACACGCTCAATCTCGACGTCAACGCCACGCTGTCGCACGCGCTCAAGCGCGAGGGGTTAGGCGTCCCCATCAACCTCGAGTACGACGACCTGATGGTGCATCAGGCGGAGTACCGCTCGTCATCGGCGACGGTGCTGATGCTCGATTGCTCGCACTCGATGATTCTGTATGGCGAGGATCGTTTTACGCCCGCCAAGAAAGTCGCGCTCGCACTGACACACTTGATCCGGACGCAATTCCCCGGGGACACATTGCGCGTCGTGCTGTTCCATGACACGGCGGAGGAGATTCCACTGCCGCAGCTCGCGAAAGCTCAGGTGGGGCCGTACCACACGAACACGACGGAAGGATTGAAGCTCGCGAGGCGGATCCTGATGGGGCAGCGCAAGGACATGCGCCAGATCATCATGATCACCGACGGGAAGCCGTCGGCGCTGACGCAACCGGATGGCCGGATCTACGTGAACTCGATGGGGCTCGATCCGCACATTCTGCAGGCGACCTATCGAGAAGTCGCGCTCTGCCGGCGCAGCGGGATCTTGATCAACACATTCATGCTGGCGCGCGATCGCAGCCTGGTGGAGTTCGTGAAGAAAGTCTCCGCGATCTGCCGCGGCAAGGCCTACTTCACGAATACGATGACGCTGGGACAGTTCATCCTGATGGACTTCATGCGCAGGAAGACGCGACGCGTCTCGTAGCTAGCTCTCCTAGGGTTGATACGCCTTGACGTAGCCAAGCGCCTCGCTGCCGCCGAGCGCATAGAGCATTCCGGCAACGGCGACGACGCTAAAGCCCCCCATCTCGATCGTGTCGTAAGCCGGCATGGGCGCCTTGGGCGTCCAGGTATCGGTGGCGGGGTCATAGGCCCCGTCGCGATCAGTAGCCGTGGAGTCCGGATCGGTGGCATGGCATTCCTCCTGCGCCGGTGATGGACGGACCCGACATACCGGTGCAACCCCCATGCCCGTGTTACTTCGCCACGCCCGCTTCCCCCAGGACAAGGTGGGTGATCAGTCAGCGCCACACTGTGTGGCCCAAAGACCACGCGGAGCGGCCGCCATGCCTCGACAACAGCGAGAACGGGAGGCGTTGACACGATGACGTCCGGACAATTTCATTGTGATGGATTTCATGAGACGGAAAACGCGGCGGGTAGCGTGACCGACAGCGCCGACCAGACGAGGGCGATTCTCGCCGCATATCAGCAGGTCATGACGGCCTCATGGCCCGACCTCCACCCGGAGATGGCCGCGCGATCGGCCAGCTGGCCGTCCGCAACCGACGAGGCGCTGAAAGAGGAGCTGCGAAGCTATCTGCGAGCTGCGTCGCGGCCCGACTGCACTGTCCGCGTTTTCTGGAAGCTCACTCCCGATTACACCTTTGGCGGCTGCAACGAGCACTTCGCGCGGGACGCCGGCCTGACCGTCACCGACTTAGTGGGCCGCGACGATTTTGATCGCAAGCTGCCGTGGGTGTTCCAGGCCGCGAAGTACCGCGCCGACGACGAAGCCATCGTCCGATCCGGGCACGCGAAGTTGGACATCATCGAGCGCCAAAAGGGCGCGTCGGGGACGATTACCTGGGTCCGGGTGGGCAAGGCGCCGATTCGCACAGCGGCCAGGGTGATCGGGGTGCTGGGTATGTACGAGATGCTCGACCCTGAGACGGGCCACCGGCTCTTCGCCAAGCAGAGCGGCCGCGGCTAGAGCAGCTTCGACGGCGATTATGACGTATTGAGCGCTGACCGGAACCGCACAGCCCCCTCAAGAGTATGACTTGTCTCATCGACATCCGGATCGTCGCCATGCGCGTGGGAAGTCTGCTTTCCGCATCCTCCCTCCTCGTCGTCGCTATCGCCTGCTCATCCGATAGTCTCGGCCCAGTCGCGCCGGGGACGTTCGCTTCGGTCAGCGGCGGTTTTCGCTACACCTGCGGCCTGCTCAGCGAGGGCGGCGGCTACTGTTGGGGAGACAATGCCGTGGGCCAGGGCGGCAATGGCGTGATGAGCACGATCGATTCCGCCCCTAAGCCGGTCGTAGGCTTGGTTCTATTCACGCAGATCGACGCCGGCCAAGGCCATACCTGCGGCCTCGTGCCCGGTGGCGCCGCGTTCTGCTGGGGCGTGAGTCAGGACGGCGCATTGGGAAGCGACACGACGACACTCAGTGCGGTTCCGATTCCAGTGGCCGGCGGCCTGAAGTTCAAGGAGATCGCAGCCGGCTTCAACTCCACGTGCGCGCTGACCATCGCCGGCGCCGCGTATTGCTGGGGAGCGAACGATTTGGGCCAGCTCGGCCGTGACGGCGCGAGCACGCAGACTCCTGTCGCGGTCGCCACGAATCTCGTTTTCACGAAAATCGCAGTGGGGCAGTACTACGCGTGCGCGATCGCGGTGGGCGGCGCCGCCTATTGCTGGGGCTACAACCAGTGGGGGAACCTGGGCACTCTAGACACGACCGCGCACGCTGGCCCAAGGCTCGTGGCGGGCGGCCTGCATTTCAAAGCAATCGATGCCGCCAGCTATCAAACGTGCGCCATCACGACGAGCGCCGCAGCGTATTGCTGGGGAGCTGGGCAATACGGCCTGCTTGGGAACGGATCGACGGATGATCATCCAACGCCAGCACGCGTAAGTGGGAACCACCCATTCGCTGCGATCAGCCTGGGAATCAATCATTCCTGCGGGCTCGATGTTGACGGGCTGCTGTTCTGTTGGGGCTCGAATGGCGCCGCGCAGCTCGCCGGGTCCACAACGGAGACATGCAGATTCGGTCCACTGCCCACGGACACGTGGCCCTGCACCAGCACCCCGGTGGTTGCGGCATCCGGGCGCTACTACCGCGCCTTGAGCGCGGGCGCCTTCCATACCTGCGCGGTCGAGTTCGCGGGCGGCGCGTTCTGCTGGGGCGCCAACGATCGGGGACAAGTGGGCAACGGCTCGACGGGAAGCCCCGTCGTGGCGGTCACGCGCGTCCCCGACCCGGAGTTCCCCGCCGGTCGCTAGCCGACCTTCCTCGCGACGCCCCGGCGCTCGGGCTCAGCGGGCCCCGGGTCCTCCGCCACGATCACGCTCTGGGCCAGGGCGCTGCCGCCAAGTGCGGCCTCCCCACCGAAATACGCTTCCTCCCCGTGTTCGCTGAGATCGAGGCCGAGCATCTCGTCCGCGATCCGCGCGCGGGTACCGAACAGCGCGCGCACCAGGGCCAGTATCGCGATCGTCCCCACGGCGGCAATGAGGATGGCCGCCACCACGGCGTAGAACTGCACGAGCATCTGTCCCGGATTCCCAGCGAACAGCCCATTGTTGCCGCCGGGGTTCGCGGCTTTCGACGCGAACACGCCCGTCAACAGCGCCCCGCCGATTCCCGCCAGGCCGTGGCAGGAGAAGACGTCGAGCGAATCGTCGAGCCGGCTCTTGGAGCGCCATTGAATCGCGAAGTAGCTGATGAGCACGCTCAGCACGCCGATGGCGAGTGCCGCCGGCGCGGTGACGTACCCTGCAGCCGGTGTGATTCCGACGAGTCCAACAACGGCACCGGTGGCTGCTCCAACGGCCGTGATCTTCCCCGTGCGCATCGAATCGAGCACGGCCCAGGTGAGCACAGCAGCGGCCGCGGCGGAATTGGTATTCACGAACGCGAGCGCGGCAATCCCGTTTGCTGCGAGGGCAGATCCGGCGTTAAAGCCGAACCATCCGAACCACAAGAGCCCGGCGCCGATCAGCACCAGCGGCACGTTGTGCGGCGACAGCGGCATGCGGCGAAAATCGCGCCGCGGTCCCAGGAACCACGCCGCCACCAGCGCCGAGAAGCCGGCGCTCACGTGCACGACCGTGCCACCCGCGAAATCGAGCGCGCCCATCTTCTGGAGCCAACCGCCCGCGCCCCACACCCAGTGCGCCAGCGGCGCGTACACGAGTGTGGACCAGAGAACGAGGAAAGCGAGATAAGCGCGGAACCGCATCCGCTCGACGATCGCGCCGGAGACGAGCGCCGGGGTGATCACGGCGAACATCGCCTGGTAGACCGCGTGCGCCTGGTGCGGGATGGTCGGCGCGTAGGGATTCGGATCGAGCCCTACACCCGTGAACATCACCCAGGAGAGGCCGCCGAGCCACGACGAGCCCGGCGCAAACGCGAGCGAGTAGCCGATCACCACCCACTGCACGCCGATCGCGCCCATCGCGACGATACTCATCATCATCGTATTGAGGGAATTCTTGGAGCGCACCAGCCCGCTATAGAAGCAGGCCAAGCCGACCGTCATCAGCAGAACCAGGGCGCTCGAGGCGAGCACCCACGCGGTATCGCCGGCGGATAGCGCCGGCGTCTGTGTCATGCCTCGTCGGCGGCCCGCAAGGCCGCCTGCTGTACCTCGTCGGCGTTCACCGCGGTGAGCGCCTCGTTGTTTTGTTCGCCCGTGCGAATGCGAATCACCCGCTCGATCGGCTGCACGAAGATCTTGCCGTCCCCGACCTCGCCGGTGCGGGCGGACGAGAGAATCGCGTCGATGCAGGGTTGCACGAACGGCTCGGAGCAAACCATTTCGATTTTCACTTTCTCATGGAACTCCATGACGAGCGTGGTACCGCGGTACTGGCTCACGATCTCGTGCTCACCTCCGTGGCCGCTGACGCGGCTCAACGTGATGCCAGTGATGCCGGCACGAAACAGCGCCGCCTTGACCTCCGGCAGCCGCTCGGGGCGCACGATCGTAGTGATCAATTTCATGGTCACCTCCGAGCGGAAAGATACTCTATAGATTCCAGGCCGTGAGCGAATTCGTTTTCGGGACCCATAACGCCGCCTTCGTGCAGGCCATGTACGAAGAGTACCTGCGCGATCCTGCCTCCGTAGGATCCGAATGGCGGGATCTATTTGATAACGGAAAGTTGGCGGAGCTCCCGATCATTCCGGGAGCAGGGAGCGGGGAGCAGGAAGCAGTAGAGGCTCCCCGAGCTCAAGCTCCGAGTCCTGCTCCCAGCTCCCTGCTCCCTGCTCCCCACGGTGCGACGCCAATCACCGGCCCGGCAGCTCGATTAGTAGCGAACATGACGGAATCGCTCAGCGTCCCGACGGCCACCTCGTTCCGCGACATCTCGGCGACGACCCTCGACGCCCGCCGCAAAGCCCTCAACGAGGCGCGAGCCGCCAGCGGGAAGAAGGTCTCGTTCACCCACCTGATCGGGTACGCGATCGTCCAGGCCGCCAAGCGCTTCCCGGTGATGACCCACGTCTTTCAGGACGTCGACGGCAAGCCCCATCGCGTGGATCCTGGGGCTGTGGGACTCGGTCTCGCGGTCGACGTCGAAAAGAAGGACGGCAGTCGTGCCCTGGTCGTCCCAGTCATCAAGCACGCCGAAACCATGGACTTCGCGGCGTTCCATAGCGCCTACGAGGCGATCGTCGAGAAGGCGCGCACCAACAGGCTGCTGCCCGACGACTTCGCGGGCGGCACGATGCAGCTCACCAATCCCGGCACGCTCGGTACCGTCGCATCCGTCCCGCGCCTGATGAAGGGCCAAGGCTCGATCATCGCGACCGGCACGATCCGCGACATCGCCGGTGCGAAGGTCGTCACGATCACGAGCACGTACGACCACCGCATCATCCAGGGCGCGGAGTCCGGAATGTTTCTGCGTGCCCTCGACGGTCTCTTGCAAGGCGAGGAACGGTTTTACGAAGCCGTTGCGGAAAGCCTGACTTCTACGGGAAACGTGGTGACAGCACCCGAGCCTCGCGTCGAAACCACGTTTCCCGTTTCTCGTGTCCCGTCTCCCGATGACGCGAAGTACGTCGCCGCAGCTTACGCGCTGGTCCGGGCGCATCGCAATTTTGGCCATCTCGCCGCCCATCTCGATCCCCTCGGCAGCGAGCCGCCCGGCGACCCATCGCTCGATATCGACCGCCTGGGACTCACGCCCGAGATCATGGCGCGGATTCCGGCCCAGGTGCTGCGCATCTACGTGCGGGGTCAAACGCTGGCCGAAGCGCTGCCCCAGCTGCGCGCGACGTACTGCGGCACGATCGCCTATGAAGTCGAGCACATCGGCAGCCACCAGGAGCGCGTGTGGCTGCGTCAGGTGATCGAGTCGGGAGAGCATCGCCGGCCGCTTTCACCAGACGAGAAGAAGCAGCTCCTGGCCCGGCTCACGGCGGTGGATGCGCTGGAGCGCTTCCTTCATAAGGCCTACCTGGGCCAGAAGCGCTTCTCGATCGAAGGCCTCGACATGACCGTCCCGATGCTCGACCTCACGATCGAGCTCGCCAGCGCGCAGGGCACCCGCACAGCCACGATCGGCATGGCGCACCGCGGACGGCTCAACGTGCTCGCGCACGTGGTCAACGTCCCCTACGAGACGATCCTCGGCGAGTTCGAAGGGGGCCGCCGCGAGGAGACAGCGGAGTCGGAAGGCTGGAACGCCGGCACCGGCGACGTGAAGTACCACCACGGTGCGGAAGGCGTCTATCACACGGCCGCGGGAGAGAACGTGGCCGTCACGCTGTCGCCGAATCCCAGCCATCTCGAGTCGGTCAACCCGGTGGTCGAGGGGCGCGCCCGCGCCGATCAAACCAATCGCCGCGGTCCGGAGGGGACACACGACGGCACCGTGGCGCTGCCGGTGCTGCTCCACGGTGACGCCGCGTTCGCCGGTCAGGGCGTGGTCGCCGAGACGTTCAACCTCGCGCGGCTGCGCGGCTATACGACCGGCGGCACGATCCACGTCATCCTGAACAATCAGATCGGGTTCACAACCGATCCGCGCGAGGGCCGCTCCACCGATTACTCGAGCGATCTCGCCAAGGGATTCGACGCACCGATCATCCACGTCAACGCGGACGACGCGGAAGCCTGCCTCGCCGCCGTGCGGCTCGCGATGATGTATCGCGAGAAATTCCACGCCGACGTGGTCATCGATCTCGTCGGCTACCGCCGTTACGGCCACAACGAGGCCGACGAGCCCGCGTACACACAGCCGCTGATGTACGAGCGCATCAAGCAAACGCCGCCAGTGCGCGAGAAATATGCGGCGCAGCTGGCGAGCGAAGGCGTGGTGGATGCGGCGCAAACCGCTACGGACGCCGAGGCAGCCTACCAGCGGCTCGCGGCCGTGCAGCAGGCGGTGAAGTCGGGTCAGCGCGCCGAAGAGCCGCAGCGCATCACGCCGAAGAACGCGCCGGAGCCGACCACCGCGGTCGCCGCGGATGTGCTGACCAAGTTGAACGGCGCGTTGCTGGCGGTGCCCGATGGGTTCACGATGCATCCCAAGCTCCAGAAGCAGTTGGAGCGGCGGCGGGACGCGCTCACCTCATCCGAAGGCATCGAATGGGCGCACGCGGAGTCGCTCGCATTCGCTTCGCTGCTCCTGGAAGGGACGCCCATCCGTTTGACCGGCCAGGACACGGAACGGGGCACGTTCAGCCAGCGGCATCTCGTCCTGCACGACGTCCGCACCGGCCAGCGGCACGCGCCGATTCAGAATCTGCCGGATGCGCGTGTGCCGTTCGAGCTCTACAACAGCCCGCTCTCGGAGTACGCCTGCCTCGGGTTCGAATACGGGTACGCCGTCGAGGCGCAGGAAACGCTCGTGCTGTGGGAAGCGCAGTTCGGCGATTTTGCAAATGGCGCCGAGGTGGTAATCGACCAGTTCTTGATCGCCGGGCTCGCCAAGTGGGGAGAGACGTCGCGCTTGAGCCTGTTGCTACCGCACGGCTATGAAGGTCAGGGTCCCGAGCACTCCAGTGCCCGGCTCGAGCGGTTCCTCGCGCTGGGCGCCGAGGGCAACATCCGCGTAGCCAACTGTACGACGCCCGCGCAGTACTTCCACCTGCTGCGCCGTCAGGCGCGGCACAGCGAGATTCGGCCGCTCGTCCTGATGACGCCCAAGAGCTTGCTGCGCCTCCCTGCGGCGACGTCGCAGCTCGACGACCTCGTCCTGGGCAAGTTCCGGACGGTGCTGTGGGATCGGGATAGAACGTGGCCGGAGAAGGTCACGCGGCTGCTCTTGTGCAGCGGCAAGATCTACTACGACATCATCGCGTCGCCGCGCCGCTCCGAGACTCCGCACGTCAAGATTGGGCGCGTGGAGCTGCTCTATCCCTTCCCCGGAGCGGAGATCGGCGAATACGCGCGACGCTATCCGAATCTGAAAGAGGTCGTGTGGGTTCAGGAGGAGCCGCGCAACATGGGCGCCCGCAAGTTCGTGCTGCCGAAGATTCGCGACGCGCTCCCTCAGTCAGTTGCCTTGCTGGACGTCTCCCGGCCAGAGCGCTCCAGCCCCGCCGAGGGATATCCCGCCGCGCACAAGGCCGAGCAGGAACGGATCGTCGCGGCGGCCTACGGTCCGTGAAGCTCACCAGCGGCGTCTTCGCGGAAGGCGCGACGATCCCCGTCAAGCACACATGCGAAGGTCCGGACACGTCGCCGCCGCTTGCCTGGACCGACAGGCCGGCGAACACCAAGACATTCGCACTGATCATGGACGATCCCGATGCCCCAGTGGGCACCTGGGTCCACTGGGTGCTCTGGAATCTCCCGGGCACCATGAACTCGTTGCCGGAGAACGTGTCGAAGACCGGGGAGCTCAAAGAGCTGGGTGGCGCGCTCCAGGGCAACAACACGTGGCCCAAGATCGGGTATTACGGCCCCTGCCCGCCCCCCGGCAAGGAGCACCGCTACTTCTTCAAGCTGTACGCGCTCGATGGGACGCTGGGCCTCAAGGCTGGTGCGACAAAGGCGGACATCGAGAAGGCGATGCAGGGCCATGTTCTTGGGAGAGCCCAGCTGATGGGCACGTATGGACGGGGGAAGCGCTAGAACCCTCGCAGACCGAGTATTCGCGCGACTATTTCTGCGATCTCGGTCTGCCGCATCAGGGGACGTGTAGTCCCTCGCGGAATCCCGGGCCCGGAAATCAAAAAGAACGCGTGGAGTTCCGGCCGGCGCTGATCGTATCCGTGCCCGCCGCCGGTGCGCTCGCGCAGTAACGGTCCCGTGTACCCCGCGATCGAATAGAACCCCTCATTCATATCCAACGCCCAGAGTGCGCGCGGATCACCACCGAGCAGGGCGATCGTGTCGCGCGGTATCACGGCGCGAATCGGACTTCCCGGTCCCACCAGTGAATCGGGGATGGCAGCGCGAATGCGCGCGGCAATTGATGGGTCTGTCGAATCCCGCGGGAGAAACACGGCGCTGCCACCGTTGGCATGCACGCCCGCATCCCACGAGACCACGCGACCGGTACTGTCCGCGGTCACGAGGCCGGCGTTCGTCAACAGCACGCCCGGACGGAGTTGCCGCCGATATCCCAGGAAACCGTGGTCCGACGTCACCATCAGCGTTGTCTGACGACCGGCTTCGGTGGTTCGGACAGTAGTGAGAAGGCTGCTGAGCTGGCGGTCGAGCGTGCGGAGCACCCGAATAACCGAGTCGTTCCAGATTCCGAAGTCGTGCTTCGCGCCATCCAGTTCGAGGACGTGGAGCGCAAGCAAATCAGGGTTCCAGCGCCGCACAATTCGCTCTGCCCAGTCAACGCGCAGCGAATCGCTCGGCTCACCCTCGTTTGGCGCGCGGAGCGAGTCGAGCAGCCAGGGTGTGCCAAGGAATCGCAGGGCTGCGAGCTGCGAGCGCCTGCCCGTTTGGTCCCAAGCGTCGGGAATATCGTAATCGATGCTTGAATCGTGAGCGGTTACCGGCCAGAAGATCGCCGCCACCTTCAACCCGGCCGCGCGAGCAGCATCGAACACCGTGGGGACTTGAATGGCGGAGCGTTCGTGGTATGAGCGCTCGACGGTGTCGGTTGGTGGCCTAAAGATCCCATTGGCATAGACGCCGTGGCGGGCGGGCGGCACGCCCGTGATCATCGTCGTGTGCGATGGATAGGTGACGCTCGGGAACGAACCGATCACGCCCGCGGCCAGCTCGCCGGCGCGGCGTAGCGAGTCCAGCGTGGGGAGGCGCACACCCGCGGAGTCTGCGCGCTGGAGATCGCGCGCCCAGAGTCCGTCAATCGACACAAGGATGACACGGGCGCGCGGCGCCCGGGCGGCGCAGCCGAGGGCGAATGTCGCCGCGAGTAACACGAAGCCGCGTCGCATGCGATTAAGTTACGCCATGCTCGAGGTACACGTGGTCGTCCGTTACGTTGTGTTCGGTCTCGTCGCGCTCGCGGCCCTCGCCGCGCTCGGCTCCTGGCTCGTGCGCACGCGTCGCGTGTCGCCGTTCGGATTTCTTGGCCGCACGCTGCGCTCAGCGACCGATCCCATCCTGAGACCCGTCGAGCGGCGGCTCGTGCGCATGGGCGGCAATCCCGCGCACGCGGGTGGCTGGCTCATCGTGCTCACGGCGATCGCCGGAATCGTGCTCCTGTCGCTGCTCGGCTGGTTGCTCATGACGCTCCAGACGGCACAGGCTGCGGCAACCCGCGGCCCGCGTGCCACGTTCTCCCTCATCATCGACATCGCGTACCGCATCCTGATCGTCGCGCTCGTGGTGCGCGTGATCGCAACGTGGTTCGGGCTGTTCCGCTACTCTCGCTGGGTCCGGCCCGCCTATCTCCTCACCGACTGGATCGTCGAGCCGATCCGCCGCGTCGTGCCGCCGCTCGGCGCCATGGATGTGAGCCCGATCGTCGCCTGGTTCGCGCTCATGTTGCTGCGGCAATTCCTCCATCTAGTGCTGGGGTTCTGATGAGACTTCTCAAGACTCTCGTCAGCTTCATCGTCGGCACGATCGCGGGCGTGCTCGGCAGCAAGCTGCTGGGCCCCTTCGGCGGCATACTCGGTTTTATCGCGGGGGGAGTGGCGGCGTGGTGGGTAGTGCAGAAAATAGGGATTTTTGAATGAGGAGGTATCTCACCCTTCGGTTTGTCCGGTGGTTCTTACCTTTGATTCTCCCTTGAAGACTCTCAGCAGGTAATAGAGCGACGGGAATAGCACGATCGCGGAGACTCCAGAACGCGCCCAGCGCCGCCGCCGCGGTGAGCGCAACGACTCGTGGGTTGAGGAGCGAGGTCGCTCAGGCGGGGTGGTAGACGCCGATATTGGGCATGACGACAAATGTCGAATGTCCAATATCGAATGTCCAATGTCGAAAGCTTTATTGCGGCCGGGTTGCGTCCCTTATGATGTCATCGACTGCCCATTTGATGAATTCGGCGCGCCGCTCGCGCCGCCGTTGAGTCTCGGCACGCACCTCCGCGAGCCGCCGTTCGATGTCGGCCACCTCGAGCGCGCGCAGCTTCTCCTCGAGATCGAAATGCTGGCTGATCAAGGACTCAATCTCGCCGCGGAGCTTGGCGCGAGTGGCTTCGGACGCCGGCCGATACGCGCGCTGGCGCGCGCGCGCCTGCGCCTCGAGCCCGAACATGCGAGCGACGAGGTCCGCGCGCACGCTGTCCCGGCGGGTCAGATTCTGGACCATAGTGAACTGCACCGTGAGCTGCGCGACTTCAAACCAGTACTCCGGCGAGGGACCCGCGACGGGTACTCCGTCCACCAAGTACTGTGGTTGGTTGCTGCGACTCTCGGACTGCGCTTTCAGGGAGTCCAGCCCGCTCACCCGGTCCGGCGCAACGAGCATGAGAAAGGCGCGGGCCGCGGCCTCCGCTTCTCGCGGGCGCTCGCGCACGATCCGCTGCACTTGCCCCTGCATCGCCTGAGGGTCGGGCATGTCCTGCGCCGTGAGCGGCGCGGCGGCAAGAAATCCCACGCTGAGGACGAGTCGCCAGCTAATTCGGCCAGCCATAATGGCGCTCCTGTTCGAGTCGAGTGAGTCGTGCATCGATGTCCACCATTGCCGGGCCTCCCGCGACATACCCCGCGGTTGTCGACCAAACGGTCATCGGCTGCCACGCCTGATGGGGCCGCGATGGTTGGCGGCTCGTAAGCCACAGACCGGCAAGCGCGGCGGCGGCCGCGAGTGCCAGGGCGGCCCAGGCGGGCTTGACGCCGCGACGCGCCGGCATCGCGACGTCGAGTGCAACCCGCGTGCGCTCGAGATCCGCGAGCTGTTGCCGACACGCCGGGCAAGCGGCGGCATGGGATTCGATTTCCGCCGCAGCGGCCCCTGGGAGCTCCCCATAAGCCAAGAGCAGCAACTCGTCGCCGGTCGGATGATTCATCGATAGTCCTCCAGCGCAGCGCTGATCCTTGCCAGCGCTGCGCGCATTTGCGTGAGCACCGTACCGAGTGGCCGCTCGAGCCGGTCGGCAATTTGCTGGAACGTCAGCCCGCCGTTCTGTCGCAGCTCTACGACTTCACGTTGCGCGAGCGGCAGGGCGCTCACTGCGCGGCGCACCGCCGCGCGCAGCTCGCGCTGCAGGAGGCGGGCATCGGCAGCGGGGGCCTGCGCCCGCTCCTCGGAGCCAAGAGCGATCGCCGCGCGCCGGCGCACCAGCTCGCGCCGCAGGTGGTCATGCCACACGTTCGCCGCGATGCGAAACAGGTAGCCCCGCGCGTTGCCGTTCAGCGTCAGCCGCGGCGTCGCGGTGACCAGGCGCGCCGCAACCTCTTGCATCAGCTCGGCCGTCAGGTCGCCGTCGCGGCAGCGCGCCCCCAGGAAGTTCCGGAGCGCCGTGGCATGCTCGGCGAGGAGCTGATCGGCCGCGACATTGCGCAGTGGAGGCGACATGTGTATCTAAGAGTACGCACGACTCTGGCGATTATTTTCGATAGAGGTTTCGTGGCGATTTGCGGCGTATTGCGGCCACGTTAAACAAACCGCTAAAAAGCCGAGGTACTCCTGCCGACATTTCGCGATCTCCTTGCTGATGGGCGTGTCCACGTCTTCGACGGGGCCATGGGCACGATGCTGTACGGCAAGGGCTTCTTCCTCAACGTCTGCTACGACGAGCTGAACCTCAAGCAGCCTCGACTGGTGCAGGAAGTGCACGCCGAGTACGTGCGCGCGGGCGCGGAGATTCTCGAGACCAACACCTTCGGCGCCAATCCGCTCAAGCTGAACAGCTACGGCCTCGCCGACGACACCGAGAAGATCAACCGCACGGCCGCCGAGCTGGCGCGCGCCGCCGCGGGCGGGAAGGCGAGCGTCGTCGGCGCGATCGGACCGCTCGGCATCCGCATCGAGCCGTTCGGCCCGACGTCGCAAGCCGAAGCAGAAGCGTCGTTCGCCGGCCAGGTGAAAGGGCTGCTCGCCGGCGGCGTGGACGGCTTCATCCTCGAGACGTTCAGCGACATGGACGAGATGCACGCGGCGCTGCGCGCCGTACGCGCCGCCTCCGACCTGCCCGTCGTGTGCCAGATGACGGTCGGGACAGACGGGCTCACCTATTACGGCACCGATCCCGAGACGTTCGCCAAGCAGCTCACGGAGTGGGGCGCCGACGTGATCGGCGTGAATTGCTCCGTGGGGCCGGCTGGCGTGCTCGAGGCGGTCGAGAAGATCGTCAAGGCGACCGACAAGCCAATCTCGGGGCAGCCCAACGCCGGTCTGCCGAAGGACGTCGGCGATCGCAAGATCTATCTCGCGTCCCCCGAGTACATGGCGAGCTACGCGCGACGCATGATCGAGGCCGGCGCGCGCTTCGTCGGCGGCTGCTGCGGCTCGACGCCTGAGCACATCAAGAAGATCCGCGACTACGTCGCCAGCGTGGTGCCGCGCCAACCCAACGTCGTGGTATCGCGCGCGCAGGTGCAGGCGCCCGCCGGCGTCACGGCTACTCCACTTGCCCTGAAATCGCGTTGGGGGAATAAACTCGCGCGCGGCGAGCTGGTCACGAGCGTCGAGATCGTGCCGCCCAAGGGCGTGGATCCCACACCGATGCTGGCGCAATGCCGGTCCCTGAAGGTCGCGGGCGTGGACGCGGTGAACGTTCCCGATGGCCCGCGCGCGCAGAGCCGCATGGGCGTGCTGCCGTCGGCGTTGCTGATCGAGCGCGAAGTCGGGATCGAAACGGTCATTCATTATTGCTGCCGCGATCGCAACCTGCTCGGCATGCTGTCGGACATCATCGGCGCGCATGCGGCGGGCCTGCGCAACATCCTGATCATCACCGGCGACCCGCCCAAGATGGGGCCGTATCCGGAAGCGACCGCGGTCTTCGACATTGATTCGATCGGTCTGACGAACCTCGTCTATCGACTCAATCAGGGGCTCGATCCCGGCAACAACCCGCTCGGCGGCGCGACGAAGTGGGCGATCGGTGTCGGCGTGAATCCGGGTGCCGGCGATCTGGATCGCGAGCTGTCGCGATTCGCTTGGAAGGTGGACGCGGGAGCGGAGTTCGCGGTCACGCAGCCGGTGTTCGACGTGCGCCAACTCGAGGCGTTCTTGAAGCGCGTCGAGCAGTTCAAGACGCCGATCATAGCCGGCATCTGGCCGCTCATCAGCCTGCGCAACGCCGAGTTCCTGGCGAACGAGGTGCCGGGCGTATCGGTGCCCGAAGAGGTGCTGCAGCGGATGCGGAAAGCGCAGGAGAATGGCAAAGAAGCGGCGCTGGCCGAGGGCGTGGCAATCGCGCGCGACATGTTCACGAAGGTCAAGCAGATGGTGCAAGGGGTGCAGGTGAGCGCGCCCTTCGGGCGGGTCGAGGTGGCGCTCCAAGTGTTTCAGTAGATAGCATCCGGCCATGCCGGAGCTTCCCGACATCACGATCTACCTCGAGGCGCTGGCACCGCGCATCGTCGGCCAGCCGCTCGCGCGCGCGCGGATCACGAGCCCGTCCCTGCTGCGTACGGTGAATCCACCGCTGAGCGCGGCGGAAGGACGGAAAGTCGTGGGGCTCCGGCGCATTGGGAAGCGCATCGTGTGGGAGATGGGAGGGAAGATCTTCCTCGTCTTTCATCTGATGATCGCGGGGCGCTTCAAGTGGCGGCCGGCAGGAACGAAGGCACCCGCCAAGGTCGGCCTCGCGTCCTTCGACTTTCCCACCGGTACGCTGCTGCTCACGGAAGCGAGCCCCAAGCACCGCGCCTCGCTGCATGTCGTGGACGGCGAAGCGGGACTCGCCGCGCACGATCCCGGCGGGCTCGACGTTTTCGCCGCCGACCTCGACGCATTCCGCACTCGGCTCCAATCCGAGTCGCATACGCTGAAGCGCGCGCTCACCGATCCACATCTGTTCGACGGCATCGGCAATGCATACTCGGACGAAATCCTGCACGCCGCCAAGCTGTCGCCGTTCCAGCTCTCGACCAAGCTGTCGGATGAAGAAGTGGCTCGGCTCTATGAAGCCACGCAACGCACGCTGCGCGACTGGATCGAGCGGCTGCGTGAAGAAGCGGGCGGCGACTTTCCGGAGAAGGTCACGGCATTTCGCAAAGCGATGGCGGTGCACGGGCGCTACAAGGAGCCCTGCCCCGTCTGCGGCTCTCCCGTGCAGCGTATTCGTTACGCCGATAACGAGGCCAACTACTGCGCGACGTGTCAGACCGGCGGTCGGGTGCTCGCCGATCGGTCGCTATCCCGGCTTCTCAAAGCCGACTGGCCGCGTTCGCTGGATGAGTGGGAAGCGAAGGTCGGGGGAAGCCGCGACCAATGACTCTGCGACGTGCATTAGCGGAGATGCCGGGGCCGTGTTGTTTGACCGTGTCCTGAAGGACCGGCTCGGCAGGGACACGCGTCCTTAAGGACGCCCGTAGTGGCCGAGCTGGCGCTTCAGCGCACGGTTAAATCGATCCACTTCCTCTCAGTTGTTTGTGTGCACAAACTTCTCACTCCCTCGAAGCACTCAGGAGTTGCATCGTGCGACGCGCCCTTCCCGCAGTGCTGTTCCTTGCCGCCATTGCCACCACGACCGCTAACGCTCAATTCGGCCAGCAGCCAACAGGATTCGCCGTCGAGAATCCCGTCCTGCGCCGCATTTGGGCGATCGGGAGCGACAGCTCGCAGCTGCCGCGCCTGGCGCAAGTGCTGTTCGACTCGCTGGGACCGCGCCTGACGGCATCGCCCGGCATGACCGCGGCGCAGAATTGGCTGATCGCGACGTACACCGCGTGGGGAATCCCGGCGCGGAAAGAGCAATACGGCACGTGGCGCAGCTGGCGGCGCGGCAAGACGCACATCGACCTCGTTGCGCCGCGCCAGCGCACGCTCGAGGGCATGATGCTCGCGTGGAGTCCCCCGACGCCGCGCGGCCGCGCGCTGCGCGCGCCGGTCGTCATTCTTCCCGACGTCGCCGACAGCGCCGCGTTCGTCGCGTGGCTGCCGCAGGCGAAAGGAAAGTTCGTGCTCACGTCCTTCCCGCAGCCGACCTGCCGCCCGGACGACAGCTGGGAGAAATGGGCCGCGCCCGGTGGCCTCGACACACTCAAGGCACGCCGCACCGCGGCACAACAGGCGTGGCAGCAGCGCGTGCAGCGCACGGGCTACACGGGGCAAGCCCTGCCGCGCCGGCTCGAGGCGGCGGGTGCTGCCGGCGTCATCCAGAGCCAGTGGTCACAGGG
>DASYTD010000173.1:0-6004 GCA_036002655.1 Gemmatimonadales bacterium
TGAAGGAGGAGAATGCCGTACAGCAGGCCTTCGGGGCGCGGCGGGCAGCCGGGGACGTAGACATCCACGGGCACGATCGTGTCGATGCCCTGCACCATCGCATAGTTGTCGAAAATCCCGCCGGTGGAGGCGCAGGCGCCCATGGAGATGACCCACTTGGGTTGCGGCATCTGATCGAAGATGCGCCGGATGACGGGGGCGAGCTTGAACGGCAGCCGGCCGGCGCAGATCAGCACGTCGGCTTGGCGCGGCGAGAATGCCTGGCGCTCCATCCCGAAGCGCGCGAAGTCATAGCGGCTGGCGGCGGTGGCCATGAACTCGATCGCGCAGCAGGCGGTGCCGAACGGCATCGGCCACAGCGAATTGGCGCGCGAGGAGTTCACCACCCAATTCACGAGGTCCTGGAATTTGGTAACCAGGTAATTCGGATTCTGGGCGTTGATCTCCTTGGTCTCACCAACTCGCTTCATGCTATCAATCCCACTGGAAAGCTCCGCGCTTCCAGACGTAGATGTAGCCCACGAAAAGAATCAAGAGAAACACGAGCATCTCTACCAACAAAAAACCCGTGGTCACGGTGTCATTACCCATAAAGATGACCGCCCACGGTATCAGAAAGACCGTTTCGATATCGAAGAGAATGAACAGCACGGCGACGAGGTAGAACTTGATGGAGAAGCGCTCGTGCGCGCTGCCGAGCGGCGGCATGCCGCTCTCGTAGGGCCGCTCCTTCACGTCGGTCGGCCGCCGCGGTCCCAGGAAATGAGACCCGACAATCATCGTCGTCGCGGCGACGATGGCCAGACCCAGCAACATGAGGAACGGGATGTAAGTCAGCATCCTAGCTCGTGAAAAAATTCACTAAGGCTCCGCATAAGTCAAGTTGGCCATTACATTGCGCCCCCATGTCAATCAAATCGGATCGCTGGATTACGCGCATGTCGAAACAGTTCGGGATGATCGAGCCCTTCGCCGACCGGCAGGTGCGCGAAGGCGTCATCTCGTACGGCGTCTCTTCCTACGGCTACGACATGCGCGTCGCACCCGAGTTCAAGATTTTCACCAACGCGTTGTCGGCGGTCGTGGACCCGAAGCACTTCGATCCCAAATCCTTCGTCGAGTTCAGCGGCAACATCTGCATCGTCCCGCCGAATTCGTTTGCCCTCGCCAGCTCGGTCGAATATTTCCGGATTCCGCGGAACGTCCTGACCATTTGCGTCGGCAAGAGCACGTACGCCCGCTGCGGGATCATCGTGAACGTGACGCCGTTTGAGCCCGAATGGGAAGGATTTGTCACACTAGAGATCAGCAATACGACGCCCCTGCCCGCCCGGATCTATGCGAATGAGGGAATTGCGCAGGTGCTCTTTTTTACCGCGGATGAAGGCGATGAATGTGAGGTTTCCTACAAGGATAAGAAGGGGAAGTATCAAGCACAGAGGGGGATAACACTTCCTAAGCTGTAAGCACCCCGAACTCTTCTATCCTACGGGTTGCTTCTCGCCTTGTGCTCGTCGGTTGTAGGCGTAGGCCACCGCCAAGGCGATAAGGGCCAGTGCGAAGAATGACGCCACCCGATACAGCGCTTCCAACGTCGACAAATCGTACAGCACGATCTTGAGGCCAGCCCCCGCGGCGACGAGCAGGCCGGCAGACCGGATCATCTTGCGATCCAGACGGAATCCCAGCCACACCAGGGCGCCGGCATACACCAGCCACCACACGCTCAAGGCGAGGTTTCCGGCGAGTGCGGTGATCCGGCCAAAGGCACGCCAGGACTCGATTGAACCGCCCGCGAATACGGCGGCGCCGCAGAGCAGCCACATCCACTCCGCCCCACCGCCCTTCCAGAGCGAGCGTCCGGTCTCATTGCCCCACCAGCGAGCGGCGACCGCGGTGCCGGCCACGTATGCGTAGAACGCCAATGCCCACGGATCGGTGAAGACCGGCGCTTGCGACCCGCGATCCGACAGCGCCACTGTGAACAGTGAGACGAATGCCGCGCTCCCGAGCCCGAGCGCGGCGTGGCGCCCGCCCGGACGTCCCCCCTGCCGCTCGGCGATCAACGCCAGCAGTGCCAACGCGGTCCACCCGATCGTGATGCTGGCACCCGGCCAATTGAGTGCCATGGCCAGTGCAGCGAGCGCGAACCCCATGATCAGGAAGGCGGGGGCCCGCCGCACCCAGCCGGCCGCCAGGTAGATCATTCCGAGAACGGCCGGCAGGATCTCGAGGTGCTCCTGGAACAGCGAGACCCGTGTGACGCTGGCGAGCACCACAAACGCGACCGGATTGGCGACGAACAGGACCTGGTCCACGGCGGCGTCCTGGGCGCCTGACCGGAACGGGTCGCGCTCGAGCTGCTGCCAGAACAGGAGGCCGCTCACCGCCGCGACCGAGCCCAGCGCCAGCCAGCGCGTCGGATCTCCCCCGCGCAGGCCACCGAGGCTGGAAACCAGAATCGCGCAGGCGATGAACAGCACACCGAGCCGCGCCTCGGCCCAGGGGCGGCGATGCGTCACGTGCAGCGTGAGCAGCGCACCGGCCGCCACGAGCCAGCATCCCATTGGCGTGGCGAGGGCCGCTGCTGCGCCGGCCATGGCAAGCAGCAGATAGCCGAACAGCGCGAGATTGAACGTGCGGCGCCAGCTCATCCCGTAGGCGAGAATCCCGGTGCCCAAACCGACCACCTCGAGGTAGCCGAGAAAAGCGTCAGGGTTCGGGACGGGCGGTGTCAGGAGCAACGGCGCGAGGTACGCGCCGGCCAAGGCCCAGATCGCGAGCCCTTCGATCTGGTGATGCAACGCGAGCATGGTGACGCCGATGGTTGTCGCCGCGAGCAGGAGGATGCCGACGCGCCGCTCGACGAGTGCGTACGGACCCGCCGCGGCCCATAGTCCGAGGTACACGAGGCCGCCGCCTGCCCCGATGAGCGAGGCGCCGTAGCGGCGCATGCCGCGCGTGATCCGCTCGTGCCCCCAGGCGGCGACGGCGATTCCGACCACGATCGCGAGCAGCGAGCGCAGCAGTGGCGGGACCCACCCGCGGTCGAACGCATACTTGAGGAAGAAGGCAGCCGCGATGAGCAGTGCGGCGACACCGACGGCGAGCAGGCCGCGCTGTCCAAACCACTGCTCGAGATCGGTGCTGCGCGGAGACGTTTGGTTGGTGGCCGGGACCACCTTCGGCAGTGCTGGCGAATCAAGTTGAGCGCGCGGTGGTCGCACTGGAGGACGCCCCTCACCGGCGTTTGCCACGAACGTCAGCCGGCGGACCATGTTTTCGAGCGTCGCGACCCGGCGCTCGAGCTGCTCGATGGCGTCCTTTTGCTCGTCGGTCACACGGTGGCCGCCGTGCGGCGTGATCCAGCCGCGGTGATTGCGGCTGTCATCCCGACGATGATGACGAGATCAGGAATCCAGCCGAGCTCTGTGGCCGGTACGGTCATCTGGAGGAAGTACATCACGAAATCGAACAGTCCGATCAGGAGGCCGAGGAGCAACGTGTATTGCAGCGTGCGTCCGAGCTGCGCGAGCAGGCTTCCCGTGACGAGCGCGACGGCGCCCTGCGCGGCCGCGATACCCACGGCGGCGGCACTACCGCTGAACAGCGTCTCCATCACGGCGGAGCGGCCGGGATTGTAGCTGAAGAACCAGGTGTGAATGAGCGCAATGACCAGGCCGGCGACCGCGGCGCAGATGGTTGCCCAGATCGCGTAGTAGATGACGATGCGCGTACGATCGCTGACTTCTGCCATATGAGTCTCTCGCCCTCCGTAGGCCCCGTAGGCCTCCGCGAATCTAGCGCAAAGCCGCCGCGGCCTCCACCAGCGCCGCCCGCGCCTGGTCCACGCGGTTCACCAGATCGTTGATCTCCCGGTTGGCCGTGGCGGGGTCCGCATAGCGAATCGCCTCATTCACGGTCGGGAAAGCCATCGTGGCATAGCCGTTGTCCACGTCCGCTGCGAACTGCAAGCTGCGGAACCAGGGCCGGCTCACCAGGCCCTCGGGGCGGGTCAAGCGCCGTTCGACTTGCATCAGCGCGCGATTCACCTGCTGCGCTCGGTCTGGGTCTACGGCGCCGGCGCGGGCCAGTGCGTAGTCGCGCGCGTCGCCAAAGGCGCGTGCCACCGCGGTGAAGCGGTCCAGCGCGTCCTTCAGGGGCTGAGTGCTGACCGTCGCATTCCACTCCTTGCGCACCAGCCCCGAATCGAGTTGCGCGACGAGCCCGTTCATCTCCGTACCGAAGACCGCGTAGTCGAGCGGCAAGAGGTCGCTGTTGGCCAGGCGGCTGAGGATCACGGCGATGAGTTGTGCGCCGGCGCGATGAGCCTTGTATTGGGGATCGCCGAAGCGCGACATCCAGTCGTAGGAGTCGTACATCGAGTGGTAGATGCCGTCCGGCCCATCGAAGCCGATGCCGCCGGCGGGGATGCCGAGGTGATGATAGAACCCGGCGAAATCCGATCCGCCGCCGAGATTCCCGAACGTCAATTGCGTCGTGTCGCCGTTCTTGCCTTTCAGCCAGACGTCGTAGACGCTGCCGGGACCCACGGGATCGGGCACCGCGCGTGCGGCGGCGCGAAACAGCGGCTTGAGCGAGGGTGAACCGGCACCGCTGAAGTTCGGACCGGAGAAGGTGCCGTCCTCGTTGATGTAGGCGACCGCGTGCGTGCGCAGCGAATCCTCGAGCTCCTCGACCCATTCCGTCGAGCCGATCAAGCCCCACTCCTCCGCATCCCAGGTCGCGAATACGAGCGTGCGCGCAGGCCGTTGCCCTTCCCGCGCCAGCGCCGCAAAGGCGCGGGCCGTCTCGAGGACTGAGACCGTACCGCTGACGTTGTCCCGCGCGCCGGGTCCCCAGGAATCGCGGTGGCCACCGACGACGACCCACTCATCCGGCCACCGCTCGCCGCGAATCATTGCGACGGTGTTCCAGATCTTGTGGAAGGCACGGTCCCCACGCTCGGTCTTGACGTGCATGCGCGCGCGCACCGGTCCGGGCCCGACGTGGTAGCGGAACGGCAGTCCGCCCTGCCAGCTCTGAGGGACCGACGGACCGGCCAGCGGCTCGAGCAGCCGCCGGGCGTTGCCGTAACTCATCGGAATGATCGGCATGCGCGGAATGTCGAGCGAGTCCTCGGGCACCCGTCGCGCGCCCTGCACCGATGACCAGCTGGGCGTTGTGGGGTCGCCGTTGCCGTTCATCATGCTGCCGCGCTGAATGCCGCCCGCTGGACGCATCGGCCCTTTGGGATACACGTCGCCGCGGAAAAAGCCGTCGTCTTGCGGATCGGAGTAGACGATCAAGCCGACCGCGCCGCGCTTCTGCGCTTCGCGCGCCTTGATGCCGCGGAACGAGCGCCCGTAGCGCGCGATCGCGATCTTGCCGCGCACGCTGACGCCCAGGGAATCGAGTGTCTTGTAGTCTTCGATCAACCCGTAGTTGACGTAGACGACTTCGGCCGTGACGTTGCCGTCGCCGGTGTAGCCATTGAACGGAGGGACCTGCGGACCGCTGCCCGGCTCTTCCAACGACAGACGCTCCACCCTCGAACCAGTAAGCACCCACGCGGCCACAGTATCCGGTTGAGGCAGATAGACGGTGTACTCTTTGCTCCACGCATCGATGCCCCAGGAGCGCAGTCGCGCGAGCACGTAATCCCGGGTAGCCGCTTGCGCCGGTGTGCCCGCCATGTGCGGTACGGCAGACAGATCCTTGGACATTTGGCGGACGCTGGCTGTATCTGGCACGGCGAGCAGACGCTGTTCGTAGGACTGGGCGGACAGACGGGCGGACGGGCTGACGGGCTGTTGGGCGGGCAGACGGGCGGTCGGGCTGGCGGGCTGGAGAATCACCGCGAGCACCAGGATCCGGAATGCCAAGACCGCCCGTCCGCCCGTCAGCCCGTCCGCCCCTTTCATACGCGCTCCCCCGCCAGCAACACCGGTCTCGGCGTGCGCAACCGTCTCACCAGCGCCGTCACGCACATGCAGATAAGCGC
>DASYTD010000174.1:0-3975 GCA_036002655.1 Gemmatimonadales bacterium
GCGTCGCGCTCCTTCTCGAACAGCTGGCCCAGCGCCTCGTGGTAGATCGAGTCGCCTTCCTCTTCGAGCTGCTTCGCTTCGATGCAGTAGCGCATCACGTCGTCGCCCTTCTTGAGCCTGCTCACCGCCTCGAACAGGACCGCCATCATGCGTTGCATCACCTCCACTAGCCGCCGGACGCCCTGCGGCGGGATGCCGAGCCGGAAGATCTGGGCGCGGCGGGCGGTCCCGTCCATCGCGTCCATGACGTCGTCTAGATCGGATGCGAGCTGATGGATGTCTTCACGGTCGAGGGGGGTGATGAAGGTGCGGTCGAGACGGCTCACCACCTCGTGCGTCACTTGGTCCGCTTCGTGCTCGAGGCGCTTCAGTGCCTCGACGTGCGGCGTGCGGCGGTCCGGCGCGGCCTCGAACAGGTTGCTCAGATGCTGGGCCGCTTCCTTGTTGCGATTGGCGACCTCGGTAAAGAGGTCGAAGAATTCCTCGTTACGCGGCAGCAAGCGCACTGCAGTCCCCTGGAAGTGAGCGCGACAAACATAGCGTCCCCTCCAAACGGCCACTAGGTTATCAGCCTCATGACGGCACCTAGCGTCCAATCCCCGCGGGTCGAGTTCGTCCGGGCGATTTCGCGACTCGACGCAACCGCGCTCGTCGTCGGGTCCATGATCGGATCCGGGATCTTCATCGTTTCGGCCGATATCCTGCGGCAGGTCCATTCGCCGGGGCTGCTGCTCGTGGTGTGGCTGCTGGCGGGCGTGGTCACGCTGCTGGGCGCGCTGTCGTACGGGGAGCTGGCCGCCATGTTCCCCAAAGCGGGCGGCAACTACGTCTACCTGCGCGAGGGCGTTTCGCCGCTGTTCGGCTACCTCTATGGCTGGACGTTGTTCGTCGTGATTCAGACCGGGACGATCGCCGCGGTCGCGGTGGCGTTTGCGCGCTTCACGTCGGTGCTCTTCCCCGCCCTCTCTCCCGACGTCTTCGTGGGCACCACGCTCCACTTCCCGCAGCCGATCGGCGACATCGCCGTGGGCCTCTCCTGGCAACGGCTACTCGCCATCGCGTCCATCGCGGTGCTCACCTGGATCAATGTCCGCGGCGTGCGCACCGCCGCGTTCATCCAGACATCGCTGACCGTCATCAAGACGGCGGCGCTCGCCGGACTGATCCTGCTGGGTCTGACCATCGGCCGGAACGCGGAGGCGATCGCCGCGAATTTCGGATCGAACTTCTGGGCTGGGGGCGGCCTCTCGTGGGGGATCTTGCCCGTGGTCGGCGCGGCGATGGTCGGCTCGCTGTTTTCGATGGATGCCTGGAACAACGTCGGATTCGCATCGGGCGAGCTCAAGAATCCGGAGAAGGACCTGCCCTTCGCCATGGCGGTCGGCGTGCTGACCGTCACGACGCTCTACGTCCTCGCCAATGTCGCGTACCTGAACGTCCTTCCCGCGGACGCCATCGCGCACGCACCGCAGGACCGCGTCGGCACGGCAGCACTGCAGGCGATGTTCGGCACGCCCGGCCTCTACATCATGGCCATCGCGATCATGATTTCGACGTTCGGTTGTAATAACGGGTTGATCTTGGCGGGCGCACGCGTCTACTACGCGATGGCGCAGGACAACCTGTTCTTCAAGTCCGCGGCGAACTTGCACCCCAGGTACAAAACCCCTGCCCTCGCACTCATCGTGCAGGCGATCTGGACCTGCGCGCTGTGCCTGTCGGGCACCTACGGACAGCTGCTCAACTTCGTGATCTTCGCCGCCGTGGCGTTTTACGCAGTGACCGCCATTGGCGTGTTCCGGCTGCGGCAAAAGCGTCCCGATCTTCCGCGCCCCGTCCGGGCACCTGGATACCCTGTCCTCCCCGCGCTCTACATCGTGCTGACGGGGCTGATCGCGATCGATCTCCTGGTCCAGGATGCGACGCGGACGTACGCGATGCTCGGCCTGATCCTCGTGCTGATTGGCGTGCCCGTGTACTACGGCTGGCGGCGGATGGCCGCGTAGCAGGCTTCGGGGTATATTCGGGGTGTATGGTCGTCAGCAAAGGCCAGGCGCCCCTGCCAAATCCGCCTAAGCAGCTCCCGCTTTTACCGGCCGTCGGCCCG
The DNA here is from genome assembly GCA_036002655.1 of Gemmatimonadales bacterium. Lineage (GTDB taxonomy): Bacteria > Gemmatimonadota > Gemmatimonadetes > Gemmatimonadales > GWC2-71-9 > 20CM-2-65-7. The sequence goes on from DASYTD010000174.1 coordinate 2,108, forward strand.
TCGGCCCGTCCGCCCGCCATTCTCGACGAGCGGCTCCGCGGTACAACGTTCGTTTCGTTACCCGCCAAGCGAGTGCTCAACCCGCCCAGTGCGACCGGAATGGACTACTGGTCGCTCAATCCGTTCGTGGGATGCGAGTTTGGCTGCAGTTACTGCTATGCGCGCTACACCCACCGCTATGTCGTGGAGCGGGCGCACGACGCGGGTAAGCTGACCGACGCGGAGTTTGCGGATTACCGGGGCGCGCACGGGTGGGAGGCGTTCGAACGGCGGATCTTCGTCAAAGAGCAGGTCGTCGGCGCGCTCGCGGCCGATCTCAAGCGTGTGCCCATCGGTGAGACGATCGTGATCGGGACCGCGACGGATCCGTACCAGCCCGCCGAGCGGCGTTTCCGGATCACGCGCGCGGTATTGCAGCATCTCACGCGCTGTGAGGGGTTGTCATTCGGGATCATCACGAAGAGTCCGCTGATCACGCGCGATTGCGATCTGCTCGCGCGGCTCCAGGAGCGCAACGAGCTCCAGGTTCACGTCTCGCTGATCACCGCCGACGCGCGGCTCGCGCGCAAGCTCGAAGCGCGCTCGCCCATCCCCGCGGCTCGGCTCCGCGCGTTGCGCAAGCTCGTGGATGCCGGCATCAATGCGGGACTGATCGTGGCGCCGGTGGTGCCGGGGGTCACCGACGACGTCGCGCATCTCGACAGGTTGTTCGTGGCCGCGCGCGCGGCGGGTGCCCGCTTCATTCACGCTGGGGCGCTCCGGCTCTACGCGGCGGTACGCGACCGTTTCCTCCCCGTCCTCGGCGAACACTTTCCAGAGCTCGTGCCGCGCTACGAGCGCGCCTATGCCCGCCAGGCGGGCGCGCCGCGCGAGTACACGCGCGCCCTGTCGCGCCGCATCGAGAAGCTGCGGCGCAAGCACGGATTCAAGAACGAAAGTGGGATGATTGACCGCCATCGGGCGAGCAAGATAACGGTGCAGGGCGAGCTGGAGCTGCGCGGTAGCCTGCCCTAGTTGCGCGACACCAGGTGGAAGACCCGCGTCTGCCCGCACACCGGCGCGGCCGCGTCGTGGATGTACCCGCGCGCAAACGCGTATGACAGGCCGGCGGTATCCGCCTGGTCCTCGAGCACTAACGCCGCGGCGGGGTGGTAGAGGCCGAACGGCCGCACCCGCACACATCCCAGGGAATCTCTTTCAACAGACACGAGGCCGGCCGCGTTGCGGCGCGACGCGTCTGATCCCGATCGCCTTACGGTGACATCACCGAACGTCCGCACCGGAAAACTCGCCAGCAGATCAACCGCCCAGACGTTGGCCAACGCGGCGGCACGCATTTCATACGTGCGCGTCAGCGGCGCGGCGAGACCGGGGGCCATTCCGGCGGTATCGATCGCGGTGACGAGAAGATCTTCCACGCGTGCACCCAAACAAAGGATGTTTTCGTCGTCGATCAGGAAATACGGCGCAAAAGTGACGGCCGACTGGTCAGCACGCACCCCCGCGCGGAACCGTGGATTCGTCGCGCAGACACCCCAGACCACGAGTCTGGTGCGAAACGACTGGCCGGCGTTGACCTCGGCCGGCCAGTCCATCCACTGCACCGTGGCCGGACTGATCTTGCCGTTGGACTCACAGGCGACGAGAAAACCGAGACTCAACGTCACCAACGCAGCATGGCGCATATACCTCCTCTACCCCATCAAGGAGCCTCCCCGTCACCTCCGAGCCACATCCGAGCGACGGCTTTGATCGTGCCCGGCGCGTTCCCTTCGGCGCGGTTGTTCGCCAGGATGAACGCCTCAACCCGGCGCTGGTGCGCCTCACTCACCAAGCGGACGAGATCCTGTCGCAGGCTCGGCAACGGC
>DASYTD010000175.1:0-25216 GCA_036002655.1 Gemmatimonadales bacterium
ACCGCCATCTTCAGCTGCTTCCCTGCGCGGAACGCCGGCGCGATCGATGCTTTGATCTGAATGACGCCACCCGTCTTCGGGTTGCGACCCATTCTTGCGGCGCGCTTGCGCGCCTCGAAATTGCCGAAGCCCGTGATCTGCACCTTGGAGCCCTTCTTCAGCTCTGCGGCGATGATGCCCTTGTCGTCAAAGAGCGCTTCAATGGTGCGCGTGGCATCGGCCTTCGACATCTTGGTGCGCATCGCCAACGCGGAGGTGAGTTCAGCCTTGTTCACTGCGATCTCCTTGAGGGGGGACGGGTGACGAAAAAGTCCTGTCGTTTCGCCCCTTTTGCGGGGGGGCGCGCGAAAACCCGCATAACTACTGCGTTACTATGGGATATCCCCCAAAAAACCGCAAGATATCTGGACTTCCGCGCCTCCACCTGGCCGTGTAACGTGAGGGCCCATGTTCCAACAAGCCAATCGCCCAGGCTGGATCGAAGTCATCTCCGGCGTGATGTTCAGCGGCAAGTCGGAAGAATTGATCCGTCGCGTGCGCCGTGCCGTCATTGCCCGCAAGCAGGTGCAAGTCTTTAAGTCCCATCTAGATGCGCGATACGCCGGCCTCTTCTCCGTCTCCTCGCACGACGGTGTGACCGTGGAAGCCGAGCCGGTGGATTCGGCCGAGGAAATCGCCCGCCGGCTGCGCGAGAGCAGCGAAGTCGTCGCCGTGGACGAGGCGCAATTCCTGGACGATGGCATCATCGACCTGTCGAACCGTCTCGCCAACCGGGGCGTGCGGGTCATCCTCGCGGGGACCGACGTCGATTTCCGCGGGCTCCCCTTCGGACCGATGCCGACGCTCATGTGCATCGCCGAGGTCGTGGACAAGTTCCAGGCGATCTGTGTCGTCTGCGGTGGGCCGGCAACCCGGAATCAACGGCTCGTCAACGGCAAACCGGCGCCGTGGGATAGTCCCACGATCATGGTCGGGGGCCGCGAGAGCTACGAGGCGAGATGCCGGCATTGTCACCGGGTTCCTAGACAGGACGAGGATCAGACTGCCCTCCTATAATCGGGAAACGGGAAACGGGAAACGGGAAACGTGGTGCATTTCCGTGTCCCGTTTCCCGTGTCACGTTTCCCGTGCTTAACGTCGCGCTCACCGGTAACATCGCGGCGGGGAAGTCGACCGTCGTGGACCTGTTCCGAAAGTGGGGAGCCACGGTCATCGACGCCGATGCGCTCGCCCGCGACGCGCAGGCTCCCGGGAGCGGCGTGCTCGCCGCGATCGCGAAGCGTTTCGGAGCCGATGTGCTGGCTGCCGACGGGACACTCGACCGCGCCGCGCTGCGCGCGAAAGTCATGGGCGACGATGCGGCGCTCGCCGCGTTGAACGCGATTGTCCATCCTGCCGTGCAGCAGCGCCGGCTCGAGCTGCAGCGCGCGGCGCGGGAGCGGGGCGACGCCATTGTGGTCAATGACATCCCCCTGCTCTTCGAGGTACTCGACCCGGCGCAATTCGACGCCGTCGTACTGGTTGACGCTCCCCAGGCACTGCGCCGCACGCGACTCCGCACCTTACGCGGCCTGTCGAATGAGGACGCCGACCGAATGATCGCGGCGCAAATGCCGGCGGAGCGCAAGCGCGCCCAGAGCCAGCACGTCATCGACAACACCGGCACCCTCGCCGAGCTCGGAAAGCAAGCCCAAGCCGTATTCGCCGAGTTGCGCAAGCGCGCGGCGCGCGCCGGCGTGCAGGACGAAGCACCGGGACAGACGCTGTTGCTCTGCTCCACTGACGCGAGGGATGGCGCATCAGTGCTGCACGCAATCGAGCGGCGCTACACCGACGCCGGCATGCGAGTCGAGCACACGACCGTGAAAGGACTCGCCAAGGCGCTGCGCGCAGCCACCCCGCTGTCGATCGTCGCCACCGCCACGGCCGGCGACGGCGCACGCGAGGTCTGGGAAGCGGCGGTACCACCCCGTCCTTGTCGCCTGTATCATCTGTCGCCCGATCCCGATCCCGTGGCGGTGCGACTCGATTTGCGGCCCTGGGGCCACGACCGCATTGCGCTCAGCGAAGAAGATGGCGCAGGGCTGGCGCCCCGAGCGGACCTGTTGTAGGCTCAGCACCCATGTCGAGCATTCCGAAAGACCTTCGCTACACGAAGGATCACGAGTGGGTGCGCGAGAGCGATGACCCACAGGTGGTGGAAGTCGGCATTACCGACTATGCGCAGGGGGAGCTGGGGGATGTCGTGTTCGTGGAGCTGCCGAAAGCGGCCACAGCCTTCAAGCAGCGCGACACGTTCGGCACCATCGAGGCCGTGAAGGCGGTGTCGGAGCTCTACTCTCCGGTCGCGGGCATGATCGTCGAAGCCAACAAGGCGCTGCAGCAGGACCCCGCGCTCGTGAACCGCGATCCCTACGGCCAGGGCTGGATGGTCAAGGTGAAGCTCAAGGATCCCAAAGAATTGGAGGGGCTGCTCCGCGCTGACGCGTATGCGAAGCATGTGGGAGAGTGAAAGCGACATTCCATGGACACGCCTGTTTTGTCTTGGAGCGGGAAGGCAAGCGCGTCATCATCGATCCTTTTCTCACCGGTAATCCCGCGGCCGATATCGGTCCCGACAAGCTCCCCAAACTCGATGCCATTCTGCTCTCGCATGGCCACGGCGATCACCTGGGCGACGCGGTAGCGCTCTCGCAGCGCCACAAGGCGACGATCGTGGCCACCTATGAGCTGGCACAGTTCTGCACCGATCAAGGCGCGACGAGCCACGGCATGCACATCGGCGGCGCCCACGAGTTTCCGTTCGGCAAAGTGAAGCTGGTGCCCGCGTTCCACGGCGGGCGGGTGGAGGGCGATACGACCGGCAAGTACACGACCAACCCTTGCGGGGTCGTCGTGACCATGGGCGGCAAGACCGTCTATCACACCGGCGATACCGCCCTCACGCTCGAAATGCAGCTCCTGGCCGGCCGGGTGGACCTGATGCTCGTGCCGATCGGCGACAACTTCACGATGGGGATCGAGGACGCGGTCCGCGCCGTGGAATTCGTGAAACCCAAAAGCGTTATTCCAATGCACTACAACACCTGGGATCTGATCCGGGCGGATCCCGAGGAGTTCAAGCGCTTGGTGGGCAGCAAGGCCACCGTGACCATACTGTCGCCCGGGGAGTCCCACACGCTCTCATAAGATGGCCAACGACCAGGATCTGTTTCAGGAACGACACATCGGCCCGTCCGCGGAGGACCAGGCCGCCATGCTCGGCACGTTGGGCTACGACTCGCTCGACGCGTTCATCGACGCCGTGGTGCCCGCCGATATCCGCCTGCGCGAACCACTCCGCATTCCCGCCGCGAAGAGCGAGCAGGAAACGCTCGAGGAGCTGCGTCAGCTCGCCAAGCAGAATCAGATCTTCCGCTCCTACCTCGGCATGGGCTATCACGACTGCGTCACCCCCACCGTGATTCAGCGGAACGTCCTGGAGAATCCGGGCTGGTACACGGCGTACACGCCCTACCAGGCGGAGATCGCGCAGGGCCGGCTCGAGGCGCTGCTCAACTTCCAGACGATGGTCTCCGATCTCACCGGTCTCGAGATCGCGAACGCATCGCTCCTCGATGAAGGCACCGCCGCCGCCGAAGCAATGCACCTGACGGAGGCGATGTCGAAGCACGAAGGGCAGCTTACCTATCTGGTGGATGCGAACTGCCATCCACAGACGATCGCGGTCGTTCGGACGCGTGCGCTGGCCCGCGGGATCGACATCGTCGTCGCCGATCCGGCGAGCTTCGATTTCCGGCAAGGCAACGTCATCGGCGCGCTGATCCAATATCCCGCAACCGACGGTGCGATCCGCGACTACGGGACGCTGTGCGCAGCGGCGCACGCCGCCGGCGCTTTGGTCGCCGCCGCCACCGATCTGCTCGCGCTCACGCTGCTCACGCCACCGGGCGAATGGGGCGGGGGGGGCGCGGACATTGCCGTGGGCAACTCGCAGCGCTTCGGCGTGCCGCTCGGCTACGGCGGCCCGCACGCGGCGTTCTTCGCCACGCGCGACGAATTCAAGCGCCACCTTCCCGGGCGGATCATCGGCGTCTCCAAGGATCGCGCCGGCCGCACGGGGCTGCGCATGGCGCTCCAGACCCGCGAGCAACACATCCGTCGCGAGAAAGCCACCAGCAACGTGTGCACGGCCCAGGTGCTGCTGGCCGTCGTCGCCGCGATGTACGCGGTCTATCACGGGCCCGATGGGCTGCGGCGCATCGCTCGTCGCGTGCACGCGCGCACGGCGTCCCTCGCCGCGGCGTTGGAGCAGCTGGGATACAGCCTCGTCTATCCGAATTTTTTCGATACCCTGGCCGTCGAGGTGCCGCAGGACGTCCTGCCCCGGATCATCGATGCCGCCCGCGCGAAGCAGATCAACCTGCGCACTCTGACGCAGACACGCATCGGGGTCGCGTTGGACGAAACCGTCACCGCACAGGACGTGGCCGATGTGGTCGCGGCCTTTGCCGCACCCACGGGACGCGATGTAAGGGCGGTAGGGGCACGACATGTCGTGCCCCTACCGAACGATGACACCGCCATTCCCCCATCGTTGGCGCGCATGACGCCGTTCTGCACCCATCCGGTCTTCAACACGCATCACTCCGAGACGGAGATGCTGCGTTATCTGAAGCGGCTCGAAGACCGCGACCTGTCGCTCACAGCGGCGATGATTCCGCTCGGCTCGTGCACGATGAAGTTGAACGCCACGACGGAGATGATCCCGATCACCTGGCGTGGTTTCAACCGCTTGCACCCCTTCGCGCCGCGATCACAGGCGCAAGGTTATGCGACGCTCTTCCGCCAGCTCGAGGAATGGCTCGGCGAGATCACCGGCTTCGCCAAGGTCTCGCTCCAGCCCAACGCGGGCTCGCAGGGAGAGTTTGCCGGGCTGCTCGTGATCCGCGCCTATCACCAGCATCGCGGCGACGCGCTCCGCACGACGTGCCTGATTCCGCAGTCGGCGCACGGCACCAATCCCGCGAGCGCGGTCATGGCGGGGATGCAAGTCGTCGTCGTGCGGACGGACGCGCAGGGGAACATCGACGTTGCCGATCTCGAGGCGAAGGCAAAAGAGCATCGCGACACGCTGGGCGCGCTGATGGTGACCTATCCCTCGACGCACGGCGTGTTCGAGGCGTCGATCAAGAAGATTTGCCGCATCGTGCACGAGAACGGCGGGCAGGTCTACATGGACGGCGCCAATATGAACGCGCAGGTCGGCTTGTGCCGTCCGGGCGATATCGGCGCCGACGTGTGCCATCTCAACCTGCATAAGACGTTCTGCATTCCACATGGCGGCGGCGGTCCCGGGATGGGTCCCATCGGCGTCGCCGAGCATCTGGCACCGCATCTGCCGACGCACCCGGTGGTGGATGTCGGGATTCCGCTCGCGGAAAGCGCGGGCACCGTCTCCGCCGGTCCGTGGGGCAGTCCCTCCGTCCTCCCGATCTCATGGGCGTACATCGCGATGATGGGGCGAGACGGGCTCACGCTGGCGACCAAGGTGGCGATTCTCAACGCGAATTACATCGCCCGGCGTCTGGAGGAAGGAGACCACTACGACCTCCTGTACGCCGGCCAGCATGGACTCGTCGCGCACGAGTGCATCATCGACACTAGGGCCTTCAAGAGCTCCGCCGGTGTGGATGTCGAGGACATCGCCAAGCGTCTGATCGACTACGGCTTCCATCCGCCGACGGTCTCCTTCCCCGTCGCCGGGACGCTGATGGTGGAGCCGACGGAGAGCGAGCCCAGGCCCGAGCTGGATCGGTTCGTGGACGCCTTGATCGCGATTCGCGGCGAGATTCGCGAGATCGAGACCGGCGAAGCCGATCGTGACAACAACCTGCTGAAGAACGCGCCCCATCCGCTCGCCGATCTGCTGGCCGACAATTGGGACCGGCCCTACTCGCGCGAGCGCGCCGGCTTCCCCTCGGCGGCGACGCGCGAGCACAAGGTCTGGCCGCCGATCGGGCGCATTGACGCGGCATTCGGCGACCGGAACCTGGTATGCACTTGCCCGCCGGTGGAGGCGTACGCTGAGGTCTGACGGGCGGGCGGCCGGACGGCCGGACGGGCGGCCATGGAGGCTTATCGTCGAGCCCACCGGACAGTCTGGCGACTACAACATGACGGTCGATGAGGAGCTTCTCGCCCAATCCGCCCGATCTGGCGCCTGCTTCCTACGGCTGTATCGCTGGGATCCACCAACACTCTCAATTGGGCGCAATCAATCCATGCAGGGCATAGCTCGTGATGGCATCCCGGTCGTCCGTCGTCCGACCGGCGGGCAGGCGGTCTGGCACGAGCACGAGGTTACGTATGCCGTCACGGCACCAATCACCGTATTCGGTTCGCTGCGGATCGCGTATCGGGAGATTCACACGCGTCTTACCACGGCATTACGTGTTCTCGGCGTCGACGCCACGCTTGCAACGGCCCGTCCGCCCGTCCGCCCGACCGCCCACCCGAGCTCCTGCTTTGCGGCGTCCGTCGGAGGCGAGATCCTCGTGAACGGCCGCAAACTGGTGGGGTCCGCCCAGGTGCGCCGTCACAATGCCTTTCTGCAGCACGGATCCACTCTGCTCGATGGCTCGCAGGAGATCGTCAACGTCGTCAGCCGGCAGCCGTCCGCCCGCAGTGAGGAAACCACGCTGGCAAGCGTTTTGGGACGTGCGGTCTCCTTCGACGAGGTGGCAGAGGCGATCATCAAGACCTGGGGAGAACCCTTCAGGCCGTCCGGCCGTCCGGCGGTCAGGCCGTCCGCTCTGGCGTCACTAGCCGCGCGGTGAAATGTTAAGCGCCATGCCACCGCGCTCCCGAGTCGCCCCCTTCATCCTCCTCGCCGTCGCCACGCTCGCCGGATGCGAGCGCCGCGGCGGCTGCACCGGTTCGAATTGCGGCACCATCGTCATGGCCTCGATCGCCGAGCCTGCCACGTTGCTGCCGCCTTCCTCGGAAGACGTCGTCGCCACCGATATCGACGAGCAGCTGTTCCTGAAGCTGGCCGACGTGGGGATGTCCACCAACACGGTGGGGGATGAGGACTTTCAGCCGCTGCTCGCACAGCGCTGGGAATGGGATGGGCCGCTGACGCTGGTGTTCCATCTCGACCCACGCGCCCGCTGGCAGGACGGCCAGCCGGTGACCGCGGCCGACGTCGAGTTCACGTTTGACGCGTACACCGACTCCGCGGTTGCGTCGCCCTTCCGGCCGAAACTGCGCCGCGTCGCCAGCGTCACCCAGCGGGACTCGCTCACGGCTGTGTTCCGATTCCGCGAGCGCTATCCCGAGATGTTCTACGACGCCGTGTATCACATGCGCATCCTGCCCGCCCATTTGCTGCGGTCCATCCCGCGTGAACAATGGAAGACGGCGCCGTTCGGACGGCAGCCCGTGGGCGATGGGCCGTTCCGCTTCGTCCGCTGGCAGTCGGCGCAGTCCATCGAGCTCGCCGCGGATTCGACGTTCTTCCTCGGACGCCCCGGGGTTCGCCGGTTGATTTGGCGTTTCACGCCCAACCTTCAGGTCGGCGTGACCCAGGTGATCGCCGACGAAGCGGACGTCCGGGAGCAGTTGGTAACGCCGGAGAACGTCGCACGGGCGCGCGCGGCACCGCAGCTGACCCTGTATCCGTTCCGCGGCAACGTCTACACGTACCTCTGCTTCAATCTGCGCGCCAACGGCGACACGTCGCAGCCGCATCCGATCTTCGGCGATCGCGAGGTGCGGCGGGCGCTGACGATGGCCGTGGATCGCGCGAAGCTCGTGAAGAGTGCCCTGGGCGACCTCGGCAAGGTGCCGCCGGGGCCGATCTCGTCGCTGCTCTGGATCTGGGATCCGGAGATCCGGCAGCTGCCCTACGATACCGCCCATGCCGCCCGCATCCTCAACGCGCGCGGCTGGCGCGACCACGACGGCGACGGTGTCCGCGACAAGAACGGACAACCGCTCGCGTTCCGCATTCTCGTTCCCACGACCAGCGTGCTGCGGCAGCAGTACGCGCGCCTGCTGCAGGAGCAGTATCGCGCGATCGGCGTTCACGTGGATATCGATGCGGTCGAGTTCGCCGTCGTCGTGCAGCGCGTCGGCAGCGGCAACTTCGACACGGCGGTGCTGTCGCGCGGCAACGATCCCTCACCCGGCTCCGGAATCACGCAAAGTTGGACGCACGGCGGCTTTGGCGGCTCCAATTTTGGCCGGTATTACAATCCGGAATTCGAACGTCTCGTGGATCGCGCGATTGCGTCCCCGACGCGCGATCAGGCGCGCAGGTTCTGGCAGGCCGCGCTGGAGACGATCAATGCGGACGCCCCCGGCGTCTTTCTGTACTCGCTGGAGAACATCGCAGCGGTGCACAAGCGCATCGAGAACGTGCAAATCCGCCCCGACTCCTGGGCCGCGTTACTCCGCACCTGGCGCATCCCTCCTGACCGGCTGATCGATCGAGACCGCGTGGAGCGCTAGGTGACGGCATGGCTCGTGCGGCGCCTCGTCGCGTCGGTCGCCATCGTCTTCGCCGTCGTCACGTTCGTCTTCATCCTGATTCACGCCGCCCCGGGAGAGCCGTGCATCGGGCAGACCGGGGAAATCCCCGATCCGGTGGTCTGCGCTGAGCTCAAGCAGCAATTCGGACTCGACCAGCCGCTGCCCGTGCAGTACTGGCGCTACCTCGTCGCGCTGGCGCACGGCAATCTGGGCTACTCGTTCTCGCACCACCGCTGGGTTCGGGACGACCTGGCGGACACAATTCCCTTTACGCTCCAGCTCGCGGGAGCCGCGCTGCTGCTCGATTTCCTCCTGGGGCTGGGCCTCGGCATCTACCAGGCTGGGCGCGTCAACCGTGTGCCCGACGTGCTGCTGGGAAACGCCACGCTCTTCATCTACTCGCTGCCGACGTTCTGGCTCGCGCTGATCCTGCTGCTCGTCTTCGCCGAAAAGCTGGGCCTGTTTCCTGTTGGCGGACCGAACGATCCGATCCTCTGCCCGGTCGTGGATTCCCTCTACTGCGTCGCGGACCGGATCTGGCACCTGGCGCTGCCGGCCACCACGCTCGGCCTCGTGGGGGCGGCGGGTACGGCACGGTTTCAGCGCGCCGCAATGTTGGAGGTGGCGACGCAGGACTACGTGCGCACCGCGCGGGCGAAGGGCGTCCCGGAGCGACGCGTCGTGCTCCGGCATCAGCTCCGCAACGCCTTGCTTTCCTTTATCACCCGCTTCGGGCTGGCGTTCCCGTTTCTGCTTACGGGCGCCGTGCTGATCGAAACGATCTTCGCCTGGCCGGGCATGGGGCGGCTCGCCGCCGAAGCGATCCTGGCGCGCGATTACTCCGTGGTCACAGCGACCGCGCTGATCGCCAGCACCGTGGTCGTCCTCGGGAATCTGCTCGCTGACATCCTCCTCGGAGTCGCCGATCCGCGGCTGCGCGTGCGGCACGGCAGCGACGCCGACGTCGTGACGGCATGACGCTGGGAAGCTGGCTCGCGCTGGTCGTCGCGCTCGTGCTGGCGGCGGAAATCGTCCGTGCCATGCGGCAGCGGGCGCTGCAGCGCGAGCGCTGGCGGCGCTTCTTCCGGCACCGCACGACGGCGTGGGGACTCGGCATCCTGGCATTCCTCGTCATCGTCGCGATTGCGGCACCACTCGTCACGCCGTTCGATCCGAGCGCACAGCCCGACATCGTCCACCTCAAGAATCGGCCACCCTCGTGGACGTTCATCCTCGGCACGGACGTGTTCAGCCGGGACGTGTGGAGCCGGATCGTGTACGGCGCCCGGGTATCGCTCGGCATCGGCGCGCTCGGCGCGCTGGTTGCGGTCTCGCTCGGCACCCTGGTGGGCGCCGTCGCGGGGTACTATCGCCGGTGGGTGGATGCGGTATTGATGCGCAGTGTGGATGTGGGCCTCGCACTGCCTCGCATCTTCATCTTGCTGATGGCAGTCGCGCTGTGGGACGGTCTCCCCTTTGCCACGCTCGCTTTGGTCATCGGACTGACGTCGTGGTTCGGCACCAGCCGGCTCGTTCGAGCCGAGGTGCTGTCGCTCCGGGAGCGCGATTTCGTCGTGGCCGCGCGTGCGCTGGGCGCGAACACGAGCCGCGTTATCTTTCGCCACGTTCTTCCCAACGCCGCCGCCCCCATCATCGTCTCCGCGGCCCTGGGAGTCGGGAACGTGCTCCTGCTCGAAGCGTCGTTGTCCTTCCTCGGCATGGGCGTCGCCCCGCCGGCGCCGAGCTGGGGCAACATGATCGCCGATGGCGCGACCAGCCTCTATACCGCGCCGTGGACCACACTCTTTCCGGGTCTGGCTATCGCCTTGGTCGTGATGTCGCTCAATGCGGTCGCCGACGGCCTGCGGGACGCCCTCGATCCGCACGAGGAGCCGGCGTGACCGGCCTCCCCCCCGCGCTGCTGCGTGTTCGCGATCTCAAGACGTACTTCGTCACCGAGCACGGCCGGGGAACGGCGCGCGCGGTGGACGACGTCTCGTTCGACCTCTACCCCGGCGAGACGCTCGGCATCGTCGGCGAATCCGGCTGCGGCAAGACCGTCACGTCGCTCTCCATTCTGCGACTCGTGCCGGAGCCCCCAGGGCATATCCTCCCGGGGAGCATGATCGAATTCGAGGGGCGCAATCTGCTCGCGATACCCGCCCCCGAGCTGCGCGCGGTCCGCGGCAATCAGATCGCGATGATCTTCCAGGAGCCGATGACGTCGCTGAACCCGGTCTTCACGATCGGAGATCAGATCGCGGAAGCCGCCATCATCCACCAGCACCTCTCGCGCGGCGCGGCGCGCAAGCGTGCGATCGAGATGCTGCGCCTGGTTGGCATTCCCGATCCCGACGAGCGCGTCGATCACTACCCGCATCAGCTCTCGGGCGGAATGCGCCAGCGGGTCATGATCGCCATGGCGCTGGTGTGCCATCCCAAGGTGCTGATCGCGGACGAGCCGACAACGGCGCTCGACGTCACGATCCAGGCCCAGATCCTGGAGCTGCTCGACCGGCTGCAACACGAGCTCGGCATGGCGGTGCTGCTGATCACGCACGACCTCGGCATCGTCGCGGGCCACGCCGACCGCGTGGTCGTGATGTATGCCGGCCGGGTGGTCGAAACGGCAAAGACCAGCACCCTGTTCGAGCAGCCGACGCATCCCTACACGGAGGGGCTATTGGCGGCCGTCCCGCGCATCGACGCGCCGCGCGCACGGCTGCACGCGATCCCCGGCCAGGTGCCCGCGGCGACTGCGTGGCCGGCCGGGTGCCGCTTCCATCCACGCTGCCCCTATGCATGGGACCAGTGCGTCGCACAGGAGCCGCCGCTGCTCGACACGGGCACGCCAGGTCATACGGCTCGTTGTTGGCTCGTGTCGGAACCGGAGCGGCGTCACGGGGAGGCGAAGCGATGACCGCGCTCGTGGAGGTGCGCGATCTCGTAAAGCACTACGCGGGCGAGCGGAGCTGGTTCGGCCTGGGCGGACAGCGGCCGCCGGTGCGCGCCGTCGATGGAATCTCGTTCACGATTCCGGCCGCGCGCACACTCGGACTGGTCGGCGAATCAGGCTCGGGAAAGACGACCGTCGGCCGCACGATGCTTCGGCTCCAGGAGCCGACCGCGGGGAAAGTCCTGTTCGAAGGGAACGACGTCTTCGCGCTCGACGCCACGCGCCTCCGCGCGCTGCGGCGCAAGATGCAGATCGTCTTTCAGGACCCCTACAGCTCGCTCAACCCGCGCATGACCGTCGCGGAAACGCTGCGCGAGCCGCTCGAGATTCACGGGCTGAACGGCGAGGTCTCGGCGCTGCTGGATGAAGTCGGCCTCGACGCCGTGTTCGCCAAGCGCTACCCGCATGAGTTGTCCGGCGGGCAGCGGCAGCGGGTGGGCATTGCGCGCGCGCTGTCGGTGGAACCGCGGTTCGTCGTCTGCGACGAGCCGGTCAGCGCGCTCGACGTCTCGGTGCAGGCGCAGGTCTTGAACCTCCTCGCCGATCTTCAGGCGCGGCGCCGGCTCACGTATCTCTTCATCGCCCACGACCTCGCGGTCGTGCGTCACATTGCCGACGACGTCGCGGTGATGTACCTGGGCAAGATCGTCGAGCTGGCGCCCGCGACGGAGATTTACGCGCAGCCGCGCCATCCGTACACGCGCGCGCTGCTCTCGGCGGTGCCGGAGCCCGATCCGCGCGCGACCAAGCGCCGCATCGTCCTCCCCGGCGACATTCCGTCCCCTGCCCATCCGCCGTCGGGGTGCCCGTTTCACCCGCGCTGCCCGCATCCGCTGAAGAGTGAGCGCTGCCGGACGGAGCCGCCGCCGCTGCGGCCGATCACGCCTGGTCATCTGGCCGCGTGTCACTACGCGGAGGAGCCGATGTGACCGCGGTTCTGCTGCTCGCGCAGACGCTCACGAACCTCGTGATTGTGCCGCCGGGACCGGGGTTGCCTGCCGGATGGCGGCTGAGCCGCATGCAGGGGGTCGAGCCACCGGCGTTTGAGGTGACCCGCGGGCACACACTCCGGATCATCGCGGTCGGCCAGGGCGGCACGGCAACCTATCGGCTTCGCAATCCCATTCGTCCGCCGCCGCCGTCCATCCGCCCGGGCACGCTGACGTGGCGCTGGCGCGCCGGCACACCGCTGCGCGGCGCCGACCTGAAGCGTCGAGCCACCGACGACAGTCCCATTCGCGTCGTCGTCGCATTCCAGGATGGACGCACGCTCACCTATGCGTGGGGGAATCGCGAGAGCCGGGGCGAGAGCTTCGCGAGCTGGGCTGGTCGGAATCGGATGGTAGTGGTGCTCCAGCGCGCCGAAGACGCCGACGGATCCTGGCACGTTGAGCGCCGGGACCCGTTTGGCGATTACCGACGGCTGTGGAACGTTGCGCCGAAGCCGATCGTGTCGGTGGGCGTGAGCACCGATACCGACGGCCTGAAGGTTCGGGCGGCCGCCGAGATCGGCGACATCACCTGGCAGGGGCCCTGAGGAATGACCAATGATGAATGTTCAATGTCAAATGATCGTTGATCATTGGACATTGATCATGGGACATTCGCTTTAGCGCACCCCGCCCATCATCCGTTTAATCGGTCGCGTGAGCAGCAGCAGCACGGCCGCTGCCCCAATGGTGGTAATCGCGACTGCGCCGAAGAGCTGGGGCAGCGGCAAACGATCGAAGAAGCCCGCCGCCCATCCCGCGAGCTTGTTCCCGACGGCAATCGACAGGAACCACAGCCCCATCATCGCACCGGCAATGCGCGCCGGCGCGAGCTTCGTCACGATCGATAGGCCGACGGGACTGAGGCACAACTCGCCGATCGTATGCAGGAAGTACACACCGACAAGCCACCAGGGGCTGACGAGGATGTTCTGCTGTTGCGCCATTTGCGCCGCCGGCACGAGCAGCGCGAAGCCGAGTCCCGCAAACACGAGACCGAACGCGAATTTCACGGGGCTCGACGGTTGCCGCGGGCCCAGGCGGATCCAGAGCCACGCGAGCAGAGGCGCGAGGCCGAAGATCATGAACATCGAGTTCAGCGACTGATACCAAGTCGACGGGAACGTGAATCCGAACACGTGGTTGTCCGTGAGCCGGTCCGCGAACAGGTTGAGACTCGACGCCGCCTGCTCGAACGCCCCCCAAAAGATGCACGAGAACAGGAAGAAGACGGCAATTGCGGCGACGCGCCCCCACTCATCACGCGTGAATCGCCACCTCGGCTCGCTTGTGGCGCGGGCGTGCGTCTCCGATTGCCCCAGCCGCTGCAGCGCCGGTAGCAGGCGCGGCTTCCCCGCCACGTATTGGATGAGACCGGCCACCATGCCGACGCCGGCACAGCCGAATCCGACGTGCCAATCCACTCGCTGTCCGAGCGTGCCAACCACGAAGGGAGCGATGAACGCGCCCAGGTTGATCCCCATGTAGAAAATGGAGAAGCCGGCATCGCGCCGTTCGTCATCCTTATCGTATAGCGAGCCGACCATCGTGCTGATGTTCGGCTTGAGCAGACCGGTCCCGATGACGATCAGGCAGAGACCCAGATAGAACGTCGTGACGCTCGGGAACGCCATGCTGAAATGGCCGAGCGCGATGATGACGCCACCGACGAACACGCTCCGGAACTGGCCGAGAAACCGGTCGGCGATCCAGCCGCCCGGAATGGCGGCCGCGTACACGCCGAATCCGTACCAGCCGACGATCGAAGTGGCTTTGGCGGTAGGAAAGGCGAGTCCACCCTGCGCCACCGACGCCGTCATGTACAGCACCAGCAACGCGCGGAGCCCGTAGAAGCTGAAACGCTCCCACATCTCCGTGAAGAACAGCGTCGAGAGTCCGCGCGGATGTCCGAACCATCCGCGATCGGCGTGACTCGACGTGGCGATCAGCGGCTCCGCCATTGCAGTCCTTTCAGTCGAAGAGATCGTCCTGTTGCGCGGGATCCGGATACTCCGTCGGCCGGAGCAGCCCGCTCAGGCGCCCTTCCCACTTTTCGACGTCGAAATGGTGCTCGTTCTGCAGCGCGCGACGCAATACCGGCGAGAACTCGTGGAACGCCTCGAGCAGCTCGCGTGTCGCTTCCCGCAGCGCCTCCAGCTGAAAGCCGGAGTCGGTCGCGCCCATGTCTTCGAGGATGCTTTGCTCGGTGCGCGAGGCGACGATCGGCTCCGGCCGGCCCTCGATGAAGACGTTGGTGCGCTGACCCGGCCCCCGCCCTTCCTCGATCGGCATCAGGCCGACGATCCGGTCGGAGCGCCAGTACTTACCGTACCCCAGGAACACCATGCGGCCCCGCTTCACGTCCATGGTTACCTCCGCGGACGCCGGTTTTTACGAATGTCCTCCAACACAATGCGATCAATTTTTCCGTCCATCCGCACGCGCACGTCGTAGTTCTCCCAATACATGAAATTCGCGAGCGCCGTAAGGAACGTTTGGTTCACAGAGGGCTGAGGTCCTTCGAGCCACTTTCTCTCTAGCAAAAGAGCTTCCAGCTCGCGCTGCAGCGCGGGAGTGATAGGCAGCAAATCGGCCGAGTCGGTGGTGAAGAAATACAGCTGGTGCAGCGCGTATAGCCGCTGCAGCTCCCTGATCGGATCAGGCGCGTCATACACGCGAATGTCGATGTACCGGTCGTTGAGACCGAGATAGCCCGCGCCGGCGCGCACGACGAGCAGCGCCGCCGACTGCATCCCCCGTTTGTCTCCGCCACCCGCCTGCCCCGCGACCAGCGCCGCGAGCAGCCGATCGGCGAGTGATCCGTGGCTGCGCTCGAACGTCTCCGCCATGTTCCGGACCGTTGCATCCGAAACCATGATGTTGGCCTGGGCAGCATACCCATGTCCGGTGATCAGTTGGCCTTTTCCGCCCGTCTGGCCGTCCGGCCGTCCGGCCGTCGGTCCCGTCCGCCCCCCCGCCCAGTCGAACGTCGAGTCCCCGGTCCAACTCGCCGAGTTGCCATGCGCATCGACCATACCCACCTGCCGCTGTGAGGGCCGCGGATCGCCGCGCATCACGATGCGCAGGGCTTCGGGGGCGGTGGCGCCCTGCGCCAGCAGCTCGAGCCCCTTCTCACCGTAGTCGGTGTTGCCGAGCGACTGCGTGGCGACCGCGCCGACGCCGGCCTTGGCCCACGGCACGATGCCGCCCACGTTGGGGAACTTCGATTGCACGGCGATGCCTAGATCTCCGGTGGCGGAATCGTAGGCAACGATGCTGTAGGTGTGCGCGCGCTTGAGAAAATCAGATGGTGGAGGCTGTGGAGGTTGGTGGAGGATCTGAACAAGCGCGAGCAGGAGCATTCCTCTATTCCTTTCGCATTTTCTTTTTCAGCTCCTCGAGCTGGCGCGCCACCGCCGCTTCCCGCGCCGCCCGGTCCATGTCCGACTTGAGCAGCTCGTCCTGGAGATCCATGCCCGGCCGCGCGCCGCCGGCGCTCTGCATCTCCCGCCATGCCTGCTCGGTGCTGCGGTCGCCCTGCATGGCCGGCCGGTCACGCTCGGCACTCTTCAGCTGCGACTGCATCTCCGTCAATTCCCGCTCCCCGAGCGCCAGCTCCTCGCGCTGCGTGGCGAGCTTGCGCTCCAGCACGCCGATGCGCTCGCGGTGCTTGGCCGCAAAGCGGTCGGCGACGGAAACCGTTTCCTGGTCCTGAATCTCCCCCGCGAGGCGACCGCGACGTTCCGCATCGGCCAGCCGCTGGCGCTCGACCGTCAGCTCACGTTCGGTGCGCGCGATGGCTTCCTGGATCTCCGTGACCGCGACCTTCGCCTCGACGACCGCCTCGCGCATCTGACGGGCAAGCGACCGCAGGTCGGGGGTAGACGCCGCATCGAGGGCGGCGCGGAACGCGTCCCGCAGGCGCTCGAACAAGTATCAGCTTTTGCGGACGGTCTTGGCGAAGAAGTCGGAGAAAACGGGCTCGACGGCCGGCGAGTCGCACTTCGGACAGGCGGGGCGCGAGTGAGCGGCATGTTCCGCCATCGTTTCGACGCGCGAGAACAGCGCGTCGCACGCCGTGCAGCGGTACTCGTACAGTGGCATGGGGAAACGTTATTCCCGCGTAAAACCACGGTCAAGTTGACGGACTCCCAGCCGGCGGCAAATTGCTGGGATGCTCCGGCTCCGGTTGCGAACGGCCATCGCCGCCCTACTGGTGGGCGGCGCGGGGGCGGCCGCCGCGGCGTGCGGCGCCGGTCTGGAGCCCGAACCCATTTGCGCGCCGAGTCTCGTCGGTCTGTGCGGCACGCTGCGATTTCGCGGCCCGATTCCCGACAGCACTGACAACGTATTCGTGGCCGCCTACGCCACCTTCCCACAGACCTGCACCGACCTCATCAACAATCGCCGACCGGTCATCCCAGGCTCCGTTCCATACACCGAGTCGGCGGCCGCCTACAGTGTACCGCTCGACCGCGGCACCTATCACTGGCTGGTCGCGGTCTGGAAGAAGGTCGGCCAGCTCACGCTCTCGCCGGCCGACACGGCGCTGTTGCGTGTCGCCGGATACTACCGTGACCGGGCTGACTCGACCCAACCGGGCGTGGTCACCGTCCCGAGCGGCGCGTCGCTGGGCGACATCGATTTCCGCGTCGAGTTCGACAGCCTGCGTCCCGCGACCGACTTCGTCACGTGCAGCGCGCAATAACGGGGGGGGGGACGCTGCTGCTCGTCCTCACGCCACTCGCTGTGGCTTCCCAGGGTGTACTGCGGGGCACGGTGCGGGAGCAGCAGGGCGCGCCCGTTCGCTGGGCGGTCGTGGTCGTGCCTGGGACGACGCTTTCCACGCGCACGGATCTGAGCGGCCACTATCGTCTGACAGCCGTGCCCTCCGGCGAGGTGCGCGTGCACGCGGGCGCCATCGGTTACGCCCTCGTCGATACGATCGTGACCCTCGCAAGCGGCGACTCGGCGGTCGTGGACTTCACGCTCTCGCTCGCGCCGCTCGCGCTTCCGCCGGTGGACGTAATCAGCGACCGCGTGCCGCATTTCGGCGAGCGCCCGGCGACGAGCGTGGCCCAGGTGAGTGAGCGGGACCTGGATCGCCGCGCCGTGAACACGGTGGATGAGGCGATCGACCACGCGCCCGGGGTGCAGTTCGTCAACGGTCAGGTCAACCTGCGCGGCTCGACGGGATATGTGCAGGGACTGAATTCGCGCGTGCTCATGACGGTGGACGGCGTGCCCATGAACCAGGGCGACCGCGGCGGAATCAACTGGGACCTGCTCGCGGTGGACGACATCGAGAGCGTGCAAATCCTGAAGGGCGCGGGCTCGTCCTTATATGGATCCGCCGCGTTCGGCGGGGTGGTGAACGTGACGACCCGCGACGTTCCAACCGGTCTGCACGCACGCGTGCGAATTACGGGCGGGATGTATGCCGATCCGCCCCATGCGATATGGCAGTTCCGCGACAGTCCGGGGTTCCAGGGCGGCGCCGATGTCTCCGCATCCTACGGCAACAGCACGATGGGCGGCAGGATTTCCGTGGGCGACCGCCACTCGGACGGCTACCGCGAGCAGAACCAGGAAGATCACTTGCACTTCGCCGGCAAAGCACGGTGGCAGCCGGTGGCCAATACGCGGGTGGATCTCTCCGGCTCGTGGGCCGTCGACCGCTACGATGTGCCGCTCAGCTGGTGCAACCGCACCGAGTGCGACGATCGCGGCCAGGTCTTTCAGCCGTTCAGGGCCGATACGTCGGAGCTCGGCGCACGCACGGATTCGCGAAAGGGCTACCTCGCGGCCCAAGTCCGGACCACCGTCTCACCAAAATTTGCGTGGACCGCGCGGGGATCCTGGCTCCGCACGCATTTCATCGACCGGCGCCGCAACGGGACGGCGCTCGGGACGGAGTTCGGCGTCGGCAATCGGTTCGGCGCTGAGGCGCGCATCGAGGCGCATCCGGAGCCCGCGCGGATGGTCGTCGTCGGCGCCGAGGCGACGTTTTCGGATGTCGCGAGCGATATCTTCGGCAGCCACTCGCAGTCGGAGTTCGCGGCCTACGGGCAGAGTGACCAGCGGATTCGGGCCCTGCGCGTCAGCGGGGGCGCCCGGCTCGATTTTCTCGCGGTGGACGGCGGCTCCCTCACGGCCGTCGTGAGTCCGCGCATCGGGCTCACGTTCCCCACCGACCGGCGCGCACGCGATGGCGGGATGCTGCGCGCTTCCATTGGCCGCGGATTCCGGTCGCCGACGATGGCCGAGCGGTTCGTCCACACGTTCGCGTTGGGTTTCGAAGTCGTGCCGAACCCGACGCTGCGCCCCGAGACGGCGTGGTCATTCGAGATCGGCCATACCAGCGCGCCCCTGTTCCGCTTCATGCGCGTCGATGCGGCGGTCTTCTGGACGGAAGCTCGCGACCTCATCGAGCCGAGAATCATCGTGATCCCGGGCCCGCCCGACACCATCAGGATTCAGCTCCAGAACGTGGTGCGGGCCCGCATCGCCGGCATCGATGCCAGCGTGATCGCGGCGCCCATTCCGGAGCGGCTCATCACGACACTGGGCTACACGTACCTGTCCACGGTGCGCCGCCTGGCCGGCGACGGCACCGAAGGCCCGCTGGCGTTTCGTCCGCGGCATCTCCTGACACTCGGCGCGGACTACAACCTCGGCGTGTTCAGCGTGGGAGCGGACCTCCGCTATGCGAGCCGGCCCGCGCGCATCGAGCTGGAGGGATTCGTGGACGCCCGCCGCGTTCCCGTGAAGGTGCTGGACGTGCGCGCCGGCTGGAAACGGGGACCCATCGAGCTGCGCTTCCTGGCGGCGAACGTGCTCAACTACATCTACAATCTCGTGCCGGAGTCGCTCGCGCCGGTGCGGACCGTGACGCTGACGGCTGTTTGGTCGCATTAGCGTTAGATTTGCGGGTTATGAAACGCCAATTATCGCTCGTCCTGTTGGTCGCGGCCGCCGTCGCCTTCGCGGCCTGCGGCCGAGGGAGCGGCGGCTCGCCCACCTGCGGCATCGCGGCCATCGCCGGTCCGGCGCTGATCACGTCGCAGCTCACGAACGCCCGTGCCGTCCTCACCGATCCACCCCGCGGCCTTCCCGACTCGCTTCCCGCGATCGTGATCCAGCTGAAGTCGCGCGACACCGGAGCACTCATCGTAGGTCGGGATGCCGAAGGCAGGGTCTCGATGCAGTACCGGGGGCAAGGCTTCCCGCCGCGGGGCTACGGCTTATTGGTCGTGGACGACACCTCGCAGCGCGCCATGGGCGTGCTGATCCTCGATCAGGAAGAGCCGCAGGGGCACCCGGCGATCGGCACGGTCATCGGGAGTAGCACGGCCCTCAACCTGTATGGCGTCAAGGTGGATTGGGCGAGCGTCAGCAACCCCCGCTGTCCGTTGTTCGGCGGTCCCGCATCCACGACGACGTGACGAGGCCCGCCAGGCCCTCCGCCCCCGCTGTTGCGGTGACGGCGCCGCGGCGCATGGTTGATGGTCGCGAGCGCGTCACCCTGAACACAGCCTACGTGCGGGCGCTCGAGCGCGCGGGACTCGTTCCGCTCGCCGTTCCCACGATGCTGGCTGCGGATCGCGCCGGCGCCGCGCTCGCGGCGGTGCACGGATTGGTGCTCACCGGCGGCGAAGACGTCGCGCCTGACCGGTACGGCGCGGCACCGCACCCCCGCCTGGGAGACGTCGATCCCGTCCGGGACGCCGCCGAGCTGGAGCTGATCGCGGCGGCGCGCGCGCGGCGGTTGCCGATTCTCGCCATCTGCCGCGGTATTCAAATCCTCAACGTCGCCCTCGGCGGCACGCTCTATCAGGATCTCGACAGCGAGCGCCCCGGCTCCGTTCCCCACAGCGGCGAGACGAGCCATGCGGTGCGCGTGCAGGCCGGGTCGCTGCTCGAGCGGACGCTCGGCACGCGGTCGGCGACGGTGAATAGCCGGCATCATCAGGCGATTCGCGACCTCGCGCCGGGACTCAAGGCGGTCGCGTGGGCCGATGACGGCGTCATCGAGGGCGCGGAGCCGGTGGACGCGCAGGCGTCGTGGATCGTGGCGGTGCAGTGGCACCCGGAAGATCTCACCGAGCGGGCCCTGTTCGATGGATTCGCGCGAGCCGTTGCGTGACGGCGGCCACGCATGCATTTCCGTCCCCGGAATGGGTGGCCGCCTACGGGGATGCGATCGGAGCGAGCGAGGATTATCGCTCGGCATCCACCGAATGGACGCATGGTCCCGTCGCACTGGTCGTCCCCGCCCAGCCGGCGATCGGCATCCCGGAAGACTTGGGCATCTGGCTCGACCTCGACCGTGGCGTGTGCCGCGCGGCGCGGATCGTGACGCGCCAAGAAGCGCACCAGGCGGCCTTCGTGTTGACCGCGGAATACCGCTACTGGAAGCAAATCATCAAAAAGGAGCTCGGCCCCATCGCGGGCATCATGCAGCGCAAGGTCGCGCTGCAGGGGTCGTTGCCGATCGTGGTGCGCTTCATCAAGTCGGCTGAGGCATTGGTGGACGCCGCCACGCGAGTCCCCACTCGCTTTCTGGACGAAGGCGCGTGCTAGAACGCCTCATCGCGATGTCGCAAGAGTTGGCCGGGGCGTTCCGGCCGGCCACGATCGTCGAGATCGTGGCGCGCGGGTTGACCGAGCAGCTGGCGCCGGGCCGCCTCTCGGTCATGCTGCTCGACGTCGATACGAACCGGCTGACGGTCACTTACCACAACGGCCCCCGCCCTGCGACCACCGACGAGCCGCTGTTGCAGCTCGCGCTCCGCCGCGGACCCCTCGTCTTTCCCGACCGCGTTGCCGCGCGCGCGGCGGAGCTGGGTGTCACGGTGGACGGACCGGCCCCAGCGAGCTGGCTCGGCATGCCCATCACGGCGGTCTCGCGCACGATCGGCGCCGTTGCGATGGAAGGCGACCGCAAGAACGCCTTGGATGAGAACGCGCTCGCGTTTACGCGCGCGGTGCTGGCGCAGGCGGGCATCGCGCTCGAGAACGCGCGCCTTGTCGAGCTGCTGTCCAGCGGCAAGCGGGAGTGGGAGCAGACGGTGGACGCCTTCAATCAGGCGATCTGTTATGTGGATCCGCAGGGTGCCGTGAAGCGCGCCAATCGCGTCTTCGCCGAGCTGATCAAGCTGCCGGTGACGGCACTCCCGGGGCGCCCGTGGCTGACATTGCTGCCGCCCTCCTGGGTCGATCCGGTCGCGCGCCTGCTCACGCCCGAGGGCGGTGCCACGCCGGTCGAGGTTCGCGCCGGCGAACGTATTCTGCTGGTCACCGCGATTCCCACTGGCGAATCGGGTGCGGCGGTCCTGCTGTTCGAGGATCACACCGAGAAGCGCCGCCTCCAGGAGCAGCTGTTGCAGTCGGAGAAGATGTCGGCGATCGGCCAGCTGATCGCCGGCGTGGCGCACGATCTCAATAATCCCTTGGCGTCGGTGGTCGGCTTTAGCGACCTCCTCGGTGAAGCGGCGGACGTGCCGCCGCGCCTGGCCGAACCGCTCGCGGTGATCCGGCAGGAAGCCGAGCGGGCGTCCGCCATCGTCCGCAACCTGCTCTCCTTCGCGCGCCGGCAAGAAGGCGAGCGCCAGCTCCAATCCATCCGCCCGATCCTCGAGTCCACGCATCAGCTCCTCAAGAATCAGCTGCTGGCCGCCCGGATCGAGCTGACGCTGGAGTTCGAACCCGGCCTGCCCGAGGTCGAGGTCCACGCCAATCAGATCAAGCAGGTGTTCGTCAACATCATCAACAACGCCGCCCAGGCGATCACGAGCACCCGCGCGAAAGAGGGCGGCGGGCGCATTGAAATCGTCACGAAGTGCGAGCCCGACGGGCTCTCCGTGAACATCTCCGACAATGGTCCCGGAATTCCCGAGGCTGTCGCGCAACGCGTGTTCGAGCCGTTCTTCAGCACCAAATCCGAAGGCGAAGGCACCGGTCTCGGTCTATCGATTTGTCTCGGGATCGTGAAAGAACATGGCGGCAACATGACCGTGGACCCGGGAGGCGCGGGGAGCGGGCGCGGGGCCACGTTCAGCGTCGAGTTGCCGACTGGCGTCCGCTCGGGACTAAGCCCTCTGGCCCAGGGAGCGGAGACTCAGCCGGCTCCGCCCGAACGGCGCGAGCGCCTGCGAGTACTCGTTGTTGATGACGAGCCGCACATTCTCCACTACATGCAGGCGACGCTCGAAAGCTGGGGTCACGAGGTCGTGCTCGCGCGCGACGGCAGCCAAGCCTTGAAGCGCGCGCTCATGCAGCCATTCGATCTCATCATCTGCGATTTGCGCATGCCGCGGCTCGGCGGGCGCGACATGTTTCACACGCTCGCGCGGATGCATCCGACCGTTGCCGATCGTATCATCTTTGCCACGGGCGACACGGTCCGAGGCGACACGCTGCAATTCCTCGAAGAGCTGGGCCGTCCATTCCTTCAGAAGCCCTTCAAACTCGATGCGCTGCGCCGCGTACTCGCCGGAGTCGTGAAAGTCCCTGCGTAGCGAGGCCCCCCTATGCGGGTGCTGCAAGTAGACTCGGGTCGTGAGTGGCGCGGCGGCCAGAATCAGGTCCGGCTGTTGTGCCGCGAGCTCGGCCGCGGCCCCGCAATCGAGCAGGTGCTCGTCACGAAAACCGGGAGCGAGCTGGCCCGGCGCGCCGCCGCCGACGGCACGAACGTCCAGGGCACCGCGTGGGAAATCGGGCTCGACCCGAGGGCCTGGTGGCATCTGCGCCGTACCATCGCCGCGTTCCAGCCGGACATCATTCACGTGCATGACAGCCACGCGCTCACGCTCGCGGCCACGGTCGCCCTGGGCCGTACGCTCGTCGCGACGCGGCGCGTGGATTTTCATGTCGGGCGCTTCGGCGCGTGGCGGCGGCCGGATCGCATCATCGCCGTCTCTGACGCGGTCAAGCAGATGCTCATCGGCGATGGAATCGCGGCGGACGCGATTACCGTCGTGCCCGACGGCATCGATCCGGAGGAAATCCGCCGCGCCTCCACACCGGCGCTCGACATTCGCAGCCAGCTGCGCATCTCCGCCAAGGCGTCGCTGGCGGTCAATGCGGCCGCGCTGGTGGATCACAAGGACCAGCGAACGCTGGTGCGTGCGGCGCGATACGCGCGAGAGCTGGAGCCGCAGTTGCACTGGATCATCGCCGGCGAAGGCCCGATGCGTGCGTCCCTCACTGCCGAGATCGCGCGGCTGGAGCTGCAGGGTCGCGTCCAGCTGGTGGGGCATGTGGATCGCGTCGAAGCGCTGATCGCCGAAGCCAGTGTCTTCGTGATGTCCTCCAAGCAGGAGGGCCTCGGCAGTGTAATTCTGAACGCCCTGGCACTGGACCGTCCCGTCGTCGCGACGGCGGCGGGTGGGATTCCCGAAATCCTCCCGCCCGAGGTGCTCGTTCCGACCGGTGCCGCCGAGGCGCTGGCGCAGAAAGTGGTGGATGTGCTCCGACATCCCACGCCCCTCCCCTTCCCTCCGCGCTTCAGCGCCCCTGCCATGGCGCACGGAGTCTTGGACGTCTATCGGGCCCTCCTCTAGATTGCAGGGCCATGATTTACGTCTGCGTCCCCGTCCACAATGAGGCGAGCACGGTTGGGCTCGTCCTGTGGAAAGTCCGCCAGGTCTTCACCGCCTTTGAGCGGGAGTACCAGATCATCGCGTGCGATGATGCGTCAACGGACGGCAGCGCTGACGTGCTGACTTCCTACGCCCGCGTGCTGCCGCTGACGGTGATCAAGCATCGCTCCCGGCAGGGGTATGCCAAGAGTCTGGAGGAGCTGCTGCGCCTGGCCTTGCAACGGACCGACCGGCCCAAGCGCGACTGCGCGATCACGCTCCATGCGGACTTCGTGCATGCGCCGGAGACCATGGAGGACATGGTCAAGCGGCTCGAGTCGGGTGCTGATCTCATCGTCGCCGAGCAGTATCGGGAGCTGGGCACGCGCTCCTGGCCCGAGCGTTGGGTTCGGCACTGGGCGCCCCGGCTGCTCCGGGTCGGTGGAGGCGTGAAGGATTCGATCTCGGGGTTCATCGCGCTGCGCCTGATTGTGCTGCGCCAAGCGACCAAGGGAGGCGACGCGCCGTTGCTCTCCGCCGAAGGATGGTCCGCAAACGCCGAGCTGCTGGCACGCCTCGGCGCTCACGCACGACGCATCGAGGTGGTGCCGAGTGCGGCGCGCTACGATCTCAAGCAGCGGGCATCGCGATCGAAGCCCTGGCAACAGCTGCTCGACGCCTGGCGGTCGCGCGGTTTGATCGACGCGGCCCGGAAAGGCTCGGCCATGCTCGTGCTCGCGTTGCTCATGTCCGGGAAGCCGCTCGGCGCGCAGGATTCGGTGTGCACCGGCGTCATCGTTGGCTCTGCAACGACTCCGGCTCCCCCTATCCCCGTTCCGCCGCCCGTCATTCGCGCGGCTCCGGTTGTGCCGTTTCCCGTCGGCGAGCGGCTGACGTTCGGCGCGAGGTACGGCATCTTCAGCGTCGGCAGTGCGACGATGGAGGTGATGGGAATCGACACCGTGCGTCGGATCGAGACGGTGCACATTCGGTTTCGCATTTCCGGCGGCGCGCTCTGGTATCACCTGGACCAGACGATCGAGTCGTGGGTGGGCCGCTACGATTTCCGCTCGCGCCGGTTCTCGTCCGTCCAGGACGAGCGCGACCGGCACCGGGAGCGGCGCTACGAGATCTTCCCCGATTCCGGGTTCTAT
>DASYTD010000176.1:0-5589 GCA_036002655.1 Gemmatimonadales bacterium
GGATCGATCGAGCTGCACGGGCGGCTGGATGATCAGGTGAAGATCCACGGCTTCCGAATTGAGCTCGGGGAGATCGAGGCAGCGCTCAACCGCCATCCGGCCGTACGGGCCAGCGCTGTGGTCGCGCCATCACGTCCCGACGGCGCGCGCAGTCTCGTTGCCTACGTCGTGCCGGCTGGCGCGCAGGCGCCTGATCGACGTGAGCTGCACGCCTTTCTGCGCGGCGTCTTGCCCGCCTATATGGTCCCAGCCGTCTATGTGTCGCTCGACGAGCTGCCGCTCACGCCCGCGGGAAAGGCCGATCGGCGCCGGCTCGCCGCCGCGCAACCCGCCTCAGATGCGGTGGAGTTCGTCCCGCCGCAGACGCCGCTCGAACGGACGCTGGCCGCGTTGTACGCGCAAGTGCTGGGCATCGCGCAGGTCGGGATCCACGACAACTTCTTCGACCTCGGTGGCGGCTCGATCCAGATCCTCGAGATCATCGTGCGCGCGCAGGCGGACGGCATACAGCTCACGCCGGACGCGTTCTTCGAGTATCAGACGATTGCGGAGCTCGCCGAGTCGCTCGCTGGAGCAGCGGTATGACGGCGCAAACGGTGATCGAGAGCTTGGGCGTCTACCTCCCGCCGCGGGAGGTGTCGACCGCCGAGTTGATCCGCGGGTGCCGCCGCAAGGTCCGCTTCCCGCTCGAGCGCATGACCGGCATCAAGTCGCGCCGCGTCGCGGGCGACGGCGAATTCGCGATCGATCTGGCAAAGCAGGCCATCGCGCGCTGTCTCGCCACCTCGCGTCATGCGCCGGCGGATGTGGATCTGCTCATCTCGGCTGCGATCGGCCGGGTTGACCACGCCGGGTTCATGGTGTCGTACGAGCCGAGTACGGCGCTCCGCCTCAAGCGGCACTTTGGCTTCCGGCGCGCGCTGGCGTTCGACGTCCGGAGCGCCTGCTCCGGGATGTGGGTGGGGGTGAACATCGCCGACACCCTGCTGCGGCAGGGCGTGATCGGCTGCGCCCTCATCGTCAGCGGCGAATACATCACGCATCTCGCCGCCACCGCACAGCTCGAGATCGACGGCCTGCTCGATCGCCGCCTCGCGTGCCTGACGCTGGGAGACGCGGGCGCCGCGGTCACACTCGAGGCCGGCGACGATTCACGCGCCGGTTTCACCTCCATCGATTTGCGGACATTCGGCGACTACGCCGACTGCTGCGTGGCCGGGCCGACGGATCAGTCCCACGGCGGGGCCATCATGCACACCGACGCGCTGCGGCTGACCGACGCCGCCGCGCGCCACGGCGGCGAGCACGCCCTCGGCGCGTTGCGTCGAGCCGGCTGGGACTACGACGGCTTTCAACACCTGATCATGCATCAAACGTCGCGCACGGCGTTGACCAGCGCGACGCGCGCGATCAATCGCCTGCTGAAGCGTCCCGTGTGCCACGCGGGAAACACGATCGACAACCTGGAGCGGTGCGGCAACACGGCGACGACCACCCATTTCGTCGCCCTCGCCGACGGCATCGCCAGCGGCCGGATTCGTTCGGGCGACCGCGTCATCTTTGCCATCAGCGGATCCGGGCTGACGCTCGGGACGGCGTTGTACACGCTGGATGATCTCCCCGAGCGACTGCGCGCTGCCGCGAGCGCGAAGCATTCCAATGGCCGGCCGGCGCGTAAGCCGTCGCCCACCGCTCCGTGCGTGCGCATCGCGAGTGTCGGCACCGCTCCGCGTGACACTGCCGAGCGTCACGACACGCTGACACTCCTCAAACTGGCCACGAGCGATTGCCTGCGCGCCGACCCTGCCTCGCGCAGCCCAGATCTCGTGATTTACGCGGGGGTTTATCGCAGCCGCTTCCTCACCGAGCCTGCCATGGCGGCGTTGCTCGCAGGCGAGCTGGGTTTGCAAGGCGCGTTGGCGTTCGACGTCTTCAACGGCTCGGCCGGTATGCTGCACGCTTGTCATGTCGCGGAGCAGATGCTCCGCGATGAAAAGGCGACGAGCGTCCTCGTGGTCGCGGCGGAGCATGAGAACAACGCGGCGGCGTTCCCGAGCGACGTCCTCGGGATCGAGGAGAGCGGCTCGGCACTGCTGCTCCAACAGAACGGTGAGGGCCCCGACGGATTCGGACACTTTGTGTTTCGGTCGTTCCCCGAGCACCAGGACGAGTTCGTCTCGTACCTCACCAACCGCGACGGGAAGGCCTATCTCCAGTTCGCGCGCGATCCGGAGATCGAGCGTCACTACGTCCGCGCCATCGTCGCCACCGTGTGCGAGCTGCTGGCCAGGACCGGTACCGAGCTCGCAGGCCTAGCGAGAATCTTTCCGCCCCAGATCTCCTCGGCCTTCATCGGCGAGCTCGCCGCAGCCATGGCTGTGCCACGCGATCGCTTCGTGGATGTGGTCCAGGATGGAAAAGATCTGTTCACGTCATCGCTGCCGTTCGCGCTGCGCGCGGCTCGACAGCAGGGAGTCGTCCGTCAGGGCGATCTCGGGCTGATCATCACCGCAGGTTCTGGAATCGAGGTGGGGTGTGCCCTCTATCATTTCTAGTCCGGTCATCAGACCGGCGCGCTCCGGCAAGCCTGCCCTTCCGCCGGGGCCGAAGTCCAACTCACCCCTCGGCCACCTGGTCGAGGTCCGGCGGGATATCCTGGGCTTCCTGACGAGGGTCGCGGCCGAGTTCGGTGATGTCGCCTATTTCCGCATCGGCCACCTCAGAATCGTGCTCCTCAGTCACCCGGACTATGTGAAGGAAGTGCTGCTCACCAACAACCGCAACTTCGTCAAAGGACGGCCGCTCAAGCTCGCGAAATGGCTGCTCGGCGAAGGGCTGTTGACGAGCGAAGGCGACTTCCATGCGCGGCAGTCGCGCATCGTGCAACCGTCGCTGCATTCCCAACGGCTCCACACCTACGGCTCGGTCATGACCGACTACGCGGTGCGGCTGAGTGACAGATGGCAAGCGGGCATCACAGTCGACATCGCGCACGAAATGGCGCGCATGGCAACCGCGATCGCCGGCAAGACGATGTTCAATTGGGATGTCGATTCCGAAGTCGCCGCGGGCATCGACAACGCGCTCAATGACGCCATGGCGTTGTTTTCGCGCGTCACCATCCCGTTTGCCGAATGGCTGCTGCTGTTACCACTCCCCAGCACCTTCCGGTTTTACCGGGCCAAGGCGCACTTCGATTCCACCATTTACCGCTTGATCAAAGAGCGCCGCGCGACCCGCCACGATCATGGCGATCTGCTCTCGATGCTGTTGGTGGCGCAAGACGCGGAGGGAGACGGGACTGGAATGACGGATCGGCAGGTGCGCGACGAGGCCTTGACCCTGTTTCTCACCGCGCTCGACACCGTCTCGGTGGCGCTGACGTGGACCTGGTATCTGGTCTCCCAACACGAGGACGTCGAGGCTCGGCTGCATGCCGAGCTCGAACAAGTGCTTGGGGGAACGCCGCCCACGGTGGATGACCTCGCGCGACTGCCCTACACCCGCATGGTCGTGTCGGAGGCGCTGCGGCTGTTCCCACCGAATTACGCCATCGCGCGCGAGGCGCTCGAAGCGTTTTCGGTAGGCGGCTACGCGGTGCCGGCCGGGACGTTGATCCTCATGAGCCCGTACGTGATCCAGCGCGACGCGCGGTTCTTTCGCGATCCCAGTCGCTTCGATCCCGAGCGGTGGAATCCGGAGCTCGCAGAAAAGCCGCAGAAGTTCGCGTACTTCCCGTTCGGCGGTGGGCCACGCGGCTGCATCGGCCAGTCGTACGCCGTCCAGGAGGCGACACTCGTCGTCGCGACGCTGGCCCAGCGGTGGCGCATGCGGCTCGCGCCCGGTCACCCCGTGGGCTTTCGGCCGCTCATCAACCTGCGCCCCAGCCACGGGATGCGCATGGTGCTCGAGCGCCGGCCGCGGCCATGTGACCGAGAGGAGGAATCGTGACCCGGGTAGAAAGCCGCTTCGCCCTGCTGACGCTCGTGTCGGCCGTCACGGCTGGTCTCTTCATGACGATTCTCGAGGGACCCACGACGAGCGTCGACCACTTTCTGCTGAAGTTTGGCTACGCTCTTCCTTCTTTATTGCTCAACGTCGACATGTGGGCGCAGTACAACCGCTACTACGAGCAGCGCGAGACGTACAAGCATCGCGAGCTATTCCTCGACGTCTTGATCCTCGCGCTCAGTTATATCGGTCTGTCGACACTCAAGGCGACGCCCGCAGGCAGCGGCGCTGAGGCATTCCGCGAATACCCGCCGCGCTTGTGTTGGATCGCGCTCATCCTGTATTCGCTGATCAAGACCTATCGCGCGTGGTCGGTTTATGGACCGGACGTCCGCGCCCGATTCCGCATTTCGTGGATGAGCCTGCTGCACGTCGTGCTGCTGCTACTCATCGTCTCGGCATGGGCCTGGCAACAGGGCGTGCCGCGACCCGTTCCCCTGCCATTCGCGTGGTCCGGAGTGGTCTTTACGGCGCTGGCGTCGCTCTATCTATTCGCCGTCTACGTGATTCGTTGGGACCCGCTCACGCCGCTGGGACTGTTCCGGAAATGGTCCGAGTAGGAGGCACTTATGGCGCGCATTTTCGTTACCGGGGCCAATGGGTTCATCGGCTCGCACCTCATCGAATACCTGCTGCGGCGCGGCGACGACGTGATCGGGCTGATCCGCGCGGGGAGCAATGTGCGGTCCCTCGCGCCGCTGAGCACAACCTATGGCAATCGCCTGCGCCTGGTCGCTGGTGATCTGCGCGACGCCGGCGCCCTCGCGCGCGCGCTCGAAGATGTCGAGTACGTCTATCATTTAGGCGCCGTCTTGATGGGAACTTCCGCGCGTGCCTTCCGCGAGACGAACGTCGACGGCACTCGCAACCTGCTCGAGGCTGTGACACGGCGTGGCCCCGCACAGCTACGTCGCTTTTTGTTCGCCTCGGCGCAAGCGGCTGCCGGCCCGTCCCCCGACGGTCACCCGATCGATGAATCCGCTCCACTTCATCCGGTCTCCGCGTACGGCAGGTCAAAAGCGGAAGCCGAAGGTGTGGTGCAGGAATTCAGCAGCCGGGTGCCCGTCACGATTGTGCGTCCCGTGGCAGTCTATGGAGAGCGCGAGCAGGACATCTCGAGAGGCATCTTCCCGATGATCAAAGCCGGCCTCGCGCCGCGGCTGGGATTCAGGTCGAAAACAGCGTCGCTCATCTACGTCGGAGACGTTGTGAGAGGCATGGTCGCGGCAGCGGAAAGCCCCGACTCCGTAGGCAAGACCTATTATCTCGCGGACCCGCATCCCTATCCGCAGAACGAGCTCGTTGGGGCGATGGCCAACGCGATGGGCAAGCGGCTGCGCATCCCGGTCGTCGTGCCCCACGTGATGCTCACGCTGGTTGCGACGTTCGCAGAATGGGGCCACCACCTCAATCACAAGCGACCGATGCTCACGCGCGACAAGGTGCGGGAGCTGAAACAGCGGTGGTGGGTCGTCACACCAGCGGCGGCCGTCCGTGACTTGCACTGGTCGCCGCAGGTGGGCCTGCGGGATGGCATGGCACGCGCCGTCGCCGACTGGACGCATCGCTAATGGGTCC
>DASYTD010000177.1:0-6195 GCA_036002655.1 Gemmatimonadales bacterium
TCACCGAGCGTTCTGACGCTCGGATTCGCGCGCCGTTTTGCCACCTACAAGCGCGCCGATCTGCTGTTCCGCGACCCCGAACGGTTGAAGCGTCTCGTCACCGACACGCGGCGTCCCGTCCAGATCATCTTTTCCGGCAAGGCGCATCCGGCCGACGACCCCGGCAAGCGCGTGCTGCAACGCGTGTTCGCCGCCGCTCAGGACCCCAGCTTCGAAGGCCGCATTGCCTTCCTGGAGGACTACGAACTCCATCTCGCCCAGCGGATGGTCGCCGGCGTGGACTTGTGGGTCAATCTGCCGCGCGTGCCGCTCGAGGCCTGCGGCACGAGTGGCATGAAGGCGGCGCTCAACGCCGTCCCGCAGCTGGGCACGCTGGACGGGTGGTGGGCCGAGGGATACACGGGCGAGAACGGGTGGGCGATTCCGCTGCCGGCATCCGAGGCCGAGGTCGAACAGTCGGACATGGAGCACCTCTTCGGGATTTTGGAAAACCAGGTCGTCCCGTCGTTCTACGATCGACTCCCTGGCAAGCACTCGGCGTCGTGGGTACATATGATGAAAGGCGCGTTGGCGGTCGCGGTCGAGCGCTTCACGACGCGCCAGATGCTCCAGTCCTACGTCACGCAGTACTACGTTCCCGCTGCGACCGGAGCGGCGATTCCCGGCGATCCACCACTGTAGCAGCGAGGGGGGAGGAGCTTCGTTGAAGACGCGGGTGCTCCACCTCACCGCCGAGTTGTGGCCCTACGCCCGTACCGGCGGCTTGGGCCAGGCGGTCGCCGGCCTCGCCGATTACCAAGCCGCCAGCGGAACCGAGAGCCACGTCGTCCTGCCGCTGTATCGCGAGGCACGCTCCCACATCGGCAAGCTGGAGCCGCTCACTGATCCTTTCACGGTCGAGAGCGGCGGGCGCCGCGAAAAAGTGCGCTGCTGGCACCAGGTGGGCGACGACTACCCCAAGACGATGTTCCTCGAGCACGAGCCTTCGTTCGATCGCCCCGGCATCTATGGCGACTCCGGCGGCGACTATCCGGATAACGCGCGCCGCTTCGCGCTCTTCGCGTCCGCGGCGATCGAGATCGCGCGGCGCATCGGCGAAGGCAATCTCATTTTGCACGCGCACGACTGGCACGCGGCGTTGGTGCCGGTGTTCCTGCGCCGCGTGTATCGCGACGAGCCCGATCTTCAGCGGCTGCCTTCCGTCCTCACGGTTCACAACGGCGGCTTTCAGGGCGTCTTCCCGCCCCCAACGCTGAAGGAGATTGGGCTTCCGGACGACCTCTGGTCGCCCGCGTTCATGGAATGGTACGGCCGCCTGAATTATCTGAAAGGTGGCCTGAAGTATGCCGACCTGGTGACGACGGTGAGCCCGAGGCATGCCTTCGAGCTGTTGACCGATGTCGGCGGCTTCGGCCTCCAGCACTCGTTCCGCCAGCTCGGCGATCGGCTTGTCGGCATCCGCAACGGCATCGACGTCACAGAGTGGGATCCGCGGACCGATCCGCAGATTCCGGCCCAATTCACGCCTGATGATCTCTCGGGGAAAGTGCGCTGCAAGACGACGCTGCAGGAGGCGTGGGGACTGCCGCGCCGCGGCGACGTGCCGTTGTTCGGCATGAGCGCGCGGCTCGTCGCCCAAAAGGGACTCGACCAGATCGTGGCGTCGCAATCGCTGCGGCTGCTGGACGCGCAATTCATCTTTCTCGGCGCCGGTGAAGCGCAGTTCGAGAACGCCCTGCGCGGGCTGGCCGCGCGCTTCCCCGCGCGCGTGGGCGTGAACACGGCCTTCACCGATGCGCTGGAGCACCACCTCCTCGCGGGCGCCGACTTCCTCATGATGCCGTCGCTGTACGAGCCGTGCGGGCTGACGCAGATGCGCGCGCAGCTCTATGGCGCGCTCCCGGTGGCGCGTCGCGTGGGCGGACTCGCTGATACGATCGAGGACGGCGTCACGGGCATCCTCTACGACGCCTACAGTCCGGAGGCGTTCGACCACGCGATCCAGCGCGCGGTGACGCTGTATCAGGACCGCGCCTGGTTCACCGACCTCGCCCGCGGGGCGATGCGCAAAGACTTCTCGTGGCGCCAGCCGGCGGAGGCGTACGCTGCCGTGTACCGGCGGGCCTACACCGCGCGAGCCCTCCCGCCGCCGGCTCCCACGGAGAAGAAAGAGCGCGCGCCGCGGAAGCGATCCGCCAGCGGCAAAGGTGGAAGGGGCGTGAACGCCCGTCGCTAGCCCTATGACGTCCGCGCAAAAGGGTCTCGTCGTCATCCACGGGCATTTCTACCAGCCTCCGCGGGAGAACCCGTGGACCGGACAGGTCGATGCCGAGCCCAACGCCGCTCCCGATCACGACTGGAACGTCCGCGTTACGCGTGAGACGTATCGGCCTCTCGTCTTGGTCTACCAATACCTGAGCTTCGACTTCGGGCCGACGTTGCTCGATTGGATGGAACGGGAAGCGCGCGACGTGCACGACGCGGTGATTGGCGCCGACCGCGCGAGCGTAAAACGCCTCGGTCACGGCAACGCGCTCGCCATGCCGTTCCACCACATCATCCTACCGCTCGCGAGCCGACGCGACAAAGAGACCGAGGTCCGCTGGGGCATCGACGATTTCAGGCGCCGCTTTGGCCGCGATCCGGTGGGCTTCTGGCTGCCGGAGACCGCGGTGGACCGCGAGACGCTCGACGTCGTCGCGGCCGCCGGCATCGCGTTCACGGTGCTCGCGCCGCATCAAGTGTCGAAGGCGCCCGAGCGTGGATTACCCGCGACCATCGCGCTCGACGGCGGCCGATCCATCGCGGTATTCGCCTACAACGGCGGCCTATCACATGGCGTGGCGTTTGGCGGGCTGCCGACCGACCCGAATCGGTTCACCGAGGCACTGAGCGGCACGCCGCCGGGCGCGATCGCCGCGATCGCGGTGGATGGCGAAACGTTCGGCCATCACCACAAGAGCGCTGACCAGGGGCTGGCGACAACGCTTGGCCGCCTGCAACACTCTGACAAGGTGCAAGTGAGCAATTTCGCCGCGGCGTTGGCCGCGCACCCTCCGACGGGAACGGTCGAGCTCGTCGCGCCGACGTCGTGGAGCTGCGCGCACGGCGTCGAGCGGTGGCGATCGGCCTGCGGCTGCCGGATGGATCAGAATGCGAAGCGGCAGCACGACTGGCGCGCACCGCTGCGCGCCGCGGTGGACTGGCTGGCCGCCGAAGTGCACGGCATCTACGAGCGCGAGGGCGCGGATCTGCCGGGTGGCCCCTGGGCGTTTCGAGACGCCGCCGGCGCGACGGGGCCGGTGAACGGGGGGCGCGACGATACCGCGGCGCGGCTTGTCGAGATGGAGCGCGGCGTGCTCCGGTCCATGACGTCGTGCGGCTGGTTCTTCGACGACTTTGCGGGGCTCGAGGGGCGGCAGGTGCTGCGCTACGCGGCGCACGCGATCGCACTCGCGGGACCCGAGAGCGGCCGCCTAGAGGCCGGGTTCGTCAAGAAGTTGGGCGACGCCAAGAGCAACGATCCCAACGCCGGAAGCGCCGCCGACCTGTTTCGTCAGACGTTGCAACCCACGCCCTCTTGAAGCCGCCGCTGCGGTTTGTGTTTGGCCTGCACCTGCATCAGCCGGTGGGAAATTTCGACCACGTCATGGCCGATCATGTGCGCGACGTCTACCGCCCGATCATCGAGCGCGCGAGCGCCGCCGGGTTCTTCCCGCTCACGCTGCACGTCTCCGGTCCGCTGTTCGAATGGCTGGAAGACCACGATACCGCGTGGCTCGACATGATCGGCAAACTCGCTGCCGATGGCCGGCTGGAGCTACTGCTCGCCGGATTCGACGAGCCGATTCTCGCGTCACTGCCCCGCCCCGATCGCTTGGAGCAGGTCGGGCGGATGCGCGAATACTTGAAGCGGCGGTTCGGCGTGGACGCGACCGGGCTGTGGCTGACCGAGCGCGTCTGGCAGCCGGAGCTTGCCGCGGACCTCGCGGAAGCGGGCGTCGAGTATGCCCTCGTGGACGACCGTCATTTCCTCGTCTGCGGGTTCCGACACGACGAGCTACATCGCCCCCACCATACCGAGTCCGACAACCGCCGCGTGGGACTGCTCGCGATCGACGAACGACTGCGCTACCTCATCCCGTTCCGACCGCCGGAAGAGACGGCGTCCTACCTCCGCCAGCTCCGCTCCCACGGCCACGGGCTGGCGATCCTCGCCGACGACGGCGAGAAGTTCGGCGGGTGGCCCGGCACCAAGGATTGGGTGTACGGCTCCGGATGGCTGGACACGTTTCTCCAAACGATGGAGCGCCTCACCACCGCCGGGGAAATCAAGCTGACGACGGGGCAGCAAGCATTCCGCGAGGTCCCCTGCGGCGGCCTGGCGTACCTGGGGACCGCGTCCTATCGCGAAATGGAGAAGTGGGCGCTGCCCCCAGCCGCGCAGCGCGACCTGACCAAGCTGGAGGACGAGCTGGGACCCAAGCATCTGGCGGCCTCGGCATCGTTCGTGCGCGGCGGACACTGGCACCATTTCCTGGTCAAGTACCCTGAATCGAACCGCATGCACAAGACGATGGTTGCGCTCTCCACGCTATCACGCCGTCGCGGCGACCCGCCGGAAGCGCGGCGGGCGATCGGACGCGCGCAGTGCAACGACGCCTACTGGCATGGGGTGTTCGGGGGCCTCTACCTGCCTCATCTGCGGAACGCGATCTGGCGCCAGCTCGCCATCGCGGAGTGCACCCTGCGGCAGGGTGAATCGCTGGCGCTCGAGGAGCTCGATCTCGACTACGATGGCTACCCGGAGCTGTGGGTGCATTCGGCACAGTTCTCGGCCGTGATCAGCCCGCACCGCGGGGGCGCCGTCGAGATGCTCACCCGCTTCAGCGATCTCACCAACCTCGCTGACGTGTTGACGCGGCGACGCGAATCCTATCACGAGATTCCCAAGCAGAGCCAGCAAGGTCACCAGAGTAAGGGCAGCGGGACGCAAAGCATTCACGATATCGAGCGCGCTTCCCGCCTCACCGAGCTGCCTCCCGTGGACGCGGAGCCGCGAGCCATCCTCGTCGAGCGGCTGCTCGGCGACGATGTGTCGGCGGCGGATTATGCGAACGGCAAATACACGGCACTTCGCTCCTGGGCCGCGGTGCCCATGAGTGCTCGCGTCTCCGTGGACGCCGATGCAGTCACGGTCGTCTTGCAGGGTGGCGATCTCGAGAAGCGATTGCAGTTCGATGCGGCGGGTTGTCTGGACGTCGCGTACGCCTGGCATGCCTCGGCGGCTCCCGCGAACGCGTTGTTCGCAGCTGAGCTGTCGCTGGCCCGCGAGGTTCCGCTTCGCGTTCAGCCGGATGCTGAAGTGTGGCGGTCTAAGATCACGACGGTCGCGCGCAGTGAGCGGGGGTTCGAGGAGACGGTCCAGGGCTTCTCGCTCACCCCGCGTTGGCCCGCGCGTCTCGGGAAGTGCTCGCTCGAGCTCCCTTGAGTTCGTGTATTCTTCAGGCATGCCCTTCGAGGAGCTCGCCGAACAGCTCGCCGACGTAGGCCGCCACTGTTACGCGCGCGGCTGGGCCCTCGGCACGAGCGGCAACTTCAGCGCCGTCGTCCGGACGGACCCGCTCACACTCGCCATCACGACCAGTGGCGTGGACAAGGGCTTGCTCGAGGCCAGCGACGTCGTTGAAATCGATGCTCGGGGGCGCGTCCTGCGGGGCTCCGGCACGCCATCGGCCGAAGCGGCGTTGCATCTGGCAATCGTGCGTGCGCGTGGGGCGGGGGCGGTGTTGCATACGCACTCGATTTGGAGCACGATATTATCGGAGGCGGCGGGCGATGGCGCGGGGCGACTCGACATCGGCGGCTACGAGATGCTGAAGGGGCTGGACGGGGTCCGCACGCACGAGCACCGCGAATCGCTGCCGATTGTCGAGAACACGCAGGACTGGACCGCCGCCGCTCCGCACATCGAGTCCGTGCTGCGCGACCATCTCGAGGCGCACGGGTTCCTGATTCGCCGTCACGGGCTGTACACGTGGGGCCGTGATCTCCCGGAGGCGAAGCGGCAGGTGGAGATCCTCGAGTTTCTGTTTGAAGTGATGGGACGAAAGCGAGGCATCGCATGGCAAGCGTGAGAATTCCCGCCGAGCAGCGGACCCTGACCGATCAGCGCGAGGTGACCGAGTACCTCGC
>DASYTD010000178.1:0-4618 GCA_036002655.1 Gemmatimonadales bacterium
GCGCATGTCGCGAGCTTCTTCGAGGTGGATTTCACCCGCGTCGCCCAGCTGCGCGCCAAGGCTGCCGAGAAACCGACGTTCCTGGCCTACATCGTGAAGGCGTGCGCGGAGAATCTCCGCACGCACCCGATCGTCAACGCCGCGGTCTCGGGCGACAGCACGATCTACCGGGCCGATGTCAACGTCGGGATCGCGGTGGCGCTCGACTGGGGTCTCATCGTCCCGGTGATCAAGCATGCCGACGAGCTGTCGCTGATGGGGATCGCGCGGGCGATCAACGATCTCGGCGAGCGCGCGCGCACCAAGAAGCTGTTGCCCGACGACATCCAACGTGGCACGTTCACGATCACGAATCCGGGCGGCTTCGGGCCGTTCGCCGGCATCCCGATCATCAACCAGCCGCAGGTCGCGATCCTCGGCGTCGGCGCGATCGAGAAGCGGCCCAAGGTGGTGACCGCCTCCGATGGCACCGAGTCTATCGCGATTCGGACGATGGGCATGCTGACGATGTCCTACGATCATCGCGTGGTGGACGGCGCGGACGCCGACAAATTCCTGGCCGACGTCAAAAAGATGCTGCAGGCGTTCCCCGAGGGAGCGGTGTGAGCATGCCCAAAGTCTTGACCGCCGCGCGCGTGCGCGTTCCCACGCAGAACGAGACGGAGTACGTGAACACGCTGCGCGAGCTGAGCCAGTTCGCCGAAGCGCGCGGCCAGCGGATCTGGTTGTTCCGCAACGCCAAGGATCCGCGGCTGTTCATCGAGTTCTCCGAGAGCCCCACCGAGATGTCGCATCGCGCGCAGGCGTCTCGGCTGCCCGAAGAGATCAAGCTGGAGAAGCGCCTCCAGGCGTTGGCGACGTACTCGCCCGACGCCTGGGAGTTGTGGAGCGAAGTGAGCGTATGGCCAGCCGAACGATCACAGTAGATAGCGACCGCTGGGAGGTCTACCCCTCCGGACGTGTGACGGTCTACGGCCGCGATCAGTTCGGTTTGATCTTCGAGCAGGGCACGGGAGTGCAGCGCCGCCGGCGGATCACGCACTTCTCGCCAACCGGCGCCCGCTCGCCCGATCGTGCGTTCCTCGAGCTCTCCGAGCGCGAGCTGCTCGAGCTGTTTCGTCAGTCCCAACCGGCGTGGACCGCCCCCGAGGCCGACTACGCCGCACATTGATCTGCACTGTCATTCGACGGCTTCCGACGGCGAGTGTGAGCCGCCGGAGGTGGCGCGACGCGCCCGCGCGGTCGCTCTCACGGCGATCGCGCTGACCGACCACGACACCACCGACGGCGTCGCCGAGGCGGCGCACGAAGGCGCGAAGCTCGGCGTCCGCGTCATCTCGGGCTGTGAGTTCAGCGTGCGGGCGCCATGGGGTGAGCTCCATGTGCTCGCCCTGTTCCTGCCGCACGAGAACGAACGGCTCCAGGGTTTCTTGCGGGACACGCGCGCCGCGCGACGGCGTCGAGGCGAGCAGATCGTGGCGAAGCTGCAAGGCCTGGGTGTGGCGATCGATCTCGAAGACGTCCAGGCGCAGCTCATCGGCGGCGATGGCGGGGCACTGGGCAGGCCGCACGTCGCGCGCGCGCTGGTCGATTCCGGTGCCTGTGACAACATCAGCGATGCGTTTCGCCGCTACCTCGGCCGCGGCCGGGCCGCCTACGTCGAGAAGCCGCTGCCGAAACTCTCGGAGGTTACGGCGTTGGTCCACGACGTGGGCGGGCTGACGGTCGCGGCCCATCTGGGGGATCACGGGACGGAAGCGCAGCTCCGCAGCTTCCAGGATCAGGGGCTCGATTGTGTCGAGGTGCGCCACCCCAGCCATGCCCCCGCCGTCGAGCAGCGCTTGACGCGCATCGCGGAACGGTTGGGCCTCGGCATCAGCGGCGGATCCGACTGGCACGGTGAAAGCGAGTACGGCGAGAGCCACGCGCCGCTGGGGGGCATGCAAGTTCCCGACACCTGGCTGGAACCGCTCGAGAAGCGCCTCGAGCTCACCACGAGGAAACGGGGGGAGGGGGAGCATGAGTGACCCACTGCCGATCGGCGGCACGGCGCCGTCCTTCAGGGCTCCTGCGTCCGACGGCCGGACGTACGCGCTCGCCGATCTGCTAAAAAACGGACCCGTTGCGCTGGTC
The DNA here is from genome assembly GCA_036002655.1 of Gemmatimonadales bacterium. Lineage (GTDB taxonomy): Bacteria > Gemmatimonadota > Gemmatimonadetes > Gemmatimonadales > GWC2-71-9 > 20CM-2-65-7. The sequence continues at coordinate 2,134 of DASYTD010000178.1, forward strand.
TTCTATCCGGGCAACAACACGCCTGGCTGAAACCGCCAACTCTCCGCCGTGCGCGATGAGATCGCAAAATTCAATTCCGCCAACATGCAGCCGCTCGGGGTGAACCCCGCGAGCGTGGAGAGCCATCGCGGTTACGTTGACAAGATGCGGTTCAACTTCCCGCTGCTCTCCGATCCCCAGCGCGCTATTGCCGGGTCCTACAACGCGCTGAAGGACGACGGGAAGGGGATTCAGCGGACGGTGTACGTGATCGGCCGCGATGGGACGGTGCGCTTCGCGCAGCGCGGCGCGCCTCCCGTGGACGACATCGTCGCCGCGGCACATGGCGCCAGCCGTGCCCGCTGACCTTCATGGCAAGGTCGCGCTCATCACGGGCGTCGGGCGCGTGGGGCAGATCGGCCACGCCGTTGCCCGTGGAGTCGGTCGCGCCGGGGCGAAGCTGTTGCTCGCGGACGTGAACGCCGTGGGACTTGCCGATCGCGTCAAGGAATTTGCGGCCGAGGGGATCGCGGCGAAGGCGTCGGCCGGCGATCTCACCCAGCCCGAGGCGGCCCGCACCGCGACAGCCGCGGCGCAATCCCAATTCGGAGGACTCGACGTCGTGATCAACGTGGCCGGCGGATTCTTCAGCTACGGGCCGTTCACCGAGGTCAAGCCGGAGATCCTCGATCGCGAAATCGCCGTCAACTTCAAGACCGCGTTCTTCATGTGCCAGGCCGCGATACCGCTCCTGCTCGCACGCGGCGGGGGTTCGATCGTCAACTTTGCGTCCATCGCAGTGGTTCGCTCCCTGATGCACATGTCGGCGTACAGCGCCGCGAAGTCGGCCGTCGCGGGGCTCACGCGCGAGCTCGCGCGCGAGTACCGGGATGGGAACGTCCGGGTGAACGCGGTCGCGCCCGCCACGGTTCGGACCGCCGACAACGTGGCGCAGATGGGGGCCGATTCGAAAACACCGCTCGTGGAGCTGGACGAAGTCGTCAACACGGTCCTGTTCCTCGCGAGCGACGAGGCGAGCGCGATCACGGGTCAGATCGTCCCCATCACCGGGAAAGCGTACTAGTGCGGCTCGAGGGCGCGGCCGCTCTCGTCACGGGGGCAGGTCGCCGCATCGGCCAGGCGATCGCGATCGGCCTGGCACAGTCCGGCTGCGACGTCGCCGTGCATTACCACGGTTCGGCGAAGGGCGCCGAAGAGACGGCGCGCGCGACCCGGAGCGCGGGCCGCCGCGCGGAGCTGCTGCAAGCCGATTTGAGCGACGCAGCGACCGCTTGCGGGCTCGCCGATCAGGCCGCGCGCGCGTTCCAGCGGCTCGATATCGTGATCAACTCGGCGGCGATCATGGTTCGCCAGCCGGTCGAGACGGTGACGCCGGAAAGTTGGGACGCGACGCTCGATCTCAATCTGCGGGCGTCGTTCTTCGTCTCTCAGGGGGCGATTTCGCATCTGCGCCGCGCGAAAGGCAAGATCGTGAATATGGCCGATGTCGGCGGCTTGGAGCCGTGGCCGGCGTATCTGCCGCACTGCGTCAGCAAAGCCGGCGTCGTGATGCTGACAAAAACGCTCGCGCGCGCGCTCGCCCCTGACATCGCGGTGAACGCCGTCGCGCCAGGCCCGGTGCTCCTTCCCGAAGGATGGGACGCGCCGACGCGCGAGCGTATTCGTGAGACGACGCCGCTCGAGCGCCTGGGTGATCCCGCCGATGTGGTTGCGGCGGTGCGGTTCCTGCTCGCCGCGACCGACTTCGTCACGGGCACGGTGCTGGTCGTGGACGGAGGGAGACTCATCCGCTGAGGGACGTCGTGGTGGTCGGCGGCGGCTGCTATGGCACGTTCTACGCGTCTCAGCTCGCGAAAGGCAAAGCGCGCGGCAAAACTGCTTACCGTAAAGTCATCGTTGTCGACCGAAATCCCGACTGCCGGGCCCGGCGCGAGCTCGAGAAAGCGCCGGATCGTGAGTTTGTCGTGTCGGATTGGGGGACCTTTTTCGACGGGTTTTTGACCGTCCGACCATCCGACCGTCCGACCGACGATCAGATCGTTCCGTCTCCTCACATGCCGCATCTGATGTTTGAATGGGTCCTGCGGCGCGCCCGCGACCGCTGGCCGGCGCGCGCCGTCTCGGTCGAACCGGTGCCCGGCGACTTCCCGACGCCCTACGATCGGCCGAGCGGTGGTCCCGACGCGACGCGCTATGTCTCATTCGCGGATTGGATCTGTCCCACGCACTGCATCGAGCCCGCGCTGTGCCCCGCCATCGGCGCGGAGCGCACGTGGGAGATGGGGGATTCGGTCCGCGACTTGGCGCAGCGGCTGCGGTCGGGCGGCCGGCCGGTCGCCGGACCGGCCCTGTTCGTCTGCAAGCACCAAGTGTTTGGAGTCGGCATGTTCGCCGCGGATCAAGTCCGCGCCGGCGACCGGCTCGTCGCACAGGCTGGTGCCGATGGCGCAGCGGCCGAGGTGCTCGTCGGGACGATCTCGAGCTG
>DASYTD010000179.1:0-45449 GCA_036002655.1 Gemmatimonadales bacterium
AGCCCCCGCGGCAGCGGCTCACCGGCGAGCGTGCCCGACTGCTTGTACTCGGCCCACGCGGAGCCGGAGAGGTAGCCGCGCACGACGCATTCGAACGGCACCGGCACGGCGCGACGCGTCAGCATCGCGCGGCCCGCGAGCTCGTCGCGATGCGCGGCCAGCGCCGGCACGCGCGCAACGATCTCCTCGACGTGCGCCGTGAGGCAATGATGCGGCATCACGGAAGCGAGGCGCTCGAACCAGAACGCGCTCATTTGGGTGAGCACGGCGCCCTTGGACGGCACAGGCTCGCGCATGACGACGTCGAAGGCGCTCACGCGATCGCTGGCGACGAGGAGCAGGGTCGCCTCGTCAACCTCGTAGACCTCGCGCACCTTCCCGCGTCGGAGGAGCGGGAGTGGCAGTTGACTTTGCACGAGCACCGCTCCGGTCATACCTCAACCTCCGCCGCGGCTGCCGCGGGGGCGGCCGCCTGAATGGAACGCATCAGCTCGGGGATTACCCGATCGAGGAAGTCGTCCACCTGTTGCGGTGCCCGGCCCACGTACCCCGCAGGATCGAGCTCGGCGGCGGTGGCGCGAACGCCGAGGCGCTTGAACTCCGGCGCCTTGGCGAGGCGCTCCAGCAGGTCGTCGGCTCCCTGGAGGCTTTCGCCGCGAATGACCTCGTGGAGCTGTTGCCGGTCACCGCCCGCCTTTACGCCGCGCATCAACAGCCGTTCGGTCGCGAGATACGGCATCGCGGTGGCGACATGCTGCGCAATCGTGTCTTCGCGGACCTCGAGGCCCGCGGCGACGTTGGTCGCAAGCACGAGGATCGCGTCGGTCGCGAGAAATGCCTCGGGGATCACCAACCGGCGGTTGGCGCTGTCATCGAGTGTCCGCTCGAGCCACTGCGCCGCGGCGGTGTGCCACGCATTGCCTTCGAGCTCGATCACAAATCGCGCGAGGCTCGTCATGCGCTCGGCACGCATCGGGTTGCGCTTGTACGGCATCGCCGAGGACCCGACTTGCTCGCTCTCGAACGGCTCGAGCAGCTCCCCCTCGTGCTGCAACAGTCGCAAATCGGTGGCGAACTTGGCGGCCGATTGCGCGATGCCGGAGAGCACGGCAAGCACCTGTCCGTCGAGCTTGCGCGTGTAGGTCTGGCCGGTGATCGGCAGGACGTGATCAAACCGCATCGCGCGCGAGACTCGGCTGTCGAGCTCGGCAACTTTGGCGTGATCACCGTCGAACAGCTCGAGGAAGCTCGCCTGCGTGCCGGTCGTTCCTTTGACGCCGCGGAAGCGCAATGTCGCGATCCGGTTGAGCAGCTCCTCGGCGTCGAGCGCGAACTCCTGCATCCACAGCGCCATTCGCTTACCCACCGTCGTGAGCTGCGCCGGCTGAAAGTGCGTGTACGCCAGGCAGGGCAGAGCGCGATAGCGTCGCGCGGTTTTCCCCATCGCAACCAGCACGGCGCCGATCCGGCCGAGCAACAGCTGCATCGCCTCGCGCATCAGCACGAGGTCGGTATTGTCGGTCACGAACGCGCTGGTGGCGCCGAGATGGATGAAGGGCCGGGCAGCCGGCGCCTGGTCGCCGAGGTGGTGGATGTGGGCCATCACGTCGTGCCGCAGACGCCGCTCGTACTCGGCAGCCTTCTCGAGGTCGGCGTCGTCGAGATGCGCCCGCAGCTGCGCCAGCGCGGCATCAGGAATCGCGAGGCCCAGCTCCTTTTCACCTTCCATCAGCGCCAGCCAGAGTTGGCGCCACAGACCGATGCGGCGGCGCTCGCCCCAGAGCGCCTGCATCGCGGGCGATGCGTATCGCGCGGAGAGGGGAGAGACCCAGCTCAAACCGCGGCCTTCGCCCGCGCGACCAGCTTACTCCAGTCGGCGAGGAACTGATCGAGGCCGCGGTCGGTGAGCGGGTGGAGCAGCAGCTTCTTCAACACGTCGGGCGGTAACGTCGCGACGTCGGCGCCGATCATCGCCGCCTCCACCACGTGGCGGGGATGGCGGATGGAGGCGGCCAGAATCTCGGTTTCGATGTTGTAATTGTCGAAGATGACACGCGCCTCACGGATGACGTCCATGCCCTCCTGTCCGACATCATCCAGCCGTCCGATGAACGGACTGACGTAGGAGGCTCCCGCCTTCGCGGCGATGAGACACTGCACGCTCGAGAAGCACAGCGTGACGTTGGTCCGGATTCCCGCGGTGGCGAGCCGGCGCACCGCGATCATCCCATCCTCGAGCATCGGGATCTTTACCACGATGTTATCGGCGATCTTCGCGAGCTCGGTGCCTTCCTTGACCATGCCTTCGGCGTCTACCGCGACGACCTCAGCCGACACCGGTCCTTCGACGAGCGAACAGATCTCCTTGAGCACGTCGCGCGGATCGAGATCGCCGGCTTGCTTGGACAGCAGCGACGGATTGGTTGTGATGCCGTCAATCAACCCGGCCTGCGCCGCCCAGCTGATGTCTTTGAGGCTCGCGGTGTCGAGGAAAAACTTCATGACGTGAACTCCTCGGCGTAGAGGTCCGGTGGATACCGCACCGCCTCCAAATAGAGACCCTGAGGCGGGGCGGGCGGGCTGGCCGCCAGATTATCGGTTGCAGCAAGCAGACGGGGGAAATCCGCCGGCGGGCGCCGGCCGAGGGCGATATCCACCATGGTGCCCACGATGAAGCGCACCATGTGATGCAGAAACCGATCGGCCTCGACCGTAAACACCATGCCCGCTCCGTCCGCTCGCGGCGCCCATTGGGCAAGCGCCACGCGGCATCGGTAATGGGCTGTGTTCGCGCCGGCCGCGGCCAGGCCGCGGAAGCTCTGCTCTCCTGCGAGCGCCGCCGCAGCACTCTCCAAGGCACTGATATCGAGAGCCTGACAAAGGGCCCATTCGTAGGGCCGGCGGAACGGCGATCCCGCTCCTTCATCGGTGCCGATCAGGTACCGATAGCGCCGCGCCGTAGCGCTGCGCCGTGCGTCAAACCCGGGCCGCATCAAATGCACCTGCTGAACCCAAATCTCGCGCGGCAGCAACGCATTGAGTGCGCGTCGTAGGTCCACCGGGGCCCAGCGTTCACCGGCCACGAAGCCAACCGCTTGGCCGAGGGCGTGGACGCCCGTGTCAGTCCGGCCTGCTCCGGTAGCGGTCGTCTTGCGGCCCATTAACCGCTCGAGAACCGCCTCGAACTCAGCTTGGACCGTGCGGTTTACCGGCTGCCGCTGCCACCCTGCGAAGCCACCCCCGTCATACTGGATCACCGCAAGAAAGGGGCGGCTTGTCACGCCCGGAAAGATGCAACTCGTTGTCACTATTTGACAAGGGTGATAGCCTTAATCCCTCATGGAGGCCTCACCACTCCGCCGCGCGCTGACCGCGCTCGCCAATCGCCAATCGCTGTCCGACAGCCAGACCGCCGAGGTGTTCGGGATCGTGATGAGCGGCGCGGCGACGCCCGCGCAAATCGGCGGCTTGCTCATGGGCCTGCGCGCCAAGGGCGAGACGGCAGATGAGCTGGCGGGCGCAGCCCGCGCGCTGCGCGACGCCATGGTGCGCGTTACCGCGGCGCACCCGCATTTGGTGGACACGTGCGGGACCGGCGGTGGCACTGTGCCCACGTTCAACATCTCGACCGTCGCGGCGCTCGTCGCAGCGGGCGCGGGCGCCGTTGTTCCAAAGCACGGCAATCGCTCATTCACCTCGCGCTGCGGCTCGGCCGACGTGCTCGAGGCCCTCGGCGTGCGAATTGTCCTCGACGCAGCGACCGCGAGTCGCGTCCTAAATGAAGCGCGCGTGGTCTTTCTGTTCGCTCCCAATTTCCATCCCGCGATGAAGCACGTGGGCCTTGTACGCCGGGAGCTGGGCACGCCATCGCTCATGAACTTGGTGGGCCCACTCGCGAATCCGGCCGGCGTCAGACGGCAGGTGATCGGTGTCGCGGAATCCGATCGCGCGGCCATCGTTGCCGAAGCCCTGGTGCGGCTCGGTGCCGAGCACGCACTCGTCGTGCACGGCCGTGTCGGCATGGATGAGATCTCGCCGCATGGCGTCACCGACGTGTGGGAGGTCAAGGACGGCGCGGTCACGACGTGGGAAATCGACCCCGAGCGGTTCCGGCTGGGCATCAAAGACGTGGGCGAGCTACAGGGCGGGGAACCGGCGGCGAATGCGGACCGATTGGAGCGAATTCTCGGCAATGGATCGGCCGACCCAGCGGGGCTGGCCGCGGTCCTGCTCAACGCGGGCGCGGCGATCTATGTGGCTGGGATCGCCGGTTCACTCGCCGAAGGCATCGGCCGAGCGCGCGAGGTCGTCGCGTCGGGAGCGGCGCGCGCGGCGCTGGACCGGCTGCGCAAAGCGACCGCTAGTATTTCCTGATGACGCCGACGACCACGCCCTGCACGACGACGTCGCGTTCGTTGAGCCGCAGCGGCTGTACGTTGTCGTTCGCCGGCTGCAACCGTATCCAGCCGCCGGGCTCGCGGTAGAAGCGCTTCACCGTGGCGCCCTCGCCGTGGACCAGCGCGATGACGGTCTGCCCGGGGTCGGCCTGGTTGCGTTCCTGAACGACGACGTAGTCGCCGTCTTTGATGTGCTCGTCGATCATCGAATCGCCGCGCACCTTCAGCACGTAGCTGCGCCCGCGACGCGGCAAGAGCTCATCTGGCACCGCAATCGTCTCGTCACCCGTGACGGCCTCGATCGGATGACCGGCGGCTACCAGGCCCAGGAGGGGCAGCTCGGTGGCGCCGGTCTGGCCCTTGGGCGGGACGACCTCGATTGCCCGGCTCTCGTTGTGAGTGCGCCGGATGTACCCTTTACGCTCGAGATTCGTGAGGTGCTCGTGAACCGTGGCCAGGGACTGGAACCCGAACTGGCGGGCAATTTCCTCGAAGCTGGGGGCGTACCCCTTCTCTTCGATGTGTTTCCCGATGTAGTCCAGGATCTCGCGCTGGCGCCGCGTGACCGGCATGTTGGCTCCCGAAGATATACCGAAACATAATCTACCCGAAGAACGCCCGAACGCAAGGATGCCCCAAGACCCGCGCCGTCCAACGCTCGATGCTATTCTGGCCGTAGCCCGCGCCCGCGTCGCGAATCTTCAGGGAACTGCTGCCGATCTGGAGCGCCGCGCAGCGGTCGCGCCGCCCGTGCACCGGTTCCGGCAACCGACCGGCGAGGTCGGCCTCATCGCGGAGGTGAAGCGTCGATCGCCATCGCAAGGCGCCATCCGAACCGATCTCGATCCCGTGGAGCACGCCCGCGCGTATGTCCGCGGCGGCGCGGTGGCGGTTTCGGTGCTCACGGACGAGGCGCACTTTGGAGGATCACTCCAGGATCTGGAGCGCGTCGCGACAGCCGTGCCGGTCCCGGTGCTACGCAAAGACTTCATCCTGGATGAGCTGCAGATAGTGGAAGCGCGAGCAGCCGGCGCGAGCGCCGTCCTGCTCATCGTGCGGGCGCTGACGCCCGAGCGGTTGCAGGCGCTCGCGCAGGCAGCTGAGAAGTGGAAGCTCCAGACGGTGATCGAGGTGCACACTGCGGACGAGCTCGACTCAGCGCTCGCTGCAGGCCCTGGTGCGGTGGGTGTGAATGCGCGGGATCTCTCGACGTTCGAGGTCGATCTGCGGCAAGCGGAGGCAGTCATTCGAAAAGTCCCTCGGAATATTGCCGTCGTCGCCGAGAGCGGCGTCGAGACGCGGGCAGATGTGGAGCGCCTGGCGGCCGCGGGCGCCGACTACGTGCTCGTCGGCACGAGCGTCGCTCGGAGCGCGGACCCGGAAGGTGCGGTGAGGGCATTGGTTGGTGTGCTTCGAAAGGGGAGGAGACAATCGTGATGGGACGTGCGGCGTGTGGCGTGCGGCGTTGCAGGGGGAGTTCGAATCGTTCAACCGTGGTTCGAACTCACCGCCACTACGCCGCACGTGTCGTGCCGCACGCCGCACGACAAGAACCGTGACTTCCACGCGCCAGGAGTCAGGTCGGTTCGGCCCGTACGGTGGACGCTACGTCCCCGAGACGCTGATGCATGCGCTCGAGGAGTTGTCCCGCGTGTACGACACGGCGCGCGCCGATTCGCGCTTCTGGACCGAGCTCGACGAGCTGCTGAAGAACTATGTGGGGCGGCCGACGCCCATCAGCGCCGTTCCGCGCCTTTCCGCGCAGGTAGGCGCGCCAGTCATCCTGAAGCGTGAGGACCTCAATCACACGGGCGCTCACAAGATCAACAACACGCTGGGCCAGCTGCTGCTCGCGCAGCGCATGGGGAAGCGGCGCATCATCGCCGAAACGGGGGCGGGGCAGCACGGCGTCGCGACCGCCACGGTGTGCGCCCGCTTTGGGCTCGAGTGCGTCGTCTACATGGGCGAAGAGGACATGCGGCGCCAGCGGCTCAACGTGTACCGCATGGAGCTGATGGGCGCCACGGTCGTGCCGGTGACCTCGGGGACGCGCACGCTGAAGGACGCAACCAATGAGGCGTTACGGGACTGGGTGACGAACGTCACGACGACGCACTACATCATCGGGTCGGTGGTCGGTCCCGATCCCTTTCCACGGCTGGTGCGCGACTTCCAATCCGTGATCGGACGTGAGGCCCGGGCGCAAACGCTGGAACAGTACGGCCGCCTGCCGAGCACGGTCGTCGCGTGCGTAGGCGGCGGCTCGAACGCGCTGGGGATTTTCACGGCGTTCCTCAACGACAAGGCGGTGAAGCTGGTGGGAGTCGAAGCCGCAGGGGAGGGCCTTGCGAGTCACAAACACGCCGCGACGCTGGGCGCCGGACGCCCCGGCGTCTTTCACGGCAGCTTGAGCTACTTACTCCAGGACGCCGACGGCCAAGTCCAGCCCGCGCACAGCGTTTCGGCGGGTCTCGACTATCCCGGTGTGGGCCCGGAACACGCTTACCTGAAAGACACGGGTCGCGTATTGTATGAAGCCGTGACCGACCGGGAGGCTCTGGAAGCCTTTGCCGCCCTGTCGCGGCTGGAAGGCATACTCCCGGCACTCGAAAGTGCCCACGCCATTGCCTGGGTTATGAAGGCCGGACGAGCCTCTGGTGATCTCATTCTGATCAACCTGAGCGGCCGCGGCGACAAGGACGTCGCCATGGTCGCCGAGCTAACGGGAGCAGCGCTCTGACGAATCCGTCCGCCTCCATCCCCGAGCTGGCCCTCCCGCCGTCGCAGGTCGAGGAGCTGATGCAGGTCATCAGCAAGGGGATGCGGGCGACGCAGCTGTACCTGCCGAACAATCCCGTCTATCAGCGCGCGGTCGAGAACATCCGCACCGCATTCCGGCAGATCTGGCAGGCCACCGACGATCTGATCTTCGACATCGGCGAGACGGACATGCGCTGGGAAGATCATCCGGTCTACAGCCAGGACCAGCGCAATGAGAGCATTGCGTGGACGCTCTACAAGGACGGCGTCCGCTCCTTGTCGTTCAAGCCGGGTGTCGAGGATGCCGAGATCGTCAGGTTCCTCGCGGTGCTGCATCAGGCCAAGAACCTTCAGGCCGACGCCCCCGACGACCTGCTGACGCTGCTGTGGGCGGAAGACTTTCAGTTCGTTACCTACACGTTCCGCGAGCTGGCCAGCGAGACTGCCGTACCCATCGAGCGCGCGGAGAAGGGCGTGCCGTCCATCGGCGGCGGTGGCGGTACTCCTGGTGGTGACGGCGGCAGCGCGGACCCGACCACTGTTCGCCGGCAGGTGGAAGAGGAGGCGCCGCCCAAGCGTGAGGGGCTGGTCTCGGTCGACGACTTCGACACGACGCTCTACTTCCTCGACGACAAGGAAATCGAGTACCTCCACAAGGAAGTCGAGCGCGAATACGCGCAGGATCTGCGCGGCAACGTGCTGGCGATGTTGTTCGATCTGCTCGAGCTGCAAACGTACGGGACGGTGCGGGCCGAGTTGATCTCGATTGTCGAGAACTTCATCCCGTACCTCTTGGGCGCCGGCGACTTTCGGTCGGTGGCGTTCATCCTGCGGGAGTGCAAGGTCATTCTGCAACGCGCGCGCGAGCTGATTCCCGAGCACCGCCAGACGCTTGAGACCTTGCCGTCGCGGCTCTCGCAGGCCGACGCGCTCGCCCAACTGCTGCAATCCCTCGACGAGGCGACCAGTCACCCCACCGAAGAGGAGCTGAGCGAGCTGTTCGGCGAGCTGCGATCCGACGCGCTCGGCACGTTGATGGGGTGGCTGCCCAAGCTCCACAATGAGCGCGTCCGCAACCTCGTCCAGAGCGCTGCAGAGCGGCTGGCGCAGGCGAATGCCGCGGAAGTGCTCAAGGCGCTCGCGAGCGCCGATCCCACCGTGCAGCTCGAGATGGTCCGGCTCGCCGGCCGGTTGAAGCTTCCCGGTGCCCCCGACGGCATGGGACCGCTGCTGGAGCGCGGGGAGCGGGACCTGAAGCTCGCCGTCGTCGAAGCGCTGACCACGATCGGCAGTCCGAGCGCGACGCGACTGCTCGAGAAGGCGATCGATGATGCCGAGCGCGACGTGCGGATTACGGCGGTCAAGTTCCTCGGTCAGCGCGGGCATCGCAACGCATTCCCGCGCATCGAAGCGGCGGTGATGGGCAACAAGCTCAAGGACGCCGACCTCACGGAGAAGATGGCGTTCTTCGAGGCCTACGGCGCCCTCGCCGGCCCCGCCGGCATTCCAGCGCTCGAGAAGCTGCTCGTGGCCAAGGGCGGGCTGCTGGCGCGGAAGGAGGATCCCGAGACACGCGCCTGCGCGGCGATGGCGCTGGGCAAGATCCGCGTCCCTGCGGCGAAAGAGATCCTCCAGAAAGTGTCGCAGGATAAGGAGCCCCTCGTGCGCAACGCCGTCAGCCGGGCGCTGCGTGAGGTGGGATCAGGCGGAGGGGGCGGCTCATGACCGCGCCTGGCGGCAAACGGCCTTCGATGATGGAGACCGTCCAGACGACGGACGGTTTCCTCCGTCACGCAGGGCGCGACTTCCTCATTGTGCTGTATACGGCGTTTCGGTCGCTCAAGCTCTATCCGATCGAGAACGCGCAGGTCCAAAAGGGGCTCGACGATCTCGCCGCGACGACCAAGCAGCTGCTCGACGTCGAGCGGGAGCTCGAGATCCGCCTCCAGGGCGAATTCATCTTCGTCAACTCCACGCGCTTGCGGCTCGATCTCGACAATTACGCCTCCTTCTCGCACATCCTGAACGTCTTCCAGCAGTGCGGCATCGGCGCCGTGCGGATCGATGAAGGGGTGGACCGCAAACAGCTGCAGGTATTCGTGTCGCTGCTGCTGTCCTATGCGGCGAAGGAAGCGAATCCGAACAAGCTGTTCGAGCTGTCGCAGAAGCTCACGGATGGCGGCGTTTCCCACATCAGCGTCGAGCCCCCGCTCGAGGCCGAAGAAGATGTGGAGGAAGAAGAGCGGCAAAAGGAAGCAGCCAAGCGGACGTATGCGCGCTCGGTGGCGGTCACGAAGGAAGTCATCAACAGCATACGGATGGGGCGGACGGCAAACGTCAAAAAGGTGAAGCGCGCGGTTCAGGCGATCGTGGATCAGGTGCTGAACAACGAGTCGTCGCTCGTGGGCCTGACGACGCTGCGCGACTACGACGAGTACACATTCACGCACTCGGTCAACGTCTGCATCTTTTCCGTTGCGCTGGGCCGCAAGCTCGGACTCACCAAGCTGCAGCTGTACGACCTCGGCATGGCGGCGCTGTTCCACGACGTGGGCAAGTCGCGCGTGCCGCTCGAAGTCCTGAATAAGGAAGGGGGGCTCACCGAGGAGGAGTGGCGCATCATGCAGGCTCACCCCTGGCTCGGCGTGCTCACGCTGTTCGGGTTGCGCGGCTACGGTGAGATCCCCTACCGCGGCATGGTGGTCGCCTATGAACACCACATGAAGATCGACCTCACCGGCTATCCGAAGTCGATTCGCGGCCGGACGTTGTCCATCTACTCGAAGGTCATCGCGGTCGCCGACGGGTTCGATGCCGCGACCAGCCGCCGCGTCTATCAGACCGTGCCGATTCAGCCCGATCAGGTGCTCAAGGAGATGTGGGAGAACCCCCGCCGCGGCTACGACCCGGTCGTCGTAAAGGCGTTCATCAACTTGATCGGGATCTATCCCGTCGGGACGTGCGTCATCCTCGACACGTACGAGGTGGCGCTGGTCCACAATGCGAATCCGGACGTGGCCCACGTCCATCGCCCCGTGGTGCGCCTGGTCACGACACCGGATGGCGCGCTCCTGAATCCCGGCACGGTCGTGGATCTCTCGGAAAAAGACGCTAACGGCAACTTCCCACGCACCATCGTCAAGGTCACGGACCCTGTCAAATACGGCATCAACGTCAGCGACTACTTTGTCTAGCCGTGCGCTCGCCATCGCGGAGCGGTGGCGAGCATTAGGGAAAAAGCGCGCGCTCATACCGTACCTCACGGCGGGGTTTCCCACTCCCGACGTCTCGCTCCAGGCGTTACGCTGCGCGGTTCGCGCCGGCGCCGATTTTATCGAAGTCGGCGTGCCATTCTCGGACCCGCTCGCCGACGGCCCGACGATCCAGCGCACGACGCAGACGGCGCTGCAGCAGGGCATGACCTTGCCGCGCGTGTTGGACCTGATCCGCGCTGCCGCGCTCGATGTGCCGGTCATCATCATGACGTACCTGAATCCCGTGCTGGCATACGGTGTGGAGCGATTCGCCAGCGACGCCCACGCGGCGGGAGCGGCCGGTGTGCTGATCACCGACCTCCCAGCGGGCGCCGACGCGGCCGTGGAGAACGCGGTGACGACCAGCGCCCTGGCGCTCATTCGCCTCGTGGCGCCGACGACCGATGACGCCCGCCTCCGGGCGGCCGTGGCGAACGCCGCCGGATTCGTCTATCTGATCTCCCGGCTGGGCGTCACCGGGGCGCGCGCCACCGTGCCCGCCGATCTCGAGGCCCAGGTGCGTCGCATTCGTGCCGCGACGCGCTTGCCGGTCGCCGTCGGGTTCGGGATCGGGACGCCGGCCCAGGCTCAGGCCGCCGCGCGCACCGCCGACGGCGTGGTGGTCGGAAGCGCGCTGATGGACGCCTTGGCGCAGGGCGGCGTCGCCGCGATGGAGCGCCTCGCCGCCGAACTGGCGGCAGCGGTGCACGGATGAGCATTTCGCGGTTCGTCGCGCTCTACAGTCAGGCGCTCGCCTGGGTCGGGACGGCGCTGCTGATCGTGCTGCTCGTCGCGGATCCGCGTTGGCTGGGGCAGATCCCCGAGATCGTCGTGCTCTTGGGCTGCGCGATTGCGCTGCGCGGTCTTTTCGTTCCGCTCAGCAAGTACTCGTACCTGACGCAGACGGCGCTGGTGGGAATCGCCGGCAGTCTGCTGGTGAGCGTCCCCGCGGCCGCCCTGGCGGTCGCCGCTGCCATACCGATCACCGATTCGCTCTGGCAACGGAAGCCGCTGCGCGTCGCGTGGATCAACCTCGGCCGCGAAGTGATCACGCTCGCGGCGGCGTACGGCGTCTACGCGACGGTGCTGCATTGGCTCGACGCCAACGGCGCACCCGCGCTGAACATCGAGCTGCTGCCGGCGCTGGCGGGGTATGCACTCGCCTATTTCGTGTTCGGCCGCGTGCTCTTCTACTTCAGCCTCATCATCCGGGCGAAGTTGGAGCCGGCGGAGCGCTTGATGATCGTGCGCTATGAGGTCATTGCCTATGCCGCGACGCTCCTGGCGGCCACGATCTTCATCGGCGCCGTCGTCGCGTGGTCGTTCGGCGCCTGGATTCTCGTCGGGCTGGTCCTCACGTTCCTCGGCCTGCTGCTCAAGCAAATGATCGAAGAGGCGATCTCCGCCGAGGAGCTGAACAAGATCCACGCGATGGAAGCCGTGATCACGGCGAACATCAGCCTCGAGGACTCGTTCGACCGGATCGAACGGCTCGCGAACCGGCTCGTGGACTGGGGCGATTTTCGGATCTACCGGCTGCACGACGGGGTGATGTCCCTCGCGCATCGCTCCGAGCGGGGGCGCGCGAGCAGGGGCGAGCCGTCCGCGGACACGACCGCGCTGCGCCAGGTGGTCGCGACGACGGGGGAAACCGTCGTGATCGACGATGTTACGCGCGACAAGCGGGTGGCGGACGCCCCGCTCGACGTCCAAAGCCTCGTGATCGTGCCGCTCAAATTCGGCGATCAGGTGATCGGGACGCTGGAGATCGAACACCACAAGAAGAACTGCTACCGGCGCCAGGACATCCTCACGATCACGACGTTCGCGAGCCAGCTGGCCACGGCGGTGCACATCACCGATCTGCGCCGGCCGCTCGTCGAGACGGTGGAACGGATGACGCGCCAGCTCGCCACGATCGCGCAGACGGCCGAGGCCTTGAAGGGCGCCGCGTCCGCGGTGGCCGCATCCACCGGTGTGATCCGGGAAGGGGTGCGGCGCGAAGAAGGCGAAGTGTCCGGCGGTCTAGAAGCCACCGAGAGCCTAGCGCAGGTGTCGCGCCGCGTCTCCGATGACGGCGCCGGTGCCGCCCGCGCCTCGACGGCCGCCAGTGACGTCGCGAGCCGCAATCGTACGCAGATTCGCGAAGCGATCGAACGCCTCGTGGCGCTCAAGGCCTTCGTGGGCGAAAGCTCGAGCAAGGTACAGCAGCTGGGCCAGACGAGCCGGCGGATCACCGGATTCATCGCGTCCATTCGCGAGCTTGCCGACATGACGAACCTGCTCGCGTTGAATGCGGCGATCGAAGCGGCGCGCGCCGGCAAGCACGGCAAGGGATTCGGCGTGGTGGCGGACGAAGTCCGCCACCTCGCCGAGCAGAGTGCCAACGCCGCCGCGGAGGCCGGCGATTTGGTCCAGGACATTCATACCCAAGTCGGCGAAGTGGTCGAGCAAATGCGTCGCGGCCAAGTGAACGTCGGCGGCGTGGAAGAGCTCTCCGCCGCCGCGCTCGAAGCGCTCGACGCCATCGTCGCCGCGACCGCCGAGGCGACGGCGCACGCGGGGCGGATCACCGCGGCGGCCGGCGAGCAGAATCAGGCGTTCGCGCGTCTGCGCGAACGGATCAACGCCGTCGCGAGCATTGCCGGGAAAAATCGCGCCGAAGCCGACGATGTGGCGACGCGCGCGTCGCAGGCCGCGGAAGGCTTGACCGACCTCGAGCGTGCCACACGTGATCTGGAGCAGGTCGCGACGATGCTGCGCGACTTGACTCGTGGTTTCGCCAACGTAGCGTAGCCCCCATGACAACCGAACGCGCCTACGTGGCCCTCGGCTCCAACGTGGGCGATCGCGACGCGCACCTGGCGTACGCACGCACCCGCCTGGGACAGCTGCCCGGGACGCGCGTGGTGGCCGTTTCGCGCGTCGAGGAGACGGCGCCGATCGGACCGGTCGCGCAGCCCCCCTATCTGAACCAAATGGTGCTCCTCGAGACGAGTTTGCGCCCGGCGGATTTGCTTAAGTTGTGCCGATCGATCGAAGCTGAGCGGGGGAGAGAGCGGCGCGAGCGCTGGGGACCGCGGACGCTCGACCTCGATATCGTGCGCTATGGAGCGCGTACCGTGCAGGAACCGGATCTGACGATTCCACACCCGGAGCTCAAAAACCGGGATTTCTGGCGGCGCGAGATCGCCGAACTGGAAGGGGAAGGCGCGAGCCATGGCTAGCGTCACCACACGGGCGCTGCTGGAGATGAAAGAAAAGGGTGAGCGCATCGTCGCGCTCACCTGCTACGACGCGTTGTTCGCTCGGCTGCTCGACGCGAGCGGCGTCGACGTCCTGCTCGTGGGCGATTCGCTGAACCAAGTGCTCGCCGGCGCGCCCTCCACCCTGTCGGCGACGCTGGATCAGATGATTTATCACACCACCATCGTGCGGCGCGGGGCCGAGCGCGCGATGGTGATCTGCGATATGCCGTTCCTCAGCTATCAGGTGTCGCCGGAAGACGCGTTGCGCAATTGCGGCCGCGCGATGAAAGAGACCGATTGTCACGCCGTAAAGATCGAAGGCGGGCAGCCGATGGCGGCGACGGTGCGCCGCTTGGTGGACATCGGGATCCCCGTGATGGGACACATCGGGCTGACACCGCAGTCGGTGCACGCGTTGGGCGGCTACCGGGTGCAGGGGCGCGATGACGCGGCGGCCGGACGGCTCAAGGCGGACGCGATGGCGCTCCAGGACGCGGGTGCATTTGCGGTGGTGCTCGAGCTCGTGCCGGCACCGCTCGCGTCGCAGATCACAAAGTCGCTGGCCATCCCAACGATCGGTATCGGCGCAGGGCCCGCGTGCGATGGGCAGGTGCTGGTCCTGCACGACATGCTCGGCCTGAATGACCAGTTCTCCGCCAAGTTCGTGAAGAAGTACGCCGCGCTGGCGGAGGACGTGCGGGAAGCGGCGCGGGTATTCGTAGCGGAGGTGCGGGAGGGTCGCTATCCGGGCCCGGAGCATTCGTTCGGAAAGTGATATTAGATTAGGGGACCTTCCCGGGGGAAACGAGGCAATGTCGAAGACAGACGACGAAAAGCTCGCCAAGCTGATCAAGAAAAACATGGCGAAGGCCGCAAAGGCGAAGCCCAAGGCCCGCCGCCGCTACGACACGACGCTCCCGCCCGACGTGACGGACGAGGACATCGAGCGCCGTGACTTCTTTTCGGAGATGAAGAAGCGCGAGTTTTAGTTGCGCGAGCTCTCCAACCTTACCGAGATGCGCTCGTGGTCTCGTTCCGAGCGCGCTCGCCGTCACACCATCGGCTTCGTTCCCACCATGGGATACCTCCACGAGGGTCACTTGCGCCTCGTGGATCGCGCGCGCGAGCTCGCCGAGCGCGTGGTGGTGAGCATCTTCGTGAACCCGCTCCAGTTCGGACCCAGCGAGGACTTGGGCCGCTATCCGCGTGACTTGCCCCGCGACCGCGATCTGGCTGCGGCGCGCGGCGTCGATTGCCTGTTCGTCCCCGAAAAGGCCGCGATGTATCCAGCCGAGCCGCTGGCACGCGTCGTGGCGGGACCGGTCGCCGATACGCTGGAGGGCGCCGCCCGCCCGGGGCACTTCAGCGGCGTCCTCACCGTCGTCGCCAAGCTGTTTCACATTGTCGAGCCCGATGTCGCCGTCTTCGGCCGCAAAGACTTCCAGCAGGCGATTCTGGTCAAGCGGCTCGTCCAGGACCTCGATTTTCCTCTCACGCTCGACGTCGCGCCGACCGTGCGCGAGCTGGACGGGCTCGCCCTCTCGTCGCGCAACAGCTACTTGAGCCCTGACGAACGCCGCTCCGCGGTGGCGCTGTCGCGGGCACTGCGCACGCTCGAGCAGACGTGGCGCGCCGGAGAAGCCGATCCCGCGAAGCTCCAGCGTGTCGGGCTGGATGCGATGCGCAGCGGGGGTCCTGAAGTCGTACCCGAGTACTGTGCGCTGGTGGACGAGGACGTGCAGCCCGTGAGCCGCGTGACGGCTCGCACGGTCGTCGTGGTGGCGGCGCGCGTGGGGAAGACGCGGCTGATCGACAACGTGGTGCTGGGGGAAGGCATCGGCGCCGACCCGCGCGTCCGCCCGTGAGTTTGCCCGATTGGGCGGAGGTGACACCGGAGCGTCGCGCCCATATCGGGCGCGTCGTCGCCTTGCTCAACCAGTGGGCCGATGCGATGCACGTGACGGCGCAAGAGCGCGACCGCTGGCTCCGCGCCGGCTGGCTGCATGACGCCCTCCGGGACGCAAAGCTGGACGACCCCCTTGCTCATGGTCCCGCGGCCGCGAAGCGGGCGGCCGCCGCCGGCGAGCGCGATCGCGGCGTGCTCGACGCCGTCCGCCACCATACCATCGGCTCGGCGGGGTGGGACGATGTAGGGCGGATGCTCTATCTCGCCGACTTTCTCGAGCGGGGCCGTGCCACAGATCCCACAGATCGGGCAGATTTGGCGCGGAGGGTTCCCAGCGAGCGGGATGCCGTTTTGCGGGAAGTGGCGCGCCGGCGGCTCGACTGGGTGCTGCGCTCGGGCTGGCCGCTGCATCCCGCACAGGTGGCATTCTGGAATCAACTCGTCCGACGGGCTGGCGGGCCGGCGGGCGGACGGGCCGTAAGGCCGTGACGAGACGAGCCGCCCTGTTCGCACTCGCAGTGCTGGGCTGCGGCGGTGGGGGGACGGCCGGTCAGGCGATTCCCGGCGACCGTGGCCCGGCGATCACGGTCGAGGTGCTCAACGCCAATGGACGCGCCGGCGACGCCCGCGTGGGAACGCGGCTGCTGCGACGAGCGGGGATCGATGTCGTCTACTTCGGCAACGCTGCGGAAAGCGGGCTCGATTCGACGCGGATCATCGTGCGGCGTGGGGCAGACAAGGTCGGCGAGCGGGTGCGGGCGGCGTTGGGGCAGGGGCGCGTCGAGGTCCAGCTGGACAGCTCGAAGCTACTCGATGTGAGCGTGCTCCTCGGTGCGGACTTTGCGCCCCCCGCTTCTCGCTTCAACTTCCACCCGTAGCTGGCCGCACGCGGCGCTGATGTCGAGGCCGCGGCTGCGCCGCAGCACTGCTTCAACCCCACGCTGCTTCAACCGCCGCTCGAACGCGATCATTTGTGTCCGAGAGCTCGCCGTCAGATCGGGCGCGCCGCCGGGATGCAGCGGCAACAGATTCACCAGCGCCTCCAGCGGCTGCGCCAGCTTCGCAAGCTGATCAGCCGTCTCGAGCGAATCGTTCCTCCCACCGATCAGCACGTACTCGAGCGTCACCCGCCGCCGAAATTGTTTCAGCGCTTCCATCAGCTCGGGGAGCGTGTACTTCTTCTCGATCGGCATCAGCTCGCGCCGCAGCGCGGGAGTGGGGGCGTGCAGCGACACCGCCAGACGGAACTGCTCCTTGCGGCGCGCGAACTTCGCGAGGTTCGGCAGAATCCCGACGGTAGACAGGGTGATGTGGCGCGCGCCAATGCCGAGGCCATCTGGTTGATTGACAATCGTGAGGGTGGTGTCGACCGCCTCCCAGTTGAGCAACGGCTCGCCCATGCCCATGAAGACGACGTTCGTCGGTTTCAGGGCGGGGTCGCGCAGCACCATTTCGCGAACCTGCGCGGCGATTTCGCCAGCCGAGAGGTTGCGCCGGAATCCCATTCGTCCCGTCGCGCAGAATACGCAGCCTAACGCGCACCCTGCCTGCGACGAAATGCACAGCGTGCGGCGCTTCCCTTCAGGGATCAGCACGGACTCGACGGCTTCACCATCCTCGAGCGTCCACAAGAACTTCTCCGTGCCGTCGCTCGAGACTTGATGTGTGCGCAGCGTCAATCTGGGTAATGGAAAGGATGCGTCCAACGCAGTTCGCAGCGGGGCAGGGAGATCTGTGGCCTCGTCCCAGCAAGCGACCGGTCGTTGCCACAACCGTGGCAGGACCTGACGCAACCGGTACTGTGGCTCGCCTCGCTGCTCGAGCCATTCCTGCAATACGGCCCGCGCCGCATCCGGTGTGAGGGTGAGGAGGTCTACGCTCACCGAACCCGCACGTCCACGCCGACGCGATAGGCCGAGCCCAGATCATTGACACCGGCATCGCGGGCGAGCGTGATGCGGTACTTACCGATCGCGAGCCGCAGCCCCGCAACCGGCCGCCACCCAGCGCCATTCCCGTAGCTCCCTTCGCGGGCGAGCATCAGATCGAAGCCGACTGTCTTGCCGACCTCCGCGCCGAGTCCCAGCTGATGATCAGCCGTGAACCCATGTCCAAACGAGATGCCGTAGCGCCCGCGCACCACGGCGCGGTCGCCGGAGAGCGCGCCTCGCCACAGCATCCCTTCAATACCGGCGTAGACGTCCTGCGCAGGATCGTTGGTCTTCAGCGACGAGAAAAAGTGCGTCGCCGCGGCGACACGAATCTTCTCGCCCGCCAAGGCGCGGCTCGCGCCCACGTCCAGCGTCCACCGAGCGGCGCGCGCAGCGTCGAGGTGCGTCTCATGACGGGCGAGCGTCGCGCCAACGCTCGTTGATGCGATGACGCGCGACCACGTCGCTCCGAGCGCAAACGTGTAAATCGGCACCGTGCTCCCCGTGGGATCGGGGCTGTCCATCGTCTGAGTCACATCGCTGAGACCGACACGGCCGTAGAGCACCCCGAGTTGGCCGAGTGACCCGGCAGGGATGCGCGCGGTGGCGATCATGCCGGTGGCATCCACGGACGAGGGCGTCTGGATCGCCTCGAAGGCGAGCTGCAGACGGGCGCTATCTCGCGTCTGGGCGGGGTTCCAGAGCGCGGCGGCGGGTCCCAGCGCGAGAGCGGGTGGAGTCGCGAGCGTTGTCGCCGCAACGCGCCAGAGCGTTGTCCCGGTGGCTTGCTGCGCCGCGAGTCGTTGTCCGCCGAGCGTCGAGAGTCCAACAAGCAGCAGGCCAATGCGTTGCATGCCGAACGTTTACCGGGGCATGTGGCGCTGTCAACTCAAGTCAACTATCTTCAACCGGTTACGGCACTTGGACATACTCCTTGCGGCTCTCTGAACTGCTGACGCCCGACCGAATCCGGGTTCCATTACTGGCCCAGAGCAAGGAGGGCGTGCTCCGGGAGCTCGTGGATCTCTTGGTTGGCGGGAACGGGGCAGAGCCCACCAAGGGCGGGGGCGTCGAGGACGTATTCCAGGCTATCCTGGAACGGGAGCGCCAGTTCCCGACCGGGATTGGATACGGTGTGGCCGTGCCGCATGGGAAAACCCCCGCTCTGGCAAATCTGGTGGCGGTCGCCGGGACAACGCCCCGACCAGTCCCGTATGAAACGGTCGATGGCGAGCCCGTGCGGTTGTTCTTCTTGCTCGCCGGTCCCGAATCGCAGGCGGGCGCGCACGTAAAAGCGTTGAGCCGCATCTCGCGGCTCGTGCGGCGCGAACCGATCCGCGCTCGCCTATTGGCGGCGAGCACTGCGGACGAGTTCTACCGCATCCTGGTCGACGCAGAGAGGGGAGGAGCATAGACGCGAGGGAAGAGAGGACTCGGACAACCTGGCGCACTCATCGGTGCGGCGCGTTGCGAAAAGAGCACGCCGGCCAGCGGGTGCGGTTGGGGGGCTGGGTCCATCGGCGCCGCGACCTCGGGGGGATTGTCTTTTTGGACCTGCGCGATCGGGACGGGCTCGTGCAGGTCGCCGTCGGCCCTGGCTGGGCATCGCCCGAGCTCGTCTCTCGCGCCCAAACGGTGGGTGCGGAGGCGGTCGTTGTGGTTGAAGGCGAAGTCGTCGCCCGCCCTCCCGCGATGCGGAATGCCGAGCTCGCGACGGGCGACGTCGAAGTGCACGCGACCGGGCTGCAGATCGTGGGACCCGCCGAGACGCCCGCGATCCCCGTGGCGCGCGGCAAGGGCGAAGAGCTGGCGGCGGAGGAGCTGCGGCTCAAGTATCGTCACCTCGACCTGCGCCGGCCGGAGCTCCAGGCCAATCTGATTCTGCGCCACCGCTTACTCCAGCGGGCGCGGCGCGCGCTCAGCGACCTCGATTTCCTCGAGATCGAGACACCGATCCTTACTAAACCGACGCCGGAAGGCGCCCGCGACTATCTCGTTCCGTCGCGCGTGCACCCCGGCGAGTTCTATGCCCTGCCGCAGTCGCCGCAGATCTACAAGCAGCTGCTCATGGTGTCGGGCTTCGACCGCTATTTCCAAATCGCGCGGTGTTTCCGCGATGAGGATTTGCGGTTCGATCGCCAACCCGAGTTCTCGCAAATCGACATCGAAGCGTCGTTCGTGAGTCAGGAGGACGTGCTCGGCGTGGTGGAGACCGTCCTGGTCGCGCTGTGGGATGAGGCGGGGCACCAGATCGCGCGACCCTTCCCCAGACTCACCTGGCGTGAAGCGATGGAGCGCTATGGGACGGATAAGCCCGACCTGCGCTACGATTTTCCCATCGTCGATTGGACCGCGCAGGTGCAGCCGTTGGCGGTGCCGTTCTTCCAGTTGACGAACGGCGCGCGCGTCCGCGGCATCGCGGTGCGCGGCGGCAGCAGCTTATCGCGCAAGGACGTGGATCAGCTTGCCGAGACGGCCAAGTCACATGGCGCCCCCGGTCTCGCCTGGGTGAAGCGTCAGGGTGAGCAGCTCTCTGGCTCCGTCGGCAAGCATTTCACCGCGGAAGCACTGGGCCGTATCGGCATCGGCGATGGCGACGTCGCCCTGATGACCGTTGGACTGGACCGCGTGACGTCACCGGCGCTCGACAAGGTGCGGCAGGAAGTGATCCGGCGGCTCGCGCCCGCGCCCAAGATCGCGGACGCGTTCTGTTGGGTCGTGGACTTCCCGCTCTTCGAGCCCGATCCCGAGACCGGGAAGCCGGTGTTCGCGCACCATCCGTTTACGTCGCCGCATCCGGAGGATGTGAGCAAGCTCGACGGCGACCCGTTTGCCTGCCGGGCGCTGCACTACGACGTGGTCTACAACGGCAACGAGCTCGGGTCGGGCTCCATCCGAATCACCGATCCCGCCGTGCAACGCAGGATCTTCGCGCATCTGGGGCTGTCGCCGGCCGACATTGACTCGCGCTTCGGCTTCCTGCTCACGGCCCTCGCGGCGGGGGCTCCACCCCACGGCGGCTTCGCGGTGGGGTTCGACCGGACGGCGATGCTGCTCGCCGGCGCGGGCTCATTGCGCGACGTGATCGCATTTCCGAAGACGACTGCGGCGCGCGCCCTGTTCGAAGGCGCGCCGGCTCCGGCGCGGCCCGAGGATCTCGCCGCACTTCACATCAAGGTGGTGCCATGAGCGACGACGTCATCCACCGTCTGTCCGTGGAGGGCGTGGATCCGCTGGCCTTGGCCGGCGTGAATGATGCCAATCTGCTCGAGCTCGCGCGCCGGCTGGGCGTGCGAGTCTCGTTGCGCGGCGACAGCCTCTCACTGGCCGGCCCGGCGGCCGCGATCGAGCGAGCGAGCCCCGTCGCGCAGGCCTTGATCGATCTCGCGCGGATGGGCGAGAACCTCGATGTGCATGACGTTGAGCGCTTGGTGACCGACGAAGCCCAAGGGGAGTTCGGACGCCAGACGGCCGATCCGGTGAAGATCATTCTGCCCGGGCTGCGCCGCGTGATCCAGCCGAAAACGGCCGGCCAGCGCGAGTACCTCCGGTCGATTGCCGAACACGACATCGTGATCGGCATCGGGCCCGCCGGCACCGGGAAGACGTACCTGGCCGTCGCGGCCGCGGTAGATGCACTCGCCCGCAAGCGCGTGCGCCGGATCATCCTGGCACGGCCGGCCGTCGAAGCGGGCGAAAACCTGGGCTTCCTTCCCGGCGATCTCCAGGAAAAAGTCGATCCGTACCTACGGCCGTTGTACGACGCGCTCGAGGACATGATGCCGCGGGAGCGCGTGCAGAAAGCGCTCGAGACGCGTGTCATCGAAATCGCCCCGCTCGCCTACATGCGCGGCCGCACGCTCGGCGATGCCTTTGTGATCCTGGACGAGGCACAGAACGCCACCGGCATGCAGATGAAGATGTTCCTCACCCGCTTGGGCGTGAATTCGCGGGCCGTGATCACCGGCGATAAGACGCAGATCGACTTGCCCAACCGGGAAGATTCCGGACTGCTCCAGGTCGAGCGCATTCTGCCCGGCATCGAGGGCATCGGCTTCTGCTACCTCGGTGACGCGGACGTCGTTCGCCATCGGCTGGTGCGCGACATCATCCGCGCCTACGCCGAGGATGCGCAGGGTTGAGATGAAACTTCCCACGCAGGAGAAAGTCCGGTATCACGCGGCGCGCTGGGTGTGGGTGCCGCTGCTCGCCCTGATCGCGCACGTCTCGTTCCCGTCGGGCGCGGCCGATGTCGCGCCGCTGCTCGAGCCGGGAGCCCGGGCCGAGAAGGAAATCATCGCGCCGTTCAACTTCGTGGTGAACAAGTCGGAAGACGAGCTGCAGCGCGAGGCCGAGGAGCTCGCGGCGTCGGCCAAACCGATCTACGAGTTTCGCCAGCGTGTGTACGACAGCACGGCGACCACGATGGAGGCGTTCTTCGCCGCCGTGGACGCCGCGAGCGATCAGGGCCCACAAGCAATCATCCACGCCGCCGGCGAATTCGGCGTGCCGCTCACGCCCCAGGAAGCGGCGTACCTGGCCAAAGGCGGCAAGCGGCGCGCCGTGCAGCAAGCGCTCGACAAACTCTTCGACCGCACCCTGGCGCAGGGGGTAACGGGCCCCGGGGTGCTGCAAGTCGAGCAGTCGCGCGAGCTGATCGTGCGCCGGGGATCGACGGAATCATCGGTGCAACGGGACCAGGTGCTCACCTTCGCCCAGTATTTGAGCCGGGCCAAACAGCTCCATCCCGACGCCGGCTCGAGCGTGGGCGACGTGCTGTACCTGAAGCTGGTACGGCAGTTCTTCCGGCCCACGTTGATCCCCAAGCAGCTCGAGACCGAGCGGCGGCGCAACGAGCTGCGCGGCAGCGTGGATCCGAGCAAGTACATCGTGCGCGCCGGCGACCGGATCGTCGCGCCGCACGAGGTAGTGACGAACGAGGCGCACGAGCGGCTCGTCGCATTGCATCAGGAGCTGCTGCGCCGCGGCGCCGCGACGACGTACTCGATTCGCGGCGTGATCGGTCCGCTGCTTCGCGACGCCCTGATTCTGGCGATCTTCTGGGTGCTGCTCCTGTTCTACCGGCGCGAGACCTACCGCGACTTCAAGCAAGTCGCGCTGATCGGCGGGCTCTTCGCCGTATTGCTGGCGCAGGCGGGGATGGTCGCGCGATTCTATCCCGCGCACCCGGAAATCGTCTTCATGCCGTTCCTGGCGATGATGATGACGGTGCTGTTCAACGGCCGCGTCTCGATGATCGCCGCCATGATCCTGGCCGTGGTGATCGGATTACAGCCCGTGTTTCACGACGTCCCCGCGACATTCCTCTGCGTCGTCGGAGGCGTGACCGCGGCACTCTCGGTCCGCACGCTCCGCAGCCGCAGCAACTTCTACGCGCCGGTGCTCATCATCGCGGCTGGATACTTGAGCGGCGCGCTGGCACTCGGCCTCGCAAGCGGCTGGCCGATCGAGGAGATCGGATTGCGCGGCCTGTGGGGCGCGTTGAACGGTCTGATCTCCGCAGGTCTCACGTTCTTCCTGTTGCCCGTGGCGGAGTCCGTCACGCACATCACCACGGATCTCACGCTGCTCGAGCTATCCGACCCCAGCCGGCCGCTGCTGCGCCGTCTGTCGCTCGAGGCGCCCGGCACGTACGCGCACAGTGTGGCCATGGCGAATCTCGTCGAAGCCGCGTGCAACCGGATCGGCGCGAACGGGCTGCTCGGTCGCGTGGGGTGCTACTATCACGACATCGGCAAGGTCAAGAACCCGCTGTTCTTCGTCGAGAATCAGATCCCGGGCAACAACCCGCATGACCGGCTCAAGGCCGTGCAATCGGCGCAAATCATCAAGGCCCACGTCGTGGACGGACTGGCGTTGGCGGCGGAAGCCGATCTGCCCGATTCGGTGTCGGCGTTCATCCCTGAGCACCACGGGACAACCGAGATCACCTACTTCCTCGACAAAGCCAAAAAAGCGGATGGCGGGCAGGCGCGAAATCCCGATGACTTCACCTATCCCGGACCCAAGCCACGCTCGATGGAGACGGCCATCGCGATGATCGCCGATTCTGTCGAAGCGGCACTGCGCGTGCTCGAGGACCTGACGCCGCAGAAGATCGAGGAAGCCATCGATCACATCGTGCGGACCAAGGTGAACGCGGGCCAGCTCGATGAAGCACCGCTCACACTCCAGCAGATCGAGCAAGTGAAGGCTGCGTTCCTCGTCGTGCTCAGCGGTATGTACCACAACCGCATTGATTATCCGGAGTCCAGTGGCGGCATTGGTGCGGCCTGGCAGCCGGCAACCGCGCGCTGACCAGCTGATGCGAGTCGCTCAACGAGTTCTGGCGTGGGAACGCGCGCCGGGGGGGGCCCGTTCCCGCATCGAAATCACGTTGCTGTCGGCAGCCGCGATGCGGCGCGTCAACCGCCGCGCCACCGGGCGCCGCGGCCTGACCGACGTGATCGCGTATGCGCTGCCGCAGCCGGACGGGACGTTGCTGGGCGACGTGTACATTTGCCCCGCCGCCGCAGCCGCCGCGGCACGAAACGGCTCCGGAATGAAGGAAGAACTCGTGCGGCTGGCCGTCCACGGAACACTGCACGTCTTGGGATATGATCATCCCGAGGGCTCTGGGCGCATGCGGTCGCGGATGTGGCGCCTCCAAGAACGTTACGTACAACGACTAGTCGGCTGATGCTAACCGAAGCCACGCTGCGCATTATCGGCCTCGTGGCCGCCGTGGGCGCCGGGGTGTGGGCGGCCCTGCTCGCGCTGGGCGAAGAAGCGGCCGTGGGCGAAGCGCTCCACACCCTCGGCGACGCACCGCCGATCGCGGCTGAGCGCCGCGTACCGCTGCACCGCGCGCTGCACGTCGCCCGCCTCGCGTTGCTCGTGCTCGGCGCGGTGGCCACCGCGAATGCCGTCGCGTGGTGGACACGGCCGTGGGCCGAGGCGCTGATCACGCTCGTCGTCGGCACCTTCCTCTTATTCGTCGTCGGCGACGCGCTGCCCCGCAGCGTGGCGCGCATCGCGCCCGAGTTGTCGGAGGCGGCGCTGCCGCTCGCCCGCCGCACACTCGCGCCGTTCGGCCCGCTGCTCTGGCTGCTCGCGTGGGCGGATCGCGGCTTGCACACCCTCGTCGAGACGCCGCGGCCCTTACAGCCCGACCTCGGCATCGCGCAGCGCGATATGCTGCTCGGCGTCTTCACGCTGGCGGATACTACCGTGGATGAGGTGATGACGCCGCGCCTCGATATGACCGGCGTCGACATCTCGGTCGCGACCGAGGAAGTCTTGGAAACGTTCCGGCAAAGTCAGCACACGCGTCTGCCCGTGCTCGACGGCTCGCCGGACAACGTGAGCGGGGTGGTGTTCGCGAAGGATCTCGTCCCCATCGCGATGGGGCTCGCCGAGCCGGGAACGCGCTGGCAGTCGCTGGTGCGGCCGGCGGCGTTCGTTCCCGAAACCAAGACGCTCGACAGTCAGCTGCGGGACTTCCAGGGGACGCCCGCGCATATCGCCATCGTCGTCGACGAGTTCGGCGGCACGTCCGGCCTGATCACGCGCGAAGACATCCTCGAGGAGATCGTGGGTGAGATCCGCGACGAGCACGATACCGAGACGACGCCGACGATTCGCCGTGACGGTGGCCGGATCTGGGTGGATGGGGGCGTCAGTCTGGACGAGCTGTCGGCCGCACTCGGCACCACCATTGCGCACGCTGAAGTGTCCACCGTGGGCGGCCTCGTGTATTCCGTCCTGGGGCGCGTGCCGCGGCCCGGCGACGAGCTGACGCTGGACGGCTATCGCGTCGTCGTGGAGCAGGTGGAGCAGCGGCGCGTCACCCAAGTGTCGTTCGAGAAGCGGTGAGCGTCGCCCTGGTCGTGTTGCTCCTCGGCCTGCTGGTGGCCGGCGTTTCGGCAGCCATCGGCGTTGCGGCCGCCGCCGTGAGCCAGCACGAGCTGACTCGCTGGGTCGCCTATCGGCTGCGCGGATCGGCGGCGAGCGTGGGCGCGCTCCAGAACCCCGGGCGGACGCTGGCGACCGCCAACACGCTCACCACGCTGGGCGTGCTGCTCGCCGCCGGCGCGATTCCGGCGTTGCTGGCCGCCACGACGCCGACGTTCCTCGGTGTCTTCACGATCACGGTCGGGGTCCCACTCTTCATCAGTGCGGCCTACCTGGTCCCACGCGTGTTCGGCCGGCGCTGGGCGGAGTCGCTCGTCGCACGCGCCGTTCCCTGGATGGAGCGTCTCGGCGTGGCGCTTTCGCCGTTCATTCCGCGGCGGGAGCAGTCTACGCGGACCACGTTGGCGGCGCTCCTCACCAGCGCCGACACGGAGGCACTCGCCGGGACCGATGAAATGGCCGTCGTCTCCGGAGTCCTGGCCTTCTCAGACCGTCCGGTGCGCGAGCTGATGACGCCGCGCACCGCCATGGTCGCCTTCCCGGAGGGGCTGGCAACCGCTGAGGCAGCGCACGTTCTGCAACAGTCCGGCTACAGCCGCTATCCCGTCTACCGCGGTTCATTGGACGAGGTGGTCGGCGTCGCCCATACACTCGATCTGTTGGGTCGCCAGCCGGAAGACCCCGTATTGGTCCGGCCGCCGCTCTCGGTCCCGGGCACGATGCGCGCGGCGGACCTGATGCTGGAGATGCAGCGCGGCGGGCGCCACCTGGCCGTCGTGCTCGACGAATTCGGCGGCACGGCTGGGTTGATCACGTTCGAAGATCTGCTCAACGACCTGGTGAGCGAGCTGTTTGAGCCCACATCGCCACCACCCGCGACGCCCACGATCGTGGAGGTCGAGGGCAGCACGCTGGCCACCGAGCTGGCCGAGAAGGTCGGCGTCACGCTCGGCGGGGGTGCGCAGACGGTAGGCGGATTGCTCATTCAAGCCTTGGGCCGCATCCCCCGCGCCGGGGAGCGCTTCACGCTCAAGGGACTCGAATTCGACGTCCTCGCCGCGAGCGCGACGCGGGTCGAACGCATCGCGGTACGGCCCGGCCCGGTGCGCGTGCACCCGCTGGATCGTCCGGACTGAGCCATGGTAAGGAAGGCCGCCCTTACCTATCTCGGGGTCGCGGAGGAATGGCCGACCCTCGCCCCGGCGGAGCGAGCGCGCCGCTTGAGACAGCTTCCCCACGATGTCGGTCACGAGTTCTTCTTCGATCTGAGCGCCGCGGAGCAGGCCGATCTGCTGCTCGCGTTATCGGCGCCGGAGCGTCGTCACTGGATTCGCCTGCTTGCGCCGGACGACGTGGCCGACCTCATTCAGGCGGCCCCAGAGGACCAGCGCGCGGGGTTGCTCGCCCTCCTCGATGAGCCGACGCGCGCCGAAGTATCCGCCCTGCTGGCGTATGCCGAGGATGAGGCGGGTGGCCTCATGAATCCGCGCTACATTCGGGTACGCCCCGACATGACCGTCGCGGAGGCGTTGGGCTATTTCCGCCGGCAGGCGCAGGAGCGCGCCGGCCGAGACATTCCGAGCTACGCATACATCCTCGATGCGCAGGGCGGGCTGCGCGGGCAGGTGGGACTGACCGATCTGATCGCACGGGATCCCACCACCAGCGTCGGGCATGTCATGGACACAGACGTCATCACCATCCCCGAGGAGGCCGATCAAGAGGCCGTCGCGCGCCTATTCGCCGAGCACAGCCTCGCGGCGGCGCCGGTGGTGGATGCGGGCGGCAGGATGAAGGGCGTCGTCACCGCGGACGACGTCGTCGCGGTCGTCGAGGAGGAGGCTACAGAGGACATCCAGAAACTCGGCGGCTCCGAGGCGCTCGACGCGCCGTATCTCAAGACCGCGTTCGCGCGGATGGTACGCAAGCGCGCCGGCTGGCTCTCCGCCCTGTTCCTCGGCGAAATGTTGACGGCCACCGCCATGGCGTTCTTCGAGGAAGAGATCGCGAGGGCCGTGGTGCTGGCTCTCTTTGTGCCGCTCATCATCTCGAGCGGCGGGAACTCAGGCTCGCAGGCCTCGACCCTGGTCATCCGCGCCATGGCGTTGGGTGAGGTACGCCTGCGCGACTGGTGGCGGGTCATCCGCCGCGAGCTGGCCGCCGGGCTCGTGCTCGGCACCGTGCTCGGTACCATCGGCTTCCTGCGCATCACGCTGTGGCATGCGATCACGGGGATCTACGGCGAGCACTATCTGCTCGTGGCCCTCACCGTCTTCATCAGCCTCATCGGGGTGGTGACGTTCGGCACGATCACCGGCTCGATCCTGCCCTTCATATTGCGGCGCCTCGGCTTTGACCCGGCCAGCGCCTCGGCCCCCTTCGTTGCGACGCTCGTCGACGTCACGGGACTAGTCATCTATTTCACGATGGCCAGCCTGATTCTTCGCGGAACCCTCCTGTGACGGCGACCCCGCCGTTATCCTTAGAGCGTATGCGGCTCGACAAGGTGCTCGAGGGACTGACGCGGGGCGACACCGCGTCTCTCGCGCGCGCCATCAGTCTCGTCGAGAACCAGCGCGAGGGCTTCGAGCAGATCCTGTCTCGGCTGCACGCGCGCGTCGGGCGCGGGAGCACCCATCGCATCGGTATCACCGGGCCGCCGGGGGCGGGGAAGAGCACGCTCACCGAGCAGCTGATCCGGGCCTATCGCGAGCGCGGCCTCAAGGTCGCCGTGATCGCCGTCGATCCCACCAGCCCCTTCACCGGGGGTGCGCTGCTCGGTGACCGCATTCGCATGGAATCGGTGAGTCTCGATCCCGGCGTGTTCATTCGGTCCATGGCGACGCGGGGCGCCCAGGGCGGCCTCGCGACCACGACCGAAGAGGTCGCGGACGTTCTCGAGGCGTTCGGATTCGACCGCATCCTCATCGAGACCGTCGGGGTGGGCCAAACTGAGCTCGACGTCGCCGCGACTGCGGAAACGACAGTCTTGGTGCTCGTTCCCGAATCGGGCGACGGCATCCAAACGCTGAAAGCCGGGGTAATGGAAATCGCCGAGCTGTACGTGATCAACAAGAGCGATCGCCCGGGCGCTGATAAGCTCAAGCAAGAGGTCGAAGTGATGTTGGGAATACGGCGCGGCAACGCATTTGCCCACGTACCTGCGCATCATGGACGGCTGGACGGCCGGACGGCCGGACGGTCAACAGCGGGTTCTCGGCCGTCAGGCCGTCAGGCCGTCGGACCGTCGGACTGGGAGGCTCCGGTCCTCATGACGGTCGCTCCGAAGGGGGAGGGCATCACCGATCTCCTGACCGCTCTCGAGCGCCACCACGAATATCTCGAGCGCACCGGAAAGCTGGTCGAGCGTCGAAAACGTCGGCTGGCAGCCCGCACGCGCGCCGTCGTGAACCGCGCCATTCGGCAATGGGTATGGGATAAGACACGGGCGGAAGAGTTGGTGGCGCAGCGACTCGACGACGTCGCAGCCGGAACGCGCAGCCCGTACGAGGTAGCGGCCGAGGTGCTGGATCAGGTGAGGAACGGCACATGACCATCCAGAAGAAACCGGTGTACACGCCCGCCGACCTCAACGGATTCGACGCCGAGCGGCAGCTGGGCCGTCCCGGTGAGTATCCCTTCACCCGCGGCATTCATCCGACCATGTACCGCGGCAAGCTCTGGACGATGCGCCAGTTTGCCGGCTTCGGCAGCGCCACCGATACCAACCGCCGCTACAAGTTCCTGCTCGAGCACGGGCAGACCGGGCTCTCCGTTGCCTTCGACTTTCCCACGCTGATGGGCTACGACTCCGACCATCCGCGCTCGGAGGGCGAGGTCGGGAAATGCGGCGTCGCCATCTCGTCGCTGGCGGACATGGAGGCCTTGTTCCACGGGATCCCGCTCGATCAGGTCTCGACGTCCATGACGATCAATGGCCCGGCGGCCATTCTCTTCTGTTTCTATGTCGCCGCGGCCGAAAAACAGGGCGTCTCGATCGCGAAGCTGCGCGGCACGGTCCAGAACGACATCCTCAAGGAGTATATGGCCCAGCACGCCTGGGTCTATCCCGTCGAGCCGGCGCTCAAAGTCATCGTGGACATGTTCGAGTGGGGTGCGAAACACACGCCGCTCTGGAATACGATCTCGATCTCCGGCTATCACATTCGCGAAGCGGGCGCGACGGCGGCACAGGAGCTCGCGTTCACGCTCGCGAACGGGTTCACGTACGTGGAGCGGGGCATCGACCGCGGGCTCGACATCGACAGCTTTGCCGCCCGCCTTTCCTTCTTCTGGGACATTCATAACGACTTCTTCGAAGAGATCGCCAAGCTGCGGGCTGCGCGCCGCATCTGGGCGCGTCACATGCGGGAGCGGTACCACGCGCGTCAGGCACGCTCCTGGATGATGCGCTTCCACAGCCAGACCGCCGGCGTCACGCTCGCGGCGCAGCAGCCGCTGAACAACATCGTGCGCGTTGCCTATCAGGCGCTCGCGGCCGTACTCGGCGGTACGCAGTCGCTCCACACGAATTCCCTCGATGAGACGCTGGCCCTTCCCACCGAACAATCCGTACAGGTCGCGCTCCGGACTCAGCAGATCCTGGCTCACGAAACCGGCGTCGCCGAAGTCATCGATCCGCTGGGCGGTTCCTATTTCATCGAAGCGCTCACGGACCAGCTGGAGTGCGAAGCAGAGGCGTTGTTCGCCGAGATCGCGTCGATCGGCGGGGTCGTCCGGGGAATCGAGAGCGGCTGGTTCCAGCGCCAGATTGCCCAGTCGGCCGCCGCGTTCCAGCGTCAAGTGGAGTTGGGCGAGCAGGTGATCGTGGGGGTCAATGAGTTCCTCTCCGACGACGATCATCCCGTCGAAATCCTCAAAGTTTCGAATGATGCCGAGGACCAGCAGCGGCAGCGGCTGGCGCGGCTGCGTGCCGAGCGCGACAACGAGCTGGTGGAGCGCCGGCTCGAGGCGTTGCGGCAGGCGGCGGAGTCCGATCACAACGTCATCGGCCCGATGCTGGACTGTGCGCGTGCATACGCCACGCTCTACGAGATCCGCCACGCGCTGGAACGCGTGTGGGGGGCATACCGCGAACCCGTCTTCTTCTAGGCCATGAGCGCACTACCCGCCGCAATCACTGAACAGGACGCGCGGGACGCGGTTGCGCGGCTCGCCGCCATCGAGCCCGGCCGTCACTGGGTTGTGACCTGCTACCTGAAGCTCGAGCCACGCGATCGTACGCGCGGCAAGTATCTCATCAAGATGAAAAACCGGGTGCGGGAGCGGGAATCGGCGCTCGCGCGCCAGACGCTCACGCGCGAAGACCGCGAGGCGATTACCCGTAGTCTGCGGCAAGTACTCGATTTCCTCGAGGAGCCGAACCACCTGCCTCGCGCTCGCGCGATCGCCATTTTTGCGTCGCGGGAGCTGGGCCTGTTCGAAGCGCTGCCGCTTCCCCATGTGCATCGTTCGCGCCTCGCAGTGGCGCACGAACCCCTCGTGCGCGAGCTGCTGGTACTCGAGGAAGAGTTCGGCACCATTCTGGCTGTCGTGTACGATCGCACCGCGGCTCGCTTCTTCGAGGTGACCGCGTACGACTGCGTGGAGCTGACCGGGCTTGCGGGCGTCGAGTCATCGCGCGCCAGCCGATTCCGTGGTGGCGAGCAACGGCAAGTGATGGCGCGGGCCGGTACGCCGGCGGGAAGCGCCGGCGAGCACAACTATCACATGCGGATCCGCACGGAGAAGCAGCGGCTGTACGCGCAAATCGCCGATCGGGTTTTCCAGGTCAATCGCAACAAACCGTTGGTAGGCATCGTGCTGGGCAGCGTGGGCGTGGACGCCGGTGCGGTGATTCCGCACCTTCACACTTATGTCCACGACCTCGTGCTCGGTGTGGTAAAGCTCAATCCCAAGAACGCCACGGCGGCCGAAGTCCGGGATGCCACGCTGGTGCTGCGGGAAGAGCGCGAGCGCGCCTGGGAGCGCGCGCACGCCGATGCGGTCACGGACGGCGTGCCGTTGGGATGGGCCGTGAATGGCATAGACGTGACGCTCAAGGCGCTCGGCCGGGGACAGGTGCGCACGCTGCTAGCCGACGGTCATGATGGCGATCTCCGAATTGATGAGGCGATAGAAGAGGCGCTGGGTCAGCGCGCGCAGGTGGATGTCCTCTACGACGAGAAAGCACGCCGTGTCGTGGATGGCCTCGCGGCGCTGCTGCGCTTCCGCTCCTGATGGCGCCCCGCCGTCGGCCGATCCGGATTCTGGTGGCAAAGCCCGGATTGGATGGGCATGACCGCGGCGCGAAGGTGGTTGCGGCCGCGCTGCGCGACGCGGGCATGGAAGTGATCTACACCGGCCTGCATCAGACGCCGGAGATGATCGCCCAGGCGGCGATCCAGGAGGATGTGGACGTCGTCGGTCTGTCCATCCTGTCGGGTGCGCACATGACGCTGTTCCCTCGCGTCCGCAGACTGCTCGACGCCGCCGGTCGGCAGGACGTACTCTTGACCGGCGGCGGCATCATCCCCCCTGAAGACATGAGCACGCTGGAATCACAGGGGACGGGCAAGCTATTCGGCCCGGGCACGCCGACGTCGGATCTCATCAAATACATCCAGGAGTGGGCGGCGGAGCACGTCGCCGCGTGAGCCGCCTCAAGACACTCAGCGACGAGTACAAGAAGCTCCGGTCGCGCCTCGAACAGGGAGGTGGCGCGGAGCGCATCAAACGCCAGCACGATCAAGGAAAGCTGACCGCCCGCGAGCGGGTCACGGAGTTGCTCGACCGGGACGGCCCGTGGCTGGAAATCGGGTTGCTCGTCGCCTGGGATCAGTACGATGGACAGGCGCCCGCCGCCGGCGTCGTGACGGGACTCGGTCGGGTCGGCGGGCGCCCGGTCGTCGTGGTCGCCAACGATGCGACGGTCAAGGCCGGCTCGTGGTGGCCCGAGACGATCAGAAAGATGCTGCGCGCGCAAGAGATCGCGATGCGCCAACGCATCCCGATCATCTACCTCGTCGATTCGGCGGGCGTGAATCTGCCGTATCAGGGAGGTGTCTTCCCGGGGCAGTATGGCGCCGCCCGGATCTTCTACTACAACTCGATCATGCGCCGCTATCTCAAGGTCCCGCAGATCGCCGCGGTCATGGGCCCCTGCATTGCGGGCGGCGCCTACTTGCCGGCGCTGTCGGACGTGATCTTCATGGTGGACGGCACGTCGTTCATGGGCCTCGGCGGCCCGAACCTCGTCAAGGGGGCGACCGGCCAGGTCGTCGATGCGGAATCATTGGGTGGCGCGGCGACGCACACGGCCGTGAGCGCAGTTGCGCACTACCGCGCGAAGGACGACAAAGACTGCCTCGCCCGCATTCGTGAGTACGTCGGCCGACTGCCCCATGCACCCCGAATGCCGCGCACCTATCCGGCGCCCAAGCGCGCTACGAAAGAGCTGTACGAGCTGATTCCGGTCGATCATCGGATGAGCTACGACGTGCGAGCGCTGTTCGAGTGCCTATTCGACGCGGGACGCCTGGACGAATTCCAGCCGGATGTCGCCCCCGAAATGATCTGCGGGCATGGCGCAATCGAGGGACGGCCGGTGGCAGTGATCGCCAACTCGCGTGGGGTGATCAAGGGCAAGAAGAAGAACGAAGCCCCGAGGATCGGGGGCATCATCTATACGGAGAGCGCGGAAAAGGTTGCGTATTTCATCGAAAACGCCGACCGGGAGCGGCTGCCGCTGCTGTTCATCCAGGATGTTTCCGGTTTTATGGTCGGGACCGAGGCGGAGCATACGGGTATCATCCGAGCGGGGGCGCGGTTCGTCGAAGCCATGGCGACGGCAACAGTCCCCAAGCTCGTCCTCACCGTCAATCACGCGTCGGGTGCCGGCTACTACGCGATGGCGGGGCAGGGTTTCGATCCCGACTTCATCGTTTCGTGGCCGACCGGCCGCATGGGTGTGATGGAGGGAGAGTCGGCGATCCAGGCGGTGTACGGCGCCGACGCCGCCAAGCCCGACAATGCCGCCGCCGTGGAGGCGATGCGGGCCGATTACGAGCACCAGCTCGACGCCAAATTCGCCGGCGCTCGTGGTTTTGTTGATGTGATTCTCACGCCCGAGGACACGCGCGACACGCTCGCGTTTCTCCTCGAGGTGTCCACCGAATTCACCGGCCCCCATCTCGGGGCCTTTGCACTGCCGAGCCTCACGTGATGAAGCAATTCCCGATCGTGCTCCTCGCCCTCGCGGCAGCCTGCGCCACCACGAAAGGGGTCGCCCCCAAGGTCCCCCCGGGCACGAAGACGCCGATCCCGGTGACGCCTACGGAGCCCATCACGGCCGTGCCGGCCGATGGCAGCCGCGCGCCCGCGGTCGATCCCGCCCTCGCGTACATGCTCGGCCTGATGCCGCTGAAGAGCACGGGTGTGGATGTGTTCCGCGTGGCACATCCCACGTATGACGGCCGCGGCGTGCTCATCGCGATCCTCGACAGCGGCGTCGACCCCAACGTCCCCGGGCTGATCGTCACCAGTACGGGCGCGCCCAAAGTCATCGAGCTGCGCGACTTTTCCGGAGAAGGACGGGTCGCGCTCACGCCCTTCGCCGCGCCAGTCGACAGCGAGTTGCGCGGTGCGGCCCGGATCGGACGCCTGACGACGGCCACGACCTGGTATCGCGGCGTGTTCCGGGAGCTGCCGCTGGGCCGGCTGCCGGCGGCCGACGTAAACGGCAACGGCCGCAACACCGACGAGTTTCCGGTTGTGGTCGTCAAAGCATCGGACGGCTGGGTGGCGTTCCTCGACACGAATCTCGACGGCACGTTCGAAGACGAAATGCCGCTGCACGACTATCGCCAGGGTCGAGAGATGATCGCCCTCGGCAAGAAACCGCTGACGATCGTTGCAAACTTCACCGAAGCGGATAGTGCGCCGGTCCTCGATCTGTTCTTCGACACATCTGGTCACGGCACCCACGTTGCCGGCATCGCGGCGGGATACAACCTCTTCAACGTGAGCGGATTCAACGGCGTCGCTCCAGGCGCGCAGCTCATCGGTCTCAAGATCTCGAACAATGCACGCGGCGCCGTCACGGTTCACGGCAGCATCATGCGCGCGATGGACTACGCGGCTCGCTACGCGGCGCAGCGCAATCTGCCGCTGGTGCTGAACCTGAGTTTTGGCGTCGGCAACGAGCACGAGGGACGCGCCGTCATCGACTCGATTACGGACGCCTTCCTGCTTGCGCACCCGGAGCTGACCTTCGCCATCGCGACGGGCAACGATGGGCCGGGACTCTCCACGGTGGGCTTCCCGGGGTCCGCGGACCTCGCGTTGTCAGTCGGCGCGAGCTACCCCGGCATCTTCGCGCAGGCTCCGCAGCCAGGCGTCCCGCCGGCCCGCGACATTCTGGCGTGGTTCAGCGCCCGTGGCGGCGAGCTCGGCAAACCCGACCTCGTGACTCCCGGCGTCGCGTTTTCCAGCGTGCCGCGCTGGAATACGGGCAACGAAATCAAAGGCGGTACCAGCATGGCGTCGCCCCACGCCGCCGGCCTCGCCGCGTGTCTCGCGTCGGCCCTGGTCCAAGAGGGCCGGCGCGCCAGTGCCGCGGAAATCGTGCAGGCGCTCCGGGTCTCGGCACGCCCGTTCAATGCGGCCCGCGCGATCGAAGACGGAGCCGGCGTTCCCGCACTCGAAGCCGCCTACCAGTGGCTCGAAGGCGGGCATCAGGGCTCGGTATACCGCGTGCGCGCAACCACGGGCGTCTCGGCCGCGTTCCGGCGCAATGGATTTGCCGGAGCTCAGGATAGCATCGAAACGTTCACCGTTCGTCACCTGGCGGGATTGCGCGCGGCGCAGTTCGCGCTGCGCGCCGACGTGCCGTGGCTCAGGGTGGACGACACCGTCGAGGCCGCCCCCCGCGCAACCGAGATCCCGGTGACTTACAAGCGCAGCGCCCTCGTGACACCGGGTGTGTACGTGGGCACGGTCACCGCGCTGAATCCCCGCGACACGACTGCCGGTCCGCTCTTTACGCTCGTGAATACGGTGATCGTTCCCACGGATTTGGCGGCCAAAGCGCTGTTCGACGAGCGCCGCAGAATCGGACCGGCGGCCGTGCAACGTTACTTCTTGCGCGTGCCGCAGCCCGATGCGACGCTGCGAGTCACCGTGACATTGCTCGATTCCCAGGGCGAGCAGGCGAGCGTCCGGCTCTACGAGCCCGATGGCGCTCCTGCCCGCTCGGCGCCGGACGAGATCGATATCGGAGCGGAGGAGTCCGGCACGGCGAGTATCACCGTGCGAGCGGAAGACATGGTCGCCGGTGTCTATGAGCTCGACGTCGTTGCTCCACCGCTCGCGGCGGCGACCGCAACCGTGCGTGCCGACCTTGGGCCGGTCACGCTCGCGTTGGCCCAGCAGGGTGGCGGCCTCGAGGCCTCCAGCGTGCTCGGTGGGCAAGGGAATACCGTCACGGGCGAGGTCGTCTATCGCCTCGTTGGGGCGGAGCGCAGGTATCCAGTCGCTGGCCGAGGCCAGGCGGCCGAATCGCTGCAGATACGTCCGCCACGCTGGGCGAAGCGCATGGAGATCGATGTCGAGCTGCCGTCCAGCCTGTGGGACGAGCTCACCGATTTCTCCGTCACCGTCTATGACTCGGTCGGACAACAGGTGCGCGGTGGGAATCAGCCGATGAACTACGCGTTCGGGCGGCTGAGCCTTGCCCTGTCGGACTCGCTCACTGGAGTCCCACTCACCGTCGAGCTGTATCCCGCTTTTGCCCGCCTCCCTGGGCACCAATGGCGGGGGACGACACGCGTCCGCTTCCTGGGCCCCGACGAGCCCGTCGGAGAAGGGGGTTCATTGTCCGTCGTGGCGGGCGGGCGGAGTGTTGTCCGATTGCCGACCGCGCCAGCGCTCGATTTGCCCGAAGGATTCAATACGCTGATCGAAACTCGTGTGACGACGCTAACCGGAGCGGTCGCGGCGCGGCGCACTGCGGCCCCGGCGGGCTCGCGCGGAGCGAGCGGGTTACGGTGAGCTCGGGTGCGGCGACGGTGCGGGTCGCGGGGGGACAAGGATTCTGGGGAGACTGGTTGGAGGCGCCGTACCGCCAGGTGACGGGCGGACCGGTGGATTACCTCATGATGGACTATCTCGCCGAAGTCACGATGTCCATCCTCCAGAAGCAGAAATCCCGTGATCCCGCACGTGGCTACGCCACCGATTTCGTCACTCAGATGGAGCGCATCCTGCCCACGGTGGTGGAGCGGGGAATCAAAGTCACCGCCAACGCGGGGGGTGTAAACCCACGCGCTTGCGCCATGGCGGTGGCCGAGGCAGCGCGACGGCTTGGACTGGCGCGCAAGCTCAGGATCGGGGTTGTGACAGGCGACGATTTGCTGGGGCGGCTCGATGGCCTGATCGCGCGTGGCCACGATCTCAAGAACCTCGATACCGGCCGGCCGTTGCACGATGTGCGCGACCGGGTACTCTCCGCTAACGCGTACCTGGGCGCTGCGCCGGTTGTCGAGGCGCTCAAGCGTGGTGCGCAGGTCGTGATTACCGGCCGTGTGACCGACACCGGGCTGACGCTGGGGCCGTTGATGCATGCCTTCGGGTGGGCAGCGGATGCCTGGGACCGAATCGCGGCCGGCACCGTGGCCGGCCATATCATCGAGTGCGGTGCGCAGGCCAGCGGCGGCAATTGCCTCAGCGACTGGCAGAAAATCCCGAATCTCGCGGACGTCGGCTACCCGATCGTCGAAGCGCGGGCTGACGGCACATTCGATCTCGTCAAACATCCCGGCACGGGCGGCCGCATCGACGTCGCCTGCGTCACGGAGCAACTCGTGTATGAGATGGGCGATCCGCGCTCCTATATCACGCCGGACGGGGTCGCGGACTTCACGACTATTCAACTCGCTCAGGTGAGCAAGGACAGGGTCCGGGTGTCAGGTGTCCGGGGCAAACCGGCGACGGATAAGCTCAAAGTCTCGATCGCCTACTTCTACGGCTACAAGGCGATCGGCACGCTGGTCTATGCCTGGCCGGATGCGCTGGAGAAGGCGAAAGCGGCCGATCGCATTCTGCGCCAACGTCTGCGTGATCTGCGGCTCGAGTTCGAGGCGATCCACACCGAGTTCGTTGGTGCGAACGCGACGCACGGGCCTCTCGCAATGAAGGGGCTGGATACGTCCGCCATTCCCGAAGTGCAGCTGCGAATCGGGGTCCGCTCTCCGAACAAAGAGTCGGTGGATCGCTTCACGCGGGAGATTGCGCCCCTCATTCTCAACGGCCCGCCGAGCGTCACAGGGTTCGCGGGAGGACGGCCGAAACCCGAGGAGATCGTCGCCTACTGGCCGGCGCTGATCGACAAGCGGATGGTGGAGCCGGCGGTGGAGCTGATCGAGGCATGACAAAACGACGGCCGAGGGCACGCACTCTCCGCCTGTTGGATTTGGCCCATGCCCGTTCGGGTGACAAGGGAGACACCGCCAACGTCGGTCTGATTGCCCGCAAGCCCGAGTACTATCCGATCCTCGTGAAGCAGGTGACGGCGGCGCGCGTGGCACGGCATTTTAAGGGCATGATCACGGGACCTGTCGAACGCTTTGAGCTGCCCAATCTGCACGCACTCAATTTCCTGCTGCACGGCGCGCTCGACGGCGGCGGCACGATCTCCCTCAAGACCGATGCGCAAGGCAAGGTGTTCTCGACCGCGCTGCTGCGCATGGAGATCGAGGTGCGCCGTTGAGCGATCGCGTGCTGGTAAATGTGGCGGGCGGTGTGCTCACCGCCACGCTGAACCGGGCGGACAAGCGCAATGCGATCGACACCAGCATGATCGACGCGCTGCTGGCGACACTGGAGCGGGCGGAACTCGATAGCGCGGTGCGGGTGGTAGCCGTGCGGGGCGCGGGGCGAGACTTCTGCGCGGGGATGGATCTCAACGAGCTCCTGGCCTCGGCCGATCATACGTTGGAGCAGAACCGCCAGGCGGCCCTCCACTTCGCCGAGATCTTCGTACGGATGCGCCGGCTGCCCAAACCCGTCGTCGCGGTGGTGCAAGGACGCGCCCTGGCGGGCGGCTGCGGCTTGGCGACGGCGTGCGACTTGGTACTGGCGGCGGAGTCGGCGCAGTTCGGTTATCCGGAGGTACAGCGCGGTTTCGTGCCCGCGATCGTGATGACGATGCTGCGGCGGACGGTAGGCGAGAAAATTGCCTTTGACCTGGCGACGAGCGGCCGGGTGTTGGACGGTACGGAAGCCGCGGCGCTGGGGCTCGCGTCGCGGGTGTATGAGGACGCGGACTTCGAGGAGCAAGCGGGCGAGGTGCTGCGCGTGCTCGCGGAAGCCAGTCCGTCAGCGCTCGCGTTCACCAAGCAGCAATTCTATCAGCTGGATGGGCTAGATTTCGACGACGGACTGCGCCTTGGTGCCGATGTCAACGCCGTGAGTCGCAGCACGCCCGACTTCCGGGCGGCGCTGTCGGCGTTTCTCAAGAAGTGAAAGGAAGCCGATGCGGAATCTCAACGTCCCAATGTACGATCCGGAGCTGGTGCGCCCGATGCGGGAGGAGCTGACCCGCCTGGGCTTTGAGGAGCTACGAACGCCCGCGGAGGTGGACGCCGTTTTAACCAGCGAGCGGGCACCTACGCTGGTCGTCGTCAACTCTGTATGTGGCTGTGCGGCTCGCAACGCGCGGCCCGCGGCGGCGCTCGCCATTCAGCATGAGCGCCGGCCGGCGCGATTGGTCACCGTATTTGCGGGGCAGGATGCCGATGCGACGGCCCGCGCGCGCGGCTATTTCACGGGCTATCCGCCGTCGTCGCCGCAGATCGCGTTATTCAAGGACGGCAAGCTGGCCTTCATGCTGGAACGTAAAAACATCGAAGGCCGCAATGCCCGTGACATCGCGGCCGACCTGACTGCGGCCTTCGATCGTTTTTGTTAGAGGATCTTGCCGCGGCGCACGCGGAAGTCCACGATCTGCTGCATCCAGCTCCACAGGGAGTCTTGCTGTTCCATCGGCGCCCCTACGAGCACGTGACGCTCCCATCCCTGCATCACTTGCGTGTCCTGCGTCCAGATGCGGACCCGCTTGTGCGGAACCTGCCGCTCCCACAATTGCGCCACGCGCGGCGTGGCGTAAAGCAGTCGCACCGTCACGCTGCGCGACAGATACTCCAGCGGGCTGAGATCGATCTTACGATACCGCTCGTCCGGTGTGAGACGGCCCGCTCCCGGAAAGTCGGGCTCCCCATCGGAGAACATGACAATGCTCAGCGGAGAGAGCACGAGGTTCTGCCGCCGGACGTGGACGGCGACGCGATTGAAAAAGGTGTTGAAGTCCGTGATCGGATCGGTTTCCGGGAACCAGGACCGCAGGTCGGCGGCGATCTGCTCGACCGACTTCCCAGACAAGTCCTGAATCGGATGGAAGCTCTTGGGTTGACCCACCTGCTGCCCGCCGAGCGAGCCCACGAACACGTCGGTCGGTTGCCGTAGCTTGCCCAATCCATTCAGGTGCCCGTAGATGTACAGGGCGGCGAACTGGATGCTCTTGTCGAAATCCCCGCTTTGCCGGAACGAGCCGGACACATCGAGGCCAATGACGAGCGTCGAACGCGGCGGTGGGGCGTTGGCCGGCGGTTTGCAGGCCAAAAGACCGAGAAACAGTAATGCGGCGCGTTTCATGGACGGGCCACCTCCGCGCTCGTTCTGGCCGGGAAATGCGTGGCCGCGAGCACGTCGTCGATCGACTTGAACGGCAGCGTGAAGTGCCCGCGGCCGGTAAATAAGACGAACAGGAAATTCAGTCCCGAGGCGACGACCTGGAGCACGGGCAGCGAGACGAGCTCAAATAGCTCACGCCCTTCCTTGCGGAACCACTCGCGCTCGGCCTTGAGCGCGGCGATCGGGCCTTTCCAGTAGTCGGCCATCACCGGCGCGGCGCCGTGGCTGCCCGCTCCCTCGACCGTCAACGGCTGGCGGCTGAGCACCGCAATCAAGGCCGGCGCGCCGAAGCGGCCGAACAGGAACCAGGTCATGCCGCGCACACCGACCCACGCGAAGAACGCCAGTCCGAGTGTGCCCACGACGCCCAGGGTGACACCCTGCTGCGCGAGCCACGGTGTCATGGCATCCACCAGCTCGCGATAGAGGAACAGCACTTCGAACATCGCGACCGCGATCTCGACAATGATCATGAAGATGATATTGCCGGTTTGCCGCTCTTTGATGGCGTCATTGAGCACCTGAATACACGCAAAGCTGCCGGCGATGATGATGGCGAGGAATATCCAGAGCAGCAGCACGAGGGCGAACGCATTGACTTCATAGCCGGTCAGATCGGCCAGCAGCTCGCTGATCGTGGGCCGCAGCGTAAACGTGAAGATCGTAGCCTCGACCGCCGACCACACGATCAGCATGACGAACGCCGCCCACGGAACGCCCGGCCGGCGCGACGTCGCGTCCAGCATGGCGAGCGGTGAGGTGATCGCGCCTTTCAGCGTGCCCCAGACAAGCTGTACGCTCAGTTTGAGGAGGCCCCAGATCCAACCCACGAGCACGAGCAAAAACTTGACGAGGCCGGCCCAATAGAACCACACCATGCGCAGCGCGTCCCACCAGGCCAGCGCCACCGACTGCATGAGCGTCACCGAACGTCCCAGGCGGAACG
Organism: Gemmatimonadales bacterium; assembly: GCA_036002655.1. Taxonomy (GTDB): domain Bacteria; phylum Gemmatimonadota; class Gemmatimonadetes; order Gemmatimonadales; family GWC2-71-9; genus 20CM-2-65-7. The sequence goes on from DASYTD010000179.1 coordinate 41,105, forward strand.
GGATCGTGTAGAGGGACACCATCGTGCCCCAAACCCCCGCGATGAACGCGGCTGCGGGCAGGAGCAACAGGACGGACACCCCGGCAAGGCTCCAGAACGAGTCGCCCTTGAGCACGAATCCAAACACTCGGGCCTGAAATGGAACGATCCACGCCAGCCCGGCCATCACCCAGTCGAACAGCTGTGAGATGATGAAGGCCCACTGTTGGGTCTGTGCGCCGGTGGCGACTGTCTCTTGCATCGGAAGAGCCCTCCCGCGGGATAGGACGGCATTCACATCGAGGCGGGCACATTGTTATAAACGGGACCGGACAAGTCAAGCAACGAGGGCGTGACGGGGGTCACTGGCCCCTTGCGACTTGCGCAAAAAGGCCAAACGGGGCTACTCATCTCGTGTGTCGGATGACCCGAAGCGTCTGATCGTCGTTGGCGACCGCGTGCTCATCTCCCCCGAGGAAGGGGAGGAGCGCACGAATGTCGGCCTCTATCTGCCCCCCTCCGCGATCGAGGGACGCCAGGTGCAAGGTGGCCGGATCATCGCCACCGGCCCCGGCACACCGATGGCCGAGCCCGCCAGCATGGACGAGGAGCCGTGGAAGATCCACGGCGGGGGCGCCGAGGTGAAATACCTCCCGATGCAGGCCGAGATGGGGGACTACGCACTGTTCTTCCGGAAAGCCGCCGTCGAAATCACTTTCGAGGGCAAGACTTACCTCGTCGTGCCACAGGCTGCGATTCTCGTACTCGTCCGAGGAAAGCATGGCTGACATGGGCTGGGCCCGCAGTCGCGGGGATCGAGCCGAAGGGCAGGGTCTCCGGCGCGGGGCCTGGTATCGAGTGGTGGAGAACCCGCAGAAGGAATACGTCGTGCTCGACGTGCACCACGTCGAGATTCGCATTGACCGTGGAGACCTCGAGCTCCGCGGCGATCGCCCGACGGCCTGGAGCGTCGTGCGCGAGCCCCACGTGGTCTGCCCGGGATGTCATGCCCGCGCCATCATCCCCGAAGGGAAGAAGGACGCGAAGTGCCATGAGTGCGGGCGAAGCTATCCCATCGACTGGAAGGACGCCGGATAAGAACGACGGTAAGGGACGGTAGATAAGACGACGGTAGATAAGACGACGGTAGATAAACGACGGTAGATAAGCTTCAGGCCCTCGCAGCAGCTTTCCGAACAGCAGCATAGAGCTTCCACGTCATAAAGCCTGCTTGCCTCCGAATCCGCTCCAACGCGGACCAATCGTCCGGATCAAGTAGCTTGAGATCCTTTGCGAGTCGGAGCGTGTAGGCGAGCTCCGCTAAAGAACCGATGCTGATGTCAAGGAATCTCCTAAACTCTGCCGGTCCTCGTTTGGCAGCGCCCTCAACAATGTTTACGGCCGCCGAAAACGCCGAACGCCTTGCCTGAGAGGTCAGGCCGTAGAGTTCGTGTTTTGGGAAGGACCCAGTAGCAGAATAGACAGCAAGGACCAACTCGTGGCACAGCTTCCACGCTTCAAGTCTTTCATGCGCGAGCATGTGAGAAATGTCTCACAAATCGTCAATCCGCCTTCACCGCTCCGTCAAATCCTTCACTCTTTTACCGTCGTCTCATCTACCGTCTTCTACCGTCCTTTTACCGTCGTCTCATCTACCGTCTTCTACCGTCGGTTTTCCTACCGTCATAATTCCGGAGGAACGTAGGGCGTCGGCGCCGGAGTCTTCACATCAGGGTTCGCATCCCTCGCGCACAAATGCTCGAGCAGCTCGATTTGCCTCTTCTGAATGTGCCACAGCTCATGCCACTGTTTGAATCGCAGCGAATCCAGCTTGTCGTGTAGATCCCGGATTTCAATCTCCGCCATCAGATTGATCTCGTATTCCTGATTGGCCTGCATGCGATCTTTGTGCGCCTGGCGGTTCTGGCTCATCATGATGACGGGGGCCTGCAGGGCCGCGAGTGTCGACAGCACGAGGTTCAGGAGAATGAAGGGGTAGGGATCGAACGGCCGGCTCGCGAGCACCCAGGTGTTGATCACCATCCAGACGACGAGAATGCCGCCGAAGAGGCCGATGAACGGCCAGCTCCCGCCGAAGTGCGCCACTTTATCCGCCACCCGCTCGCCGAACGTCATCGTCGCGTCGAAGTCCTGGTGCACGACGCGGCTCACCCGGCCGCGGCGCGTGATCTTCGAGACGACGGCGTGCTCGATCTCCGACAGTTTCTGGTACTCGGCCTCGAGATAGCCGACGAATTTCTTGGCGCGGTATTGCTCCAGACAGTTGGGGCAGATGCCGCGCTTCGCCTCCCACTCCGGGCGATCCAGCTTGATGAGATCGAGGATCCGATTCTCGAGTTTTTGCGGAGAGGCGAGGCTGCGGCCTTCCACCTGGGCATCGCACAGCGAGCAGTTCACTTTGGGCATGCGGTTGGCTCCTAAGGCAATTGCATGTGCAGATTGTGAACGAGGAAGGCCCAGCGATCGGTTTGTTCTTCGATAATCTTGGCCGTGGGCTTACCGGCGCCGTGGCCCGCCTTGGTCTCGATGCGAATCAGCACGGGCTCGGGACCGCCCTGCACCGCTTGTAGCGCGGCGGCGTATTTGAACGAGTGCCCGGGCACAACGCGATCGTCATGATCCGCGGTCGTGATGAGTGTCGCGGGGTAGTGCGTCCCAGGCTTCATGTTATGGATCGGCGAGTAGCGATACAGGGCCGGGAACTGCGCCACGCTGTCCGCGGAGCCGTACTCGGTCACCCACGCCCACCCGATGGTGAATTTGTGAAAGCGGAGCATGTCCATGACGCCGACCGCGGGGAGCGCGGCGCCGAACAACTCGGGGCGCTGATTCAACACGGCGCCGATCAACAACCCGCCATTCGAGCCGCCGCCAATCGCCAGTTTGGGCGGTGACGTGTAGCCCTCGGCGACCAAATACTCGGCGGCGGCAATGAAGTCGTCGAACACGTTTTGCTTGCGATCGAGCATGCCCGCCTGATGCCACTCTTCGCCATACTCGGCGCCGCCGCGCAGCACTGCCTGCGCGTACACGCCGCCCATCTCGAGCCAGGCGAGCACGCCGATCGAGAAACCGGGCGTCATGTTGACGTTGAAACCGCCGTACGCGTACAGGTAAGTCGGGTTCGAGCCGTCCTTCCGTAATCCCTTCTTGTACGTGAGGAACAGCGGTGCACGCGTTCCGTCATTGCTGCGATAGAACAGCTGCACCGTCTCATAACCCGACGGATCGAACGCGATCTCCGGGGCTTTGAAGACGCTCGACTTCCCCGTGGTGAAGTCGTGCCGGAAGATGGTCGTCGGATACAGGAAGGACGTGAACGCGTAGAACATCTCGGTGTCGCGGCGCTCGCCGGTCAGCTGCACGACCGAGCCGTGCGTTGGCAAGGCGACCGTGCCGGCCGGCTTGCCGTCCAGCGCGAACAGGCGGATCTGCGAAGAGGCGTCGTGGAGATAGCGGACCACGAACGTGTTGTGCACGAGCTGCGAGCCTTCGATGACGTCCGCTGCCTGCGCCACGAGCTCCCGCCAGGCGCGCTGCGCCGGGCGGCGCGTGTCTACGGCGATAATGCGTCCCCGCGGGGCGGTGTGATCAGTCTGAAAGTAGAAAACGGGTCCGTCGTTGCCGACGAACCCGTACGAGGCGTCGAAGTCGTCGAGCAGGCGGATGACGGGGGCGTCCAGTTTCGGGTGTTTCGCGTCGCCGAGGTCCTGGAAGTAGACGCGATTCCGCCGGTCGGTGCCCAACCACACCGTGTAAACCGCATAGCGGCCATCGGAGCTGACTTCGACGGAGAATCCCCAATCCGGATGATCGGGCCGCTCGTAGATCAGCCGGTCCGCCGACTGGTCGGTGCCGAGCTTGTGGTAGAAGACCTTCTGATTGCGGTTGACGTCGAGCAGGGCGTCGCCGCCCGCCGCGGGCTCCGGATACCGACTGTAGAAGAAGCCGGCTCCGTCATGCGTCCACGCCGCGCTGGAAAACTTGATCCATTTGAGGTGATCGCTGCGATCCTGTCGCGTCGTGACGTCGCGCACGCGGAATTCCTGCCAATCCGAGCCGCTGCCGGATGTGCCGTACACCATCGTGCGGCCATCCTCGGCGAATGCGAGAATCGAGAGCGCCACGGTCCCATCGGGCGACAGCGTGTTGGGATCGAGCAGGATTTGCGGTTCGGCGGTCAGTGAGCTTTGCGTGTAGAGCACCGACTGGTTTTGCAGGCCTGAGTTCTTGAAGAAGAAGTAGCGGCCACCCTTCTGGAACGGCGCCCCGTATTTCGGATAGTCCCACAGCGCCGTCAGGCGCCGTCGGATCCGCTCCCGCTCCGGGATCTGTTCGAGATAGG
>DASYTD010000180.1:0-6134 GCA_036002655.1 Gemmatimonadales bacterium
GAAATCCAGCGTGCAGCCCCCGCTCCACGCCAGTTGAGTCGCGCGACACGACGCCCGCTCGTCCATTCCATCATGCTGCGCTCACGGCGGTGCGCCGGCCCAAAGCGCTTCGTCAAATCGCGGCGCGCCCACCGTACCAGATTGGGACCACCCGAATCGGTGAGTGACACCATCGCGATCTTCCCCTCGAGCACGTACGCGCTGAGGTAGAAGCGGGCGCTGTCGCTGGGATCGCGAATCATCACGCCACATTCCATGAGCTGCGCGGTCTTGCGCGAGGTGTTGCAGCGCAACGTGTCGCGCTGCGCCAGCGCGCGGGCCCGCTCGGCGAACTCGCGGTACGGACGGCCCGGCGAGAACCCGCGATAGCTCGCCGAGAATGTCCGCGAGGGGGTTTGCGCCGCGAGGATGGGACCAACCAGGGCGCAGCAACCGAGAGCCAACGAGAGCCGCATGTCGGCCAATATACGCCCTACGCAACGGGCCCGGGGAGTTACCCCCCCCGGGCCCGTCACTCACGGCTTTGCAGTTCGTTCAGACCTTTTTAACGTTCTGCGCCTGCAGCCCCTTGGGACCCTGGGCGACGTCGAACTCGACGTTGTCACCCTCGGCGAGGCTCCGGAACCCCTCCGCCTGGATCGCTGTGAAGTGGACGAACACGTCCGGACCCGACTCCTGCGCGATAAAGCCAAACCCCTTCGCGTCGTTAAACCACTTCACCTTACCCTTAGCCATACTGTTCAGACCTCAGCACATTGGGGGCACAGCCCCGAACTGGATCGACCCAAGCCCTCGCGGCCTGGGACGGGCTCAAACAAAAATCCGCGAGACAAATGGTCCTCGCGGAAGCGCAGACAGCCGGTGACGGTGCCACGTATGCTTGAACCGCGGGCAAAAGTATGGAACGCCCTGGACCCTGTCAATTAGGACTGCCGCTTCGTCACAGTTGCAGCATAACGACATTTTCATGACACCAAGGCATCAACTGGCTGCTCTTCCATTCTCTCCCTCGCGCCTGTAACCTCCGTGTCCCCTTAACCGCCGTTGTATGGAGGTCTCCTCATGTTGCTGCCCGCGTTACTGTCGTTAGTAGTACTGCAACAGCCCACCAGCACAACCGCACCGCCGCCACAGATTGCCAAAGTCGAAGTGCAGCCCAGCGGGGGCGAGGTCCCGATCGGCGGAAAGCTCAAGTTCACCGCACGGGCCCTCGATGCGTCCGGGCAAGTGGTGCCGAACGCCGAGCTCGAGTGGTTCGTCGGCGGCGACGTCGGGGACGTCGATTCGACGGGGGTGTTCACCGGCGGCTATCAGGGGTACGCCCGCGTCACCGCGGTGGGATTCATTCGCGGCGTGCAGGGGAGTCAGGTGTTCGGCGTGGCACTCGTGCATGTTCTGCCCGAGCCTCCGTCGCGCATCGCGGTCGACCCGCGGCCCACGCGACTCGTCGCGGGCTCGCGAGTGACGCTTGCCGCGACGGCATTCTCCCGGCACGGCGACCGCCGTTCCGATCCCGTGAGCTTCACGTCCAGCAATCCGCGCGTCGCCACCGTCACGAACGATGGGCGGGTACACGCCGTCGCCACCGGCCGGACGACGATCACGGCGGCAGCGGGGCCCGCGACCGAAACGCTCGCGCTTCAGGTTCTTGCGAACACCGTCGCCCGCATCACCGTCGAGCCGAGCGCGCCTACGGTCCGCACCGGTGACGTCGTGAAGTTCACCGCGACGCCGCGCACCGCGGCCGGCCGTTCCATCGGCGATGTCGCGGTAGACTGGGCGGTAACCGCCGGTCCGGGCGTGTCGCTCATCGATCCGAGCGGGACATTCGTCGCCGAGCTGCCGGGCAGCTACACGGTGAAGGCGTCGGTAGGTGGTAAAGAGGGGGATGCGGTCGTGCGTGTCGCGCCGCGCGAGGTCGGGCGCGGGATCGAGGTTCGCGGTCGCGTGCCGATCACCATGAGTGCGGCGGAGGTCTGGATTCATCCGTCCGGCAGCTGCGCGTATCTGTCGACTATCGCCGACCGGGTGTACGCGATCGACATCACGGACGTCACGCATCCGAAGATCGTCGATTCGATGATGACGAACGCCCGCATCGTCAACGACGTGATGACGACCGAGGACGGCAAGTACGGCGTCTTCTCGCGCGAGGGCGCGTCCGACCGCAAGAACGGCATCGTCGTCTTCGACGCGAGTAATCCCTGTCATCCGAAGCCGGTCTCCGAGTACACGCAGACCGTCTCCGGCGGCGTGCACAGCTCCTACGTCTACAAGGGGCACGCGTACATCACCGACGACGCGACCGGATCGATGCGGGTGATCGACATCCAGGATCCGCAACATCCCAAGGAAGTCGCGCGCTGGCAGACGGAGCAGACCGAGGCGGGCCGCTATCTGCACGACGTGATGGTGGTGGACGGGCTCGCGTATCTCGCTTACTGGAACGATGGATTGGTGATTCTCGATGTCGGCAACGGGATGAAGCATGGGAGTCCGACGAACCCGCAGCTCGTGTCGCAGCTGAAGTACGACCTGAACGCGGTGTACGCGCGCGTGTCCCAGCTGTGGGGACCGGGGTTCGTGCGCGGGACCCACACCGCCTGGCGGCAGGGCCGCTACGTCTTCGTGGGTGACGAGGTGTACGCCGCGCATCCGTACAAAGGCTTGAGCGATGGCAACAACCTGACGTTTGGCCGCCTGCACGTCGTAGACGTGTCGGACATCCGCAATCCTCGGGAAGTCGCGTGGTACGAGCCGACGGACGGCGGGGTGCACAACGTCTGGGTCGTCGGGGACACGCTGTACCTGGGCAACTACCAGGGCGGCGCGCGTGCGCTCGACATCTCCGGGGAGCTGAAAGGCGATCTACTGCGTCAGGGGAGGGAAATCAGCTGGATCCTGACGGTGGATTCGCTCGGGCATCGGCGGGCGCCATTCGCGTGGGGGGCGGTGGTGCGCGACGGCAATATCTTCGTTCCGGACATCAATACGGGCCTCTGGATACTGCGACTAGAAGCGAAACAGCAACCCGTTCCATAGAAGACGCAGCAGACGCAACCGACGCAGCAGTTGGTAACAGCATGCAGCTATTAGGTTTACTGCTGGCTGACTGCCTTTGTACTGTCCGGTTTGGTGAGTGCGGTTCGAAAGGCGAGCAGGGCGTCGTCATAGCTTTTCAGCCGACTGGTCAGGGTAGTCGTTACCGTCGCCGGATCACTGCCGGCCGTCCGCTCACACACCGGCAGCGCGCTGTTCAGCGAATCGAGTCGAGTCGTCAACTGCTTCGCCAGGACGCGCATCGAGTCGGCATACGCGCTCGGCTGCATCTTGGGACGACCGCTGGCAATGAACGAGCGGGCGCTGACGCACAATCCGCCCAGCCGCCGTGCCGCCCGGCGGCGCGTCAGCGAATCGCCGGCCTGCTGCGTCCGCACGACCCGGCTCAAGCCGTCACGGATCTGGGCCACGCCGCGGGTTGCGGTGCGCAAGCCTTCCATGTAGCGGATCTGCTCGATCGTCGGCGTCGGCGGAGGAGCAGGCACCACTGGCACCGGCGGTGGAGTGGGTGCTGGAACGACCGGCGGCGGCGCCGGAGGCGTGCTGTCTTTCCGGCCGGTCGTATCCTGCGCGGCCAGTCCGGTCGCCAGACTGGTGACGCTGATCACGCTTCCGACAAGCAAATTCCGAAACCACCGCGGCATCGCGTGCGACTCCTCTAACAGTTGAATTACTGCTCCGTTATTATCTCCAGATGGCCGTTCCCGCAACCACCCGCATCATGCGGACCTTTGAAGATCGCGCTGAAGCGCTCGCGCATTTCTTCCAGCGCGCCGGTGAAGCACCGCGCTTGATTGCGTACGACGACGCGGTCGGCCTGCCGCTCGATCAAGCCCTCGCTGCACTCGAGTGGACCGCGCAGGTCGGCATTCTCGCCGCCGAAGATCTCGTACACGCCGCGCGTCTCAGCCCGGATTCGGCCGCCGTCGTCGTGGAGCGCAGGGACGGCGACAACCGCATCTTCGTCTACTTCGGACCGCGCATGGATGCGCCACCCGCTGACCCCTACGAAGGTACCCTGCTCTACGATGAGCCGGGAGTCCGTTCTTACATTTTTGCGCAACGCGGCCACGCGATCGCGCATTTTCTCCGCGCCACGAACGGCTTGGGCGCGGCGCTGAGCTTGCTCGCGCGGCGCGCGCCGGAATTGCGTCACATCCGTCGCTGGACGCAGGCGTTGTTCGCCGAGCCCGCCGTGGGACGCTCGACACAGCTGCTGGCTGGTTGGTACGCGACGAGTGGCGCCGGCTTTCTATTCGTTCCCGCCGAGTCCGACCAGCCCTTTGCCTACTGCGAAGTGGCAATAGAGGGCTAAATACCCCGATGTGGGAACGTGCGCGCTGTGGATTCACAACTCCACATCATGTGGATGAGGCCCGGAACAAGTTGTAGAGTCAGTCTTTACTGTCCACACGCCGTGCACATAGAAGTGAGCTAACCCGAAGAAACATCGGCACTTGCGCGCTTTTTGGAGGGCCCTATATTGATCCCACGCGACTTGAAGGGAAGGGTTGGGACCTGGCGTCTCAACAACGCCTCCAAGTCGGGTCCGAACGGAAATTCCGGGGAGGGCGCCGATGCAACCAAGGGCTCAGGCGCTCGTTGATCCGGGAGTACACTCACCGGGTCGGACAGCTGGGGCCAGTCGCGTTGTCCCAGCCACGTCGAAATGGTGCCTCGACGTGCAGTGCGGAGGGTCGGTCCGCGACCCGATCTGACCCGTAGCACCCACATTGGTGAACCGAGCGACCCGACGGGGTTGCTTGGGGATGGAAGCCGGAGCCTCTGATTGCCTTACCGAGGACGAATCAGTCCATAGGTGGCGACAGGGAGAGGAACGATGGGCGCAAGCCCTCGACTCCGGGTAGCCAATGTGTCGGAGCCCCCGGGCGCGCCTACTGAGCCGTCCCGGGGGCTTCGTATTTGGTAAAAAACACGCCGAGATGCCGAGACGCCGAGGCGATGTTAGGGGCGAGGATTCAGGCGCGGCAGGGTCGGGTCCATCTCGTGGGTCTTGTGAAACGGCATCCGCGGGCCGCGAATCGGGATCAGATGGGCAATTGAGTTGGCGTAGTACTCGAGCAATGGCCTGCCGCGCGGCAGGATCACGAGCGTAGCACCGTCCGCAATCACCAGTCGCCGCATCTTCAGCATGCGCCACGCTCGGTCCCAGACTTCTGCGATGCGCGCGCCCCCGCGTACCACCTTGCCGTTCACGTCCTGGAGCCGGTCGCGCAGCTGGTCCATGCGCTCGAGCAGCGCTTCCTTATTGATCACCGTCTGGCCAAACGAGAGTAGCGCGGCAGCCGCCAGCGGCACCGGCGTCACCGGGATGATTGCGCCGATGCGAGCCAGCACGTCGCGCGCCAATCCCTCGAGCTTGGGAAGGCGCTCCTCTTTGGGCAGTGACAGCACGTTGTCTGGCACTGTCCGCAGCCAGGCACGGAGCGATTGGGGCGTTCCAAAGTTGACGGCCACGCGGCCGTACCGCTTGAGGCGGCCGGTGAGTAGCCGCAGGGTGTTGCTGGCGAGATAGGTCAACACCGTCCCCAGTTGTGTCAGACGGCTGGGCCGGTCTCGTTCGTCGATGAGCTCGCGGATCAACGAACGGTCTTCCAGCACGCGGTCGTAGTTCAACGCGACCGGGACGAACCAGATATCGCGGTCGAACGCGGGATCCAGCACCGTCCGGCAGATGTAATCGAGCAACCCCAGCTTGGGCGGACGGAGCTTTCCGTCCCGCGACAAGCCACCCTCGGGGAAGATCCCCTGCGTCACGCCGTTGCGGGTGATCAGCTGGACGTAGCGCTCCAGCACCGTGTGATAGAGCGGCTCCCGGAAGCGCCGCCGGATGAAATACGCCCCGAACGACTTGAACACATACTCGAGCGGCCACGCTCGCGCCCATTCGCGCACGGCATAGCTCACGTGCACGCCGCGAGCGAGCACGTATGCCACCACGATGTAATCGGCGTTGGAGCGGTGATTCATCAAGTAGACGACGACGTCGCGTCTGGGAATCCGCTCGAGCGCGCGCTCGTCCTGATAATCCACGCTCACCTTGTACAGGAGAT
>DASYTD010000181.1:0-45930 GCA_036002655.1 Gemmatimonadales bacterium
TTCGAGATAGTTGTTCACGATCTTGAACGGGCCAGGGCCGTTCCAGCCGGCGATTGCCTGCGCGTCCGAACCATTGGCATGACACGCGCTCAGGTAGGAGTCGATCACCGCGCTGGCGGCGCTGTTGAGCCCCACGCAGCGACTCAGATTGCCGGTCGCGTTGCCGTGAATGTAGGTGCGATCGAGGATCAGATCGTGGGGCACTGCGGCCAGGGTATTCTGAGCCTGCGAGCCGTCGCCCAACAACACGAGGCCGTAATTGAGATTCGAGGTCGTGGTGATCTCGACGCCGATGAAACGGTAGTGATGCGCGCCCGGGTCGGTGAGGATGGCCGGCTCCGAGTTCGAGCTGACGATTTTCGGGAGCACGCCGGCGAAGGATGGCTTCATGCGCTCGCCTTCGGCCGGCAGATTCGCATCGGCCGTCGAGGAGCGGATGATGATCCAGCCCGTGCCGGTCTTCACGGGCAGCGTGAAGGAGCCGGTGTAGGTGGCGCCCGCGGCGAGCAGGATCTGATCGCCGGGCTGGGCGCTGTCGAGCGCGGCCTGGAAGTCCCCGCCCGCCGGTACGTTGATCGTCGCTCCCGTCGGCGCACTGTACTGAGTGTCAAGTAAGGTCGGTAACGTTGGGTCCGTCGGTCCTGGTGGGGGCGAGGGCGGCGGGGGCGGTGGGGGAGGCGGGGGAGGGAATCCGCCCTCGACGGTGGTCTTGCAATGCGCCGACGCCACAATCAGCAGAGCAACGATTACCCGAAGAATCCGCTTGACACCGAACTCTGTCATACGAGCACTCCCCCTTGAACGTGAGTCGCGAACCGACCTCCGCTGGCGGCCTCGGCGCGCATCCACATTTCGAGCACGAACAGATACCAAAGTTGGTGTGGTGCCCAGCCGCGCCGCTGTGACGCCGCCAGCTCCGCAGCGACGCCGTCCGGCCGGATCAGGAGGTTCTCCGCAAGCAGCGATTCGCGCATTGTCGCCGTGACATGAGGCAACCAGCGCCCGGCCAGCCACCGCTCGACCGGAACCGAGAACCCCCGCTTACGACCGGCGGCTATTCGGTTGCTGATTCTGCGCCGGGCGAGCTCGCGCAACACGGCCTTGAGACGACCGTGACGCAGGCGCACGCCGTATGGCAGCGTAGACGCGAACTCCCACAGCTCCTGATCAAAAAATGGTGACCGTGCTTCGAGACCATAATACATCGTGGCGCCGTCCACCTTGGTCAGGTACTCGGCGACGAATTGAGTCCGGCGGTCATACTCGAGGTACTGTGTCAGGACCTCGCGGCCGGAGTCCACGGACCACGGAAGTCCTCGCTGTTCGACGCTCAGGGCTGACAGCCGATCGGCCAGGAGTCGCTTGTGGCGATAGGTCGGCAGGCCGTCGTGGGCGTCGAGGAATGCACCGAGACCACCCGCCACGTAGTCGACGAAATGGACCGGCCGGCGCAGCGTCGTCGACCGTTCGAACGCCCCGCGTACTGATCGCCACCACGCGCCGGCCACGCGTGGCGTCATCCTCGCCATCATCTGGGCCAGCCATAGATGACGATGTCGCGGGTATCCGAGGAAGACATCGTCCCCGCCGTCCCCGGTGAGGAGCACCTTCGCGCCGTTCACGACTTCTCGAGACACGCGGAGCATGCCAAGGGCCGAAGCGCACGCGAATGGCTCACCGTATGCCGACACGAGCTCGCCGACGTCGGGTTCGTCGGTCGCGTGGAGACGGAGCACCTCGTGACGGATTCCCAATTCGCCGGCCGTGGCACACGCGTCGCGAGTTTCGTCTGCCGGATCGCCGGGCGTGCCGACGGTGAAGGCCGTCAGATCCGCGCCGAGCTGCTTGACCGCCCAGCAGACCAAACCGGAGTCGATCCCGCCGCTGAGGAGCGAACCGACAGGGACATCGGCGTCGAGGCGTCGCTGCACCGCCGCCAGCAACAGACGTTCCGTCTCGTCGACGGCGTCATCGAAAGACGGCGCGCCCGCCGTTTGCGCCGCGGGAGGGGTCCAGTACTCGCGTGTTTGGAGCACGCCCTCGCGCCAGCGGACGATCGACGCGGCGGGCACTTTCGTGAGACCACGATAGATGGTCCGGCGGTCGGTGACGAAGCCAAATTCGAGGTATTCCGCGAGCGCGCGCTCGTCGATCTCCCCGGCCCACCCCCCGGCGCGCAGTGCGCGCGTCGTCGAGGCGAAGGCGATGCTGCCGTCCTGGACGGCGTACACGAGCGGCTTCACACCCAGACGATCGCGCACGAGAAACAGCTCGCGCGTGGTCTCGTCCCACAGCGCGAACGCAAACATGCCCTGGAGGCGTGACACGAGCCCGTCGATTCCCCACAGCCGGTATCCGTGGAGCAGGACTTCCGTGTCCGTCTTGCTGTGGAACTCGGCACCCGCCGCGACCAGGTCAGCTGTCAGTGCGCGGAAGTTGTAGATCGCGCCGTTGAAGACGACACCGAGCGTTCGGTCTGAGGAGGTCATCGGCTGTCGACCCGCATCGCTGAGATCGAAGATCGCGAGCCTGCGGTGGCCCAGGGCAACGCCGTGCCAGCACGCGAGCCCTTCGCTGTCCGGTCCGCGCCGGGCCAGCGTCTGCACCATGCGCGCGACGATCTGAAGACGGGTTGCGGAGTCCCGGAGGCCGACGACGCCGGCGATACCGCACATCGCTAGGCCACCCGAGCCGGCTCGCGGAGCACGACGGACCTCCGCGACGGCAGCACGTGCAGGGCGTTCTGCGTGACCGCCCACAGCAACACGAGCTGGATGTACAGGAACGACAGCTTGGCGAAGGAGCCGAACACTCCGGCGACGAGGAACGCCAGCAGTCCGAGCTCCAGATACATGAGCTGGAGCGCGAGCTGCGGCCGCACCAGCCGGCACAGCCGTCGCGCGCGCTCGGCCAGGTGCACGACAGACCACAGGATTCCGAGAAACAACAGCAGGCCCAGATAGCCCGTTTCCGCGAGCACGTTCAGATATGTGCTGTGGGTGTCTCGGGCCCCCCGCGCGCTCGGGTCGACGTGGCTGAGCGCTGCGTACGGTTCGTGTGCCAGCGGGTACGCGCCCCACCCGACGCCGGTCCAGGGGTAGTCGCCGATGATCTGCGTCGCGACTCCCCAGATCTCGTAGCGCGACTTCGCGGAGCCCTCGGGATCGACTTTATCCAGATCCCCCGTGACTTGAGCCAGGCCCCTGACGCGCGTCCAGACACCTGAAGGCGCCACGGCGACGACCGCGAGGCCCAGAGCCGCCACGATCACGGCGGTTTGGAGACGTCGCCGGTGGTGGTGCGTGAACACGGCGACGGCGGCGAACACGCACAGCGCGACGAAACCGCCACGCGACTGCGTCATCAGGATCAACAGGGGGAGCACCGCCAGCCCGGCCTTCGCGCACCACCGAATCCACGGCGTGCGTTCGGTCGCCAGCAACGCCGCGGCGATGGACAGGAGCAGCAGGGTCAGGGCAGCAAGGTCGTTGGGGTTGTCGTACGTGTAGTTCCACAACGCGCGTCCGAACAAGGTGTAGTTCGCGAAATAGTTGAAGATTGCCCCGCGGACGGGGAACAGCGCGTAACACGCCAGGAAGAAGATCATGAAAAACCGCACTTGCCCCGGGGAGCGCAACGCATTTGCGGCGACCAGCATGATGAGGCACAGCTTGGCGAACAGGATCACGTTCGCCCACACCACGGTGGGGAAGGGGCTTCTGAAGTACCCCAGCACACACCACCCGAGGAAGACAGCCGACCATCCGAGGACGGCTGGGAACCTCATGCGCTCGCGTTGGAGGGCCAACCCCAGCAGCCCGGCGATCATGGACGCTTCGCCAATCGGCAGCTTGAAGGTCGTGACCGCGAACATGTAGCAGAGAAACGCGACAAACACGAACGTCCAGACGACGCGCGTCTCCGTGGGGGGCACGGCGGCTCGGAGAGCGGGAGCGGGGGGGGGGATCACGTGAAGCGCCGTGAGAGCTTCAAGACGACCACACCGGCAAAGCGCTCGAAGCCGCGGATCTGGAACAACAAATAGTCGAGGTAATGCAGCCCGTACACCGTTCCCGTCCGCCACCACGGCGCGAATTCCAGCGGCACGCCCCCGAGGATCAGGCGTTCCAGACGGGAAAACAGGCCAAACGAATAGGTGTCCGCCTCGAAGTAGCGCGCGAAATGATTCAGCGCCTCTCCTTCCAGCGGCCGGCACTGGGGCGACGCATCCCGCGGGGGTGGAACCGGCACGTACGTGCGGAGCCGCTTGAGAATGCCGCTGCGCATGATCGGCTCCTCGAACACCGCGAAGCCCTGCGGCTTGAGAATGCGGGACACCTCCGCGCACGGCGTATCCAGGTCTTCCTGGAGGTGATGCAGGATGCCGATCCCCACCACCAGGTCGAACGAGTCATTGGCGAATGGCAGCTGCGTACAGGAAGCGACCACCAGCCGCGTCCGGTCGCGAGTGCCGTTTGCCCCCGCCATGTGCCGCTGTTCCCGGAGCGCTTCGAACGCGAGATCCAACGCGCACACCTGTGCGCCGCGCAGCGCGAGCAGAATCACCGACGATTCGACGCCGCATCCGATGTACAGAACCTTCTTGCCCCGGACATCGCCGACGAGTTGATGCCAGCGCTCGAGATGGAAAAGCTCGGGGTGGAGCGGCCGGCGGTAGCGCTCGACGATCCGGCGGGGAACGATGACATCGCGGTCCGATGGCTCTCCGTAGAACCGGTTGTACCAGACCTTGTCCTCGCTGCGGACGGGTGAGGTCACGCGGACCTCACCAGCGTGCTGTACAGCGTCTCGAGCGATGCGATCACGCGCGCGGCACTGAAGTGGTCCTGCACATACCGCTGCGCCGCCAATGCCATCGCACGAGCGCGCGCTGGATCAGCGAGCAAGGAATCCAGGGCCGCCGCGAGGCGTTCGGGTTGCGCCGGCGGCACCAGCAGACCCGTCGTGCCGTCCGACACCAGGTCGCGAGTACCCCCGACGTCCGTGGCCACCACCGGTACCGCTTGCGCCATGGCCTCGAGCAGCGTGTTGGGGACACCCTCGCTGAGCGAGCAGAGCACGGATACGTCAAACAACTGATGCAGCCGTGGCCCGTCGGGTCGGATGCCGGTGAAATGCACACGCCCGCCGAGTTCCAGGCGATCTGCCAACGTCGCCAATGTGGAGTGACAGGGCCCGCCTCCGACGATCACGACATGCAGTTCGGGCCAGCGCGGCATCATCAGGGCGGCCGCGCGCAGCAGCGTTGCATGGTCCTTGATGGGATTCAATCCGGCGATGGCACCGATCACGCGGGCGCGCGCCGGGACGCCAAACGCGCGCAGCAGGCTGGCCCGTTGCTCGGGGGACAGGGCGGGGAGCGTTCGGTCATCCGTGAAATTCGGAATGACGACCACCTGCTTGCGCGGGAAACCCTCGCTCCTGTGGAGCATCTCCCCGATTGCCGGGCTGTTGGTCAGGACCCGGTGGGCCAGGCGCGACGCGAAGCGATTCAGGATTCGGTGCGTGCGCCGGGGCGGCCAGTGCCACCAGCGCCGACTGGCGATGACAACGGGCGTGCCGGCCAGCCGCGCCCAGCAAATCCCGAAGATGTTGCTGTAGAAATCGTGTGCATGGAAAACGTCCACGCGGTGCTTCCTCAGCAGCGTCGCCAATCGAAAACCCTGACGCAGCGCGTTGACGCCGTAAAGTTTTCCAAGCGGGAGCGGAATCACGGGAATGCCCGCGGCCTGGTAGCGGGCGACCAGAGGGCCGCCGGGGCCGCCGGGGCCGCCGGGGCCGCCGCGCTGCAGGCAGATCACGGACACCTCGAAGCGGCTGCGATCCAGGAGCTCCGCGGTACGCAGCGCGTTCAGCTCCGTGCCGCCGATCTGCATGTTGTCGATGCAGAACATCACCCGCGTTTTGTCGTGGGGGTGCGCTCGCGCGAACTGCCCTGTGGCGACCACCGCGGGGGCTGGCTGCATCCTCGGCTATGCTTCTAGCGCCGTGAGCAACCGGCCCATCTGACGCTCGGTCGTCCACTCGCGTAAGACCGACTCATCGCTCCGTCCGACCTCCGCGCTCATCCTCCATCCGTCGGTCAGTGCTCGCTCGAGAGCGGCTTCGGCCGCCGGCTGGCCGTCCTCGACAACCAGGTAGTGCCCGCCGGCGCGTTGCAGCATGCTGGCGCCCTCCCCCTGAGCGTCCACGAACGCGAGGATCGGTTTCCGCGTGCCGAGATACTCGAACAGCTTGTTGGGGACTTGAGCGGGCTGGCGTTGGGCGAGCAGCAACAGGAGATCTGCCTGCTGCACGAGCTCGAGACACGCGCTATGGGGCAACCAATCCCAGAACCGTACCAGCGACGCGATCCCCACGTCTTGCACGAACTGCTCGACGGAGATCTCACCGAACCAGCGGTTGTCGCCGACGAATTCCACCTGGACCTCGCCATTCGCGAACCTGCCCTTGTGCCGCAACGCCGCGAGGGCGCGCAGAAACGGACGAGGATCGCGGCCGTGGTACAAACTGCCCGCATGAACGATCCGGAAGGGTCCGGCGCGCTTGGCGGATCTCCGGGGAAGCATCAACCGGTCGATGCCGTTACGCGCCACGACAAATTGCTGGTGCGTGCGGGTGGCCAACTTGCTGGTCAGGAGCTCGTGAATCGCCTCGGTGGCGCTCACAACATGATCTGCGTTGCGGAGACAGAGGAGTTCCAGGCGGCGTTCAACGGCATCAGTGAACCGCGTGCGCAGACGCGCCGGTTTCGCGGGGTTGTCCGTCCACGGATCGCGAAACTCCACCGCCCAGCGCACGCCGGTCATCCATTTGAAGAGCAGCCCGGCGAGATGGGCGGAGAACGGCGGCGCCGTGGTGTACAGCAGGTCCACCCCAGCGCGGCGATGGATCCGCCAGCAGGCCCACAGGGCCGCTGGAATGAATCCCTGGTGCTCGTCAGGCAGCCACATGAGGGAGAGCAAGTATCGCTTCCACGCGGCCGCGGCTCGCGGTCCGGCGTCCGGGCCGGTGGACGGCGCTGTGCCGTTCCGACCGAGCCAACGCTTTGCCAGCAGATACGCCTTGCGCGGGTGCGGGATGGCGCGCACGGCGTGGACGGTCACGCCACGGCTGGCCGTCCGAATTGAGTGAGCCTCGCCCGCGAGCCGGCTGGTGACAACGTCCACCCGGTGCCCGGCGGCAGCCAAGGCTGCGCTGACCTTGGCGCTACGCAACGAACCGACCTCCGGGTCCGGAGGGAATGCGTGACTGAGCAGCAGGACGTGCATTGGCCCACCCCAGTGCATCATTGAGGCCAGCATGGCCGGATCGCGTGGTGGTTCAAATGGTGTATGTGCAACGTGTTACGGAGAGTCGCCGGATCGAACGCGAACGGGCCACTCGTCAGGCAGGTGTTGCAGAATGTTTACACTATTGGCCGATCGCCGGGAAGAATGCGCGCCATCGCCGACCGCGCGAAACCTCGTGTCGTGTCCCACGCCCGGCCCGCCCGGCCTACGAGCTGCTCGCGTTCCGTCCTGGTAAACAACGTGAACGCAGCTCCCAGCCCCACGAGCGGGAGTAACAGGGCTACTTGGAGAAAGAACACGACCAGCGAATCGGCGGGCGTCCATCGCTCGACGGCGTAGGTCGCGATCGCAAACACCGCACAGGCGGCGCTCGGCAACACCCAGACCCGTGTCACGAAATCCCAAGCCGGGATGCGCAGGTGACGCGCGCAGTAGCTCGGCATGAACACCAGGTTCACGATCATCGTCGGGATGGTCATGCCCAGCGCCACGCCGGGGAGCGCCAACGGCTTGATGAGGAGAATGCTCAGGCCGAGGTTGGCGAGTGCTTCCCACGCGACCGCGACAGCCAACCCCTGGTGGCGATTGATTCCGATGGCAGCGGCCGCGGCAACGAGTCTTCCTCCAGCCAGCCACACAGGCAGCGACAGGATCATCAGCACCTGGTCCGTAGCCTGACCATACGCCGGTCCCATCCACAGGTCGAGAAACCTTTCGCCACGGAGCAGAAAGGTGATTGCCATCGGCGCGGTCACCAGCGTGGCCGTGGGTCCCACGGAGAGCACCACGCGCCGGACGGCATCGATGCCGCCCGTCGCGAGCGCCGCGCTGGTGCGTGGTGTGATCACCCGGCTGATGGCGGCCACCACCTGACGCGCGTAGTCGGCCAGATTCGAGGCGATGGCGTAGTACGTGACGAAGCCGATGGGAAGAAATGCGGCGATGACGATGGAATTGCTGTAGTAGATCAGAATGCCGGACAGCTGGATCAAGCTGGAAAACAAACTGAACGCCAGCAGTTGTTTGGTCGCTTGCCTGGTCGAGACATCGCTGCGAAGCGACAGCTCGGGATAGAGGCGGCGCGCCAGAACGAATGCCACAGTCGAGCGCAGCACCGACACGACAAACTGGATCAGTGCCAGCGTGACGAGGCCGTACCCCGCGCGCAACGCGGCGACGACCGCGGCGGCACGAAGCAGCGTGATCGTGATTTCGACGGCACCGTCGAGATCGAAGCGGTGTAAGCCCGCGACGATGCCGCCAAACACCCCGCCCACGAACGACACGGCGACGGAGGCTCCTCCCAGCAGCACCACGAGCCTGGCGGCGTCGAGCAGGTTGGGTGGGATGCCGAACAGGTTGTCGAGCCATAGCGCCAGCAGGCCGGCGATCACCGCCGTGACGATGGCCAGGCCCGCGAACAGGCGCAGGGCGGCCCGGACCGTAACTGACGCGCCTTGATGGTCGCCCGCCGCATGCTGGTTCGCGACGTAGCGGGTCACCGCACCGCGGACCCCAAAGTCGAGCAGCCCGAGATACCCCACGAACGATCCGAGCAGGACCCAGGTGCCGTACGCGGAATCGCCGAGTCGGTGAATGATGAACGGGGACAGCAAGAAGCTCACGACGGCGACGACGACGAACACTGCCCAGTTCGCGATCGTACTCCGCAGCACGCTCGGACTGCGGCCGCTCATGACAGCGTCCCTGCGACGTCTGGCCTGGGCGACGGGTGGGGGAACGACAGATCATTGGTTGCCTCGCGCCGCACCAATCGTGCGATCTGTTGATATTGGCGGTCGAGGTGTGCGCGCAGCTCGATGCTGTGCCGGCGTAACGTGGTTTCCACGCTGTGGCGTTCCGCACGCAGCCGTTCAAACGCCGCGCCCAGGCGCTGCGCGCTGATCTGCTCGAAATCGATGGCGTGCGCCCCCAGTCCAGCGGCTTCCAGGACTTCACGCGTCTTCGGCTGGTAGCAAATGGCGAGCGTCGGGCGGGCGGTGATCACGCCAAAGACCGCGCCGTGGAACCTGGTGGTCACCAGGAGATCGGCAGACGCACAGAGCTGGAGGAGGTCGTTGACGGACGCGGGCATCACAAACGCCGGGATCTGGAGCGAGGGAGCGACCGCTCGCATCGCGGCCGCGGTTTCCTCCGCCGTCACCTGGTCACCTGTCTGGGTGCCGTAGAAAAACACCTCGTGCCCGCTCGCAACGAGGGTGGCCGCGAGCGCGGCGAGGCTTTGGATGTAGCGCCGCTGGAGAACGGGATTGCTCACGGGCCAGAACGCGCTGTGGTGCACGATCATCGGGTTGATCCCGACGCGCAGCGGTGCGCCTCGGACGCCTGTGTGTCCAGCGAACGGCAGGCTGTGGGCCAGGTCGGGACATACGTGGTCGGGCCCCGCGAAGCCGTGCTCGCGCATGAGACGGCGGGAGCAGACGTCGCGGAACGAGACATAGTCCGCCCGTCGCAGCACGCGCGCGAGCAATCGTCCGGAGCGCCCGGATACGATTGGACCGGCGCCAACGCTGACGAACGCGACGCGCGCGCCACGCAGACGCGCGAGCAGCGCCCACTGCCACGTGCGGTATGGATATCCCCAGAAGCCGCCGAAGAAGTCGAAAAGCGGATTCGAGCCCGCGATGACCAGGAGATCGATACCGCGTAGCCGCTGATAGGACTGCCAGAAAAAGCGCAGCTCCGTCGGCAGTGCCCGCGCCCAGTTCACGATGACGCGCGCCGCGCGGACCAGCGTGCGGAGCGGCGGAATGGCGCGCGCCCGCGCGCGCCATGTGGGTACACGCGATGCGTGCGGTGTGCTGTCTCGAGGGCCATTCTCCAAAGAGGCCAACGGGCGGACGGGATGGGCGGGCGGTCCCCAACGCGCTGCCGCGAGCTCGGGGAAGCGGCAGAACAGCACGAAGCGCGCGGTCGGGACGAGGCGCTTCAGGTGATGGAGCAGGGCGGTCGGGCACGCGTCGTCCCCGAGGTTCGCGTCCGCATAGTGTCCCCAAACGCCGATCACCGGCCCTGGTCGTGTCACGTCCCAGTCCGCGTGAGCAGCGTGCGGGTCGCGGCTACGAGCTCCGCGACGAACTGCCCGCGCGCCCAGGTGGCCTGGCGCGCGAGTCCTCCCAGCAATCGCAGGCGCTCGGCGAACGAAAGCGGCGCCCGCATGACCGAGCAGAGGTGCTCACCGATGTGGCGCCAGTGATACAGCTCCGCGCGGCCGGCACGGCCGGGATTGATGAACTCCTGTTGCTGCTCGCGCGTCATGCTGGTGAAGGAATCGGCATGCATTCGTCGCAGTAGCAGAGTCTCAGGCAGCTCGAGGATCCTGCCATACAGGCTCAGCTCCGCTTGAAACACGATGTCCGAGCCGCGATAAGACCCCAGCAGCCGCGTGCGCCGGAAGACCCGTGTCCGGCCCAGTCCATACAGGGCATTGCACAGTCGGGTGTTGCGGAGCAGCGTGAAAAAACGGTCTGCCGGGCGGGCGTGCGGCAGATGCAGACCTTCCTCGTACTCCGCGATTGGCTGGCCGCGCGCGTCGATCATCATGATGCGCGGATAGACCAGCACGGCGTCCGGATTCCGCTCCAGCTCTTCGAGGCACGCTTCGAGAAAGCGGGGTTGCGAGCAATCGTCCGCGGCTGACCAACGGAAGAACTCCGTCTCGCTCATCTCGCACAGGCGGCTGTAATTCGCGGCCGCACCGAGGTTCCGCGGGTGGCGGACGTGATGCACGCGCGGGTCCCGAGCGGCGTACGCGCGGGCGATCTCCGCGGTCCCGTCGGTTGACGCGTTGTCGCCCACGAGCACGACGAAGTCGTCGAGCGTCTGATTGAGCAGCGAATCGAGCGTCGCCGCCAGGTAGCGCTCGCCGTTGTAGACCGGGACGCCCACCGTGATACGAGTCACGGGCGAATGCCGACCTTCCGGGCGTGAAAGGCCTCAGCATACCCTTCCGCGGCGCGACACTCGATGCCGCGCAGCCGGAGCAGGCCGCGGAACGTGGCCTCGTCGAACCAGGGCTTTGCCTGCTGCGTCGTGAATGTCGACAGCAACACGTCCACCTTGCGCTGCACGGTCGTGCTGGTCAGCGGGACGTAGAAGTTCGGTTGGCCCAGATCACCGTCCCACTTCGGGATCTCGTACTCGAGGATCAGATGATCCCGCCACGTATTCCATGTCAGGTCCCCCGCCAGCCGGTGGTCCTGGTGGCGATCGTCGCGGTTGTGCGTGCAGATGAGATCGGGCTCTGGGCCGCGGCGGAACGCTTCGAACGCGTCCTTGACTCGGCCCACCTCAGCCGGGAGGTAGCCATCGCGAAAGTCGGAGACCGAGACTTCGAGCGAGCACACATCACCGAGCAGGCGCTGTGCGGCGTCGTGCGCCTCGCGGCGCCGCGCCCCGTCGCCGGTCAGCACCCACCACCGGACCACGCTCCCCGGATGCTGTTGGACGAGCTGGCGAATCGTTCCCCCGCATCCGATCTCCAGGTCGTCCGCGTGCGCCCCGATGCAGACCACATGCAACGGCTCGGGCGAGCCGTTTCCATCAATCGTGAGGAGGCGCATTGTTCCACACCTCCCACGGCGCCTTGCCGGCGACGTGCATCTCTTCCAGGAGCTGCCGCTCCTTGAACGTGTCCATGCACGCCCAGAAACCGTCGTGCCGATACGCGAACAACTGCCCGTCGGCGATCAAGCGTTGGAACGGCTCCATGACGAGCTCCTCACCGGGCCGCATGTAGTCGAATATCTCCTTGCGGAACGCGAAGAAGCCGCCATTGATGCGCACGTCGCTGTCGCCGATATGACGAACACTTTTGACCACGCCGTCCGGTTGAAAGTCGACGAGATGGAACATCCACGGTGGTTTGACCGCAATGAACGCGCCCACCCGCGAGCTGCGCCGGAACCGGTCCAGGTATTGGGGGAGCGGCAGGTCCGTCACGCCGTCGGCGTAATTGACGAGAAAGGCCTCCTCGTCCTGGAGGTGCCGGCGCACCGCGCACAACCGCTCGCCGATGTTGGCGGTGAGGCCCGTATCGACGAACGTAATGCGCCAATCGTCGATGTCGGTACGCAGCAGCTCGACCTCTCGACCACCGCCGCTCAGCACGAAGTCGTTGGAGAGGCACTCGTCGTAGTCGCGGAAATAGCGCTTGATCGCATCGCCGCGATATCCCAGGCAGAGAATGAAGTCCTTGTGCCCGAAATGGGCGTAGTACCGCATGATGTGCCAGAGCATCGGCCGGTAGCCGATCTGGACCATCGGCTTGGGCACGTTGTCGGCGTGGTCGCGAATCCGCATGCCTTGGCCACCGCAGAACAGAACGACTTTCATGGCTCCCTCGATGTCGCGGTGGACAGGTGGGCCACCTGTTGCTCGCGACGCAGCTCGTCGATCAATCGATTGGGCGGCAGCTCGACATCCGCATACGTGAGCGCCGTGTCGCGGGGGATGTCGCGCGTCAGGAGGCAGCCTTCCGCCACGCCCATCGGCAGGGCGTCCGCGGCGGCTGCGGCCTCGGCATTGTCGATGAGCCCGTAGGCGCAGAATCCGCCGACGCCGTCGAGCCGTTCGCCGGCGCGGAGGTCGCGTTTCGCGATCGCCATCGTCTCGCACACCGGTCCGTCGAGCGGGCGGACGGTCGCGTCGTGCTGCAGCACGGCCCGCGCGATCGTGGAGGCGACCTGCAGATGCGGCACATGAAAGGGCGTGTAGAACACGTAAAACGGTCCGTCTCCCAGCTTGCCGTAGGACAGCAAGCGCCGTTTGCGAGCATCGGCTTCGTGCACCACGACGAACGCACCCGTGTACGGGGCGGCGTCGAGCGCGTAGTCCACGAGTCCGCCCGCCAGCATCTCGTCGGCCGGCAACCGCGTCGCGATCTCCCGCACATCGGCGCAGGAGGGGCCATACATGCCGCGCTTGCCCACGCGAAACCCCGTGGCATTCGCCAGAATGGTCGCCTCCATGGAGAGCTTGGTGGCGTCGGCGAATGACGCGGCCTTCTGCGGGTTCTGGCCGTAGCGCGCGGCGAACGCGCGCTGGGTTTCGGGCGTGCGGTAATGGTCGACCAGGCCTTTCAGATTTCCCGCGGCAACCGGGCGTAAGCCGAGGGAGCGCAGATAGCGAAGCAGGGTCATCGCGACGCCCGGCTCATCGCCATCCGTGTTCGTCAACACGACGTTCTGCTCGGCGGCGCGCCGCGCGAGGATGGGGCCGACTGTCGCATCGAGCTCGGCATTGACGAGCACGACATGCTTGCGCTGTTCCAGTGCGGTGACCACGACCTGCGCGGCGTACTCCACCGTTCCTGTGACTTCGATGATCGCCTGCAGCAGGTTCGCCGTGGCCAACGCCGATGCATCCGCCGTGACCGCGCAGCGGCCGGCCGCCACCGCTCGGTCGAGCTGCTCACCGGTCGACACCTCCACCACCGGGGGATCGCCGGCTTCCGCGAACGCGCGCCGGCCGTTGGCAACCGTGCGATTGGCGATCGCGACGAGGCGGATCCCGGGAACCGATCCGACCAGCTGGAGGGCGATGGCCCGGCCGGCGGCGCCCGCGCCGACCATGCCCACGCGAATTGGAGAGCCGCCGGCACGCTCAGCGAGCAGCTGGTCGAGCGCGAGGATCCGGGTTGGCGGCCTCATGCCGGGACTCCGGCCGGAACCTGCGCCACCCAGCGCAGGTCCGCGCTCAGGCGTCCGATTCGCTGCAGCCGCTGAATCTGCTTGATGCGGAAATAGCGATCGCCCAGGAACTCGCTTGGGGTCAGGCCGCGGCGCGTGAATGCGTCCCGCAGCTCGCGGATCCCGCGTTCCACCGTCCAGGTCGGCCGATAGTCAGGCAGCGTTTGCTCGAGCTTGCTGCAGTCGACGCGGTAGTTCCGGGGATCGGGACCGGCGCCGTCCGCGTAGCGCACGCGGCTGCCCGGCACCAGCGCCTGCACGAGATCGGCGAGATCGCGCACGCGGTAATTCTCGCTCGTGCGGCCGACGTTGAAGGCCTGGGTGTGGACCGTGTCACGCGGCGCTGCCAGCACCGCGAGGAACGCGCGACAGAAGTCCTCGACGTGCACCAGCGGTCGCCACGGTGTCCCGTCGCTTTGGATCAACACGTCGCCCGTCGTGACCGCATGGCCGACGAGGTTGTTCACAACGACGTCGGTGCGGAGCCGGGGCGAGACGCCGTATGCGGTGGCGTTTCGCATGAACGTCGGGCTGAAGCGCTCGTCGGCAAGCGCCGCGACGTCGCGCTCCACGGCGACTTTGGATTCTCCGTACGGCGTGATGGGATGGAACGGCGCCGACTCGTCCAGCAGCCCATCTCCCGCGACGCCATAGAGGCTGCACGACGATGCGAAGACGAAACGCTGGACGCCCGCCCGTTTTGCCGCCTCGGCGAGTCGCACCGAGGCCCGATGGTTGATCTCCCGCGTCAGGTCGGCGTTGAGATTGCCGAGGGGGTCATTGGAGAGCGCGGCGAGATGGACGACCGCGTCGCTGCCGCGCAGCAGCTCGAGCGCGGGTTCTCGCACGTCGGCCTCGATTCCCGGGACGACGGCTGGATCGTCAAAGGTGCAGTGGGCGAAGTACCCGGCGTCGATCCCCATCACGGCATGGCCGGCGCGCTCCAGCATCGGTCCCATCACGGAGCCGATATAGCCGAGATGTCCGGTGAGCAGGATCTTCATCGGCGGGAGGCGGTCACGGGGATACCGCCACTTCCGGAATGGGGACGACGAACCGGCCGCCCCATTCACGAATACGGGCCATTTGCGTCATGATCTCGTGCTGCAGGTTCCACGGCAGAATGAGCACGTAATCGGGGCGCGTCTCGAAGATCCGTTCCGGGCTGTAGATGGGGATGTGCGTGCCGGGCAGGAATTTTCCCTGCTTGTGCGGGCTGCGATCCACGGTGTAGTCCACCAGGTCGGTGCGGATGCCGCAGTAGTTGAGCAGGGTGTTGCCTTTGCCCGGCGCCCCGTAACCCACCACGGTCTGGCCCGCCGCGCGCGCCGTGATCAGGAAGCCGAGCAGTTTCCGCTTCACGGCTTTGACGCGCGCGTCAAACGCCTCGTAGTACGGGAGGGTCGCCACTCCAGCCGAGATCTCACGCTGCCGCAGCACGCGCGCGCGCTCAGTGACCGGGCGCGTGGCGTCGTGGTCGTGCCGGGCGTACACGCGGAGCGAGCCGCCATGCGTCGGCACTGCTTCGACGTCGAACACCGTGAGGCCATGCGCCGCGAAGACCGCTGCGGCGCTGAGGAACGAAAAGTAGGAAAAATGCTCGTGATAGATCGTGTCGAACTGGTTCTGTTCGAGCAGCCGCATCAGGTGCGGGAATTCGATCGTGATCGTGCCGCGGGGCTTGAGCAGGATCTTCAGGCCAGCCACGAAATCGTTCAGGTCGTGCACCTGGGCCAGGACGTTCTTGCCCAGCAGCAGGTCGGCCTGCTTTCCTTCCGCCGCGAGCCGGGTCGCGACGTCTTCCCCGAAGAACTCCGTAAGCGTGGGGATCCCATTGGCGAGCGCCACGTCGGCCACGTTGCGAGCGGGCTCGATCCCGAGACAGGGGATACCGCGACGCACGAAATACTGCAGGAGGTACCCGTCATTGCTGGCGACTTCGACGACGAAATGGTGTCGCGTGAGTCCGAGCTGGTCCACCATTTGCTCGGCATAGCGGCGACAGTGGTCCAACCAGCTATCGGAGTAGGATGAGAAATAGGCGTACTCGCGAAAGATTTCCTCGCGACTCACATATTCTTGCAGCTGCACGAGGTAGCATTGGTCGCAGACATAGACGACCAGGGGATAGAACGGCTCCATGGCGTTCAGCTGAGCGGCGCGCAGGTAACTCTCGCACAACGGCGACATCCCGAGGTCAGTCACGATGTGCGTGAGCGTTGCGCCGCAGGATCGGCAGGCGCCGCGTGGACGAGTCATCGACGCGGGCACACCTTGTGGAGCATCCCAGGCAGTCGGCGCGACCATCATCCGGTCTTTTCCCTGGTGGACTGGGCGAGCGGCGGTCACGGCGGGCCTCAACGCAAGAAGCGGGCGACTTCACCCGCATGACGACGGTGATAAGTACTTGCACGGCAACGCACTCGCGACTCGTGTCACGCAGTTGCTCACGTGGCTGCGCGCTGATTGCGGTACGGCAGCAACACTCTCCGCACGGGCACGTGGGTTGCGGAGCACAGCGGGAGGAGCGCCGTCCTTGGCGCAGGGGGTTGATCAGTGGAGCAAACGGCGCCGCCACGCGCGGTCGTTCGGCAGGTCTACGACAGCATCGCTTCGCACTACGCCCAGCTGTATGAGGGCGTGGGGCCGCTGCCGCATTTTTACCAGACGCGGTTGCGGCTCGTGGCGAGGCTCCTCAAGCGCCAGCAGCCGGGGATTGTCCTCGATGTGGGCAGTGGGCCCGGAGTCATCGGCGACTATGTGCGGTCGCTGGGCTTTCGCTATGTCGGCTCCGACATTTCCATGGGTATGGCGCGTGAATGCGGCCGACGGGCCAAAGCGGACCCGGGGCGCTTCAGCGCGGCAGCCACCGCGGACGCGCTGCCCTTTACCGACAGCGCGTTCGATGTCGTGACGGTCCTGGGATCGCTGGAATACATGGAGGCACCCGACCGGGCGCTCGCGGAGTGCCGGCGCGTGCTGCGGCCCGGCGGGCTGCTGGTGGTCTCGCTGCTCAACAAATCCAGTTTGTATCGGCTGTTGACGCGCCTGCACCAGCAACGCAGGCCTGCGGACGATCCTATCCCGGCCGTCCAGTTTACGCGCAAAGAAGCGGAACACGCGCTGACGGATGTGGGATTTGGGGTGCGCAGCGTGGCGTACTTCGATATGGAGCTGCTGCCCCCGGCCTTTGCCGAGAACCACCCCAGGGTTGCGCAACAGGTTGCGGTCGCGCTCGAAGCGCTCCCCAACGCGCCATTGTGGTGGCTCGGCTCAGCGATGCTGATCGAGGCGTTCCGCCTGTAGCCATGTGCGGCATCGTGGCCGTTCGCACCCTCGACGGCGCCCAGACCGCCGCGGCGTTCGTGAACCCGATGGTCGGGACACTCGCCCACCGTGGTCCGGATGACGCCGGTGTGTTTTTCGAGGGCGACGTTGGCCTCGGTTTCAAGCGCTTGGCGATCCTCGATCTCAGCGCCACCGGACATCAGCCCATGCCGAGCGCTGATGGCAGCGCTGTGCTGGTGTTCAACGGCGAGATCTTCAACTACGTGGAGCTCCGCGAAGAGCTCCGCGCGCTGGGGCACTCATTTCGCTCGACCGGGGACGCGGAAGTCCTGCTGCACGCCTACCTCCAGTGGGGGGTGGACTGCCTGCCGCGCTGCAACGGCGAATGGGCGTTCGTGATCTACGATCGGCGGACGGGGTCGCTGTTCGGCGCGCGCGACCGGTTCGGCATCAAGCCGCTGTACCATGCGTGCGTCGCGGGCGCCCTCGTGTGGGCATCGGAAATCAAGGCCGTGCTTGCGCTGCGGGATTTGCGGCGGTCCATCAACTGGCGGGCGGCTGGGCCCTATTTGCTCAGCGGGACCCTCGACCACCTGACCGACACATTCTTTGCGGGCGTGCAGGCAGTCCCGGCGGGCAGCGCGTTTCTAGTGGGTCACGACGGACGACAACGGGCCTGGCGTTACTGGTCGCTCCCGGCTCCGGACGCCGCGTCGGTCACTGATCCCCCGGCGTCCTTCGCGGAGTTGTTCGAAGATGCGGTCAGAATCCGCCTGCGGAGCGACGTCCCGCTCGGTGTCTGTCTGTCGGGGGGGCTCGACTCAACCGCGGTAATCTGCGCGATGGACCGCGTGCGCCGCTCCAATGGGTCGAATGGACAGCAGGTCACGGCGTTCACGTATCACCACCCCAATTTCGACGAGCGTCGCTATGTGGACGCAACGGTCAATCGCACCGGAGCCAAAGTGCATTGGCTGGAGATGGATCATGTCGCGCTGTGGGATCTGGCCGAACCGGTCATGCGCGCTCACGACGAACCGGTTCACACGCTCACGGCGATGGTGGGCTACGAGCTCATGCGCATGATCGCCGGGCGTGGCATCAAGGTCATCCTCAACGGCCAGGGCGCGGACGAGACGTTGGCCGGCTATGACAGCTATTTCCGCGCCGCCTGGTACTCGGATCTACGTCGCGGCCGGCCGTGGCGCGCCTGGAGCGAGATTCGCCGCTACACCGCCGTACACGGCGGCGCGTCTCGGCGGCGCCTGGTCGCTCTGGTCGAGCACCTGGTCAAAACCGAGCTGCGTCGCACGGAATGGTATCGCACGCTGGCCCACCAGAGACAACGGCGCCGCGCGGAGCGGGACGGATGGTTCCGGGACGTCGCTCTTCCGGCTCCGGATGACGTCCCGCCGTTCGAAGCCCCGGACCTCGACACGATCCTGCGGCGGTCCACGACCGTCGATCCGTTGCCGCTCTACCTGCGGGTCGAGGATCGCAACTCGATGGCCCATTCCGTTGAGGTCCGGCTGCCCATGCTCGACTACCGTCTGGTCGAGTTCCTGTTCCGCCTCGCCAACGATTGGAAGATTCGGGGGCCCTTGAACAAGTATCTGCTCAGGGAAGCGATGCGGGGGCGCATTCCGGAGATCGTCCGGACACGCGCCGACAAGATGGGCTTCCCGTCGCCGTTCCGGCAGCTGCTGGACGGCAAGACGTTCGATGCGGTCTTCGACCTGGTGACATCCCGACGGGCCCGCGAACGGGGTGTGTATGATTCGACGCGCATCGCCCGCGATCTCGAGGCGCACCGCGACAGTAGTAACGGAGAGATCGCGTGGCGGGCGTTTCGGGTCGCACAGCTCGAGCTTTGGGCGCAGCTGCACGGACTGTGACGAACGCCGCGGACGTGGTGGTGGTGGGCGGTGGGATCGTTGGCCTGGCCACCGCGAATGCGCTCGCCGAGCTCGGCGCCCGCGCCATCGTGCTCGAAGCGGAGTCCACCCTCGCGACGCACCAGACGGGACACAACAGCGGCGTCATCCACTCCGGACTGTACTACAAGCCAGGCTCGTTGAAGGCGCGAACCTGCGCCGCTGGACGGGAGGAGCTCTACGCGTTTTGCGCCGAGTCGGGCGTTCCCGCGCGGCGCTGCGGCAAGCTCGTGGTTGCCACCGACGAGACACAGATCCCCAGGCTCGCCATGCTCGAGGAGCGAGGCCGCGCGAACGGACTGCAGGGTCTCACACGACTGGACCAGGCCGCAATCCGGCAGGTGGACCCGGAAGTAGCCGGCGTCGCCGGTCTGTGGGTGACCGAAACGGGCGTCGTCGATTTCCGCGCGGTCACGCGGGCGTTGGCGGCCCGACTCGAGCGGCGCGGTGGCGCGGTGCGAACCGGCACGCGTGTGGTGACTATCACCGGTACTGCCGGCGAGGTCTCGGTGGTGACCGCGCCGCACGGAGAGCGGTTCGCCGCGCGCCTGTTGGTGAATTGCGCCGGTCTGCAATCGGACCGCGTGGCGCGACTCGCCGGCGTCGATCCGGGGATCGCCATCATTCCGTTTCGCGGCGACTACTACACGCTCCGGCCGGAGCGCGCGTCGTTGGTGCGCAATCTCGTGTATCCCGTGCCCGATCCCGACCTTCCGTTCCTGGGAGTGCATTTCACACGACGGATCGATGGACGAGTCGAAGCCGGGCCCAACGCCCTGCTGGCGCTGCACCGCGAGAGGTACAGCCGCTGGGCGCTTTCCCCCCGCGACGCGGGCGCGGTGCTCACGTTTCCGGGATTTTGGCGGATGGCGCGACGCTTCTGGTCTATCGGCGTGAGTGAGCTGGGGCGGTCCTGGTCGAAGGCGCTGTTCGTCCGCGCCTTACAGCGACTTGTCCCGGCGGTGCGGGCCGCGGACCTGCAGCAGGGTGGGTGCGGGATACGGGCGCAGGCCGTCGATTCGTCCGGCCGACTGCTCGACGACTTTCACATCGTTGAAAGTGAGACCGGTGTGCATCTCGTGAATGCGCCGTCGCCCGCCGCGACGGCTTCCCTCAGCATCGGAAGACAGCTTGCGGGACGCGTGCTCGAGCGCCTCGATGGGAGTGTAACATATCTGCGACACTCGGCAGCGGATGGTACGGCAGTTCGCCAACCGTAGTCCGGCCGGGGTAGGGAACGCTTTTTGCCCGAATGAGTTGACGGAGCGCAGACCAAGAGCCAGGAGCTCAGCGTCATGCCCATCCGATCGGTTTCATCACTCATCAAGAATCCGTGTGCGCGAGTCATGCTGGCCATCGGCATGGTGTCCTGCCGTGACGTGGGACCGAAGATACCGGCCGTTGCGACCGTCATCGTGACGCCGGGGAGTCTCGGGCTCACGGTCGGCCAGACGGCGCAGTTGACCGCTACGCCACGGGATGCGGCAGGGAACGCGTTGTCGGGTCGCGCGATCACGTGGGCAAGCGCCGCGCCTGACCTGGCGGCCGTCGATAGCACCGGCCTGGTGACGGCGGCGGCCGTCGGGACCACAACGGTGACGGCGACGAGTGAGGGGCAGAGCGGGACGGCGCCGGTGGCGGTGTCGCCAGTGCCGGTGGCGACGGTGAGCGTGACGCCACCGAGTCTCGATCTGATCGTGGGGGAGACCGGCCAGCTGACGGCGACGCCGCGCGACGCGGCCGGGAATCCGCTCAGTGATCGCGTGGTCACCTGGGCGAGCGACCCGGTGGCGGTCGCGGCGGTGAATGGATCCGGCCTCGTGACGGCAATGGCTGCGGGAACGGCGACGGTGACGGCGACGAGTGAGGGACACGGCGGGATGGCGACCGTGAAGGTGAACGAGCAGCTCACGGGGCTCGATTTCCCGGGCAACGACGCGGTGACGACCACAATGCGGTTTGAATTCACGGCGCCCATGGCGGCCTACCCGGCGACGTATATCTGGCGCGTCAATCCGCGGGAGCAGCTCGGCTATTACACGGCGTTCTTCCATGCCAACAACAGCTCGGACTTCAACAATCAACTCGAGTACTACGGGTTCCACCCCTATCCCGAACCCCCGCCGCCGCTGCTGGGGACGCAGAAGTGGGAGATCTCCGTCGATGGGGGATCGGATATCACGAGCGATCCGGTCGTCTTCGATCGGTGGTATCTGCAGGTAGCGGTGGTCTCCAAGACGGGGTCAAACGCCCGCCACACGTACTACTGGGACTGGCCCGACACCACGCACAAGATCGTGTGGGTCGGATCGCTGTACGCCGCCGCTCCGAATCCGGCGATCATGGTGGGTGACAACCCCTGGAACCCCGGGGAAGAGGTGTTTGATGGGGTGATGCGCGGCTTTCAGTTCTACGATGTGGCGCTGAGCCCCAGCGAGATCGTGCAGGAGATCGCCGCACCCGGCTCGGTTCGCCAGCCCTGGTATCTGAATCTCAATCCGACGCCAACCGACATCTCAGACAAGAGCGGCAGGGGCCACCAGCCGTCCTGGGTGGGGAGCGAGCGACCAACTCTCTGGACAGGCACCGGCCCGTAGCGTGGACTACCAGGCACCGCGCTTCAAGACAACGACGGGGACCGTGCGCAGCATGATGCGCAGGTCTTCGAGCACGGACTGACGCTCGACGTATTCGAGGTCGTAGCTGACTTTGTCACGCGCGCTCTCCACCGATGTGTCGTAATGCAGGTTGACCTGTGCCCACCCCGTGATTCCGGGTCGCACGCGCTGCCGCTCCTGATAGCGCTCAATCTGAGTACGCAGTTGCGCGAAGATGGCGGGTTGCTCGGGGCGGGGACCCACGATGTCCATGTCTCCACGCAGCACGTTGAGCAGCTGGGGGAGCTCGTCCAGCCGATACAGGCGCAACCAGCGGCCGATGCGCGTGACCCGCGGATCGTTCGGTTTCGCCCACACTTGCTCATTCCCATCGCCGTTCCACGCGTACCCATTGGTGGCCATCGTGCGGAACTTGTAGATCACGAACGGCTTACCGCCACAGTCCGGGCCGCGGCGATTACTCCCCGCTGATTTCGAGCCCCCGCGGCGATCGAGTCCGATACGCGTCTGCTGGAAGAAGACCGGCCCGCGGGACGTGAGCTTGATGAGGAGCGCGATCACGGCCATCAGCGGCGCGGCCAGCAGCAGTCCGACGGAGGCGACAGTGACACTCAACGCACGCCGCCGCAGCGCCGACGGTTGTGTCGCGGCGGCCGTGGTGCTGAGCGCTTGACTGATTCTGATGCTCGTCACGAGGTGGGCTCTCGCGTTGGGTTGCGAGAACGCAATGCAGATGGCATGCCTTCCGACGAGCGGCGGAAAGGCTGATCAGATCAACGGATACGCGTCATGCCCACACCGTTGTTAGCACGGCGCCACGGTGGTTGTGAGGACGGTGCTACAAACTCGCTGGGTCGGGTGTTTCGCGCCCCTTGCGGTGCAGCCCGTGACGCTCGACGAGACGGTACAGCGTCGTCCGGTCCAGGCCAGCCGCGCGCGCAGCGCGCGACATATTGCCGCGCGATTCCGTCACGAGCTGCGTCAGGTACTGCAGCTCGAAGCTGGCGACGAGGCGATCGCGGGCGGTGTAGTACGGCTCCTCCGTGGTGACCTCGGAGCCCAGTAGGGCGGGCGCGTTACCCGGCGTGCCCACCTGCTCGAGCGCGGGAATGTCCTCGGGTCGAATGTCGGAGCCGGGTTCGAGGAGGACGACCATGTGCTCGACGACGTTCTCGAGCTCGCGCACGTTCCCCTTCCACACACGGGCACGCAGGGAGCGGATTGCTGCGTCCGTGAACTGCGGCTGCGAGGCGCCGGCGCCGCGGTGGCGATTCCAGTAGTATGCCAGGAAGTGCTCCGCGAGTAGCAGGATGTCGCTGGGGCGCTCACGGAGCGAGGGCACACGAATCGGGACGACGCGCAGGCGATAATACAGATCCTCGCGCAGCGTCCCCGCGGCGACGGCTTCCTCTGGATTGCAGTTGGTGCAGGCGATGAAACGGACATTCACCACCGCGTCCGTCGTCTCGCTGCCGACACGCCGCACCACGCCATCCTGAATCACCCGCAGCAACTTGGCCTGAATCGGCTTCGACATCTCCACCAGCTCATCGAGCAACAGCGTGCCGCCATTCGCGGCTTCCAACAGGCCCGGCTTGTCCCGCACCGCGCCGGTAAAAGCCCCTTTGCAATGGCCGAACATTTCCGACTCGAGCAGCGCCTCCGGGAGCGCGGCGCAATTCAGGGCGACGAGTGGGCGGCTGCTCCGCCGGCTGTGATAATGGATGAACTCCGCGATGAGCTCTTTTCCTGAGCCGCTTTCACCCGTAATGAAGACGGACGCGTCGGTCGGTGCCACCCGGCGGGCGAGATCCACAGCCCGGCGGAACGCTGGGGCCGCGCCGAGTACCGTGACGCGCTCGCTGTTGCCGTTCTCGCGCGCAAACTGGGCCTGGATGGCATGGGACTCCCGCGCCACCAGCACACCATGCGCGGCGCGGCCGAGCAGGATCTGCAGGTGCGCGCCGGAGAAGGGCTTGGGGAGATAGTCCCACGCTCCCGCGCGCAGCGCCTCGAGATTCGTGTCCACGCTGGGATTGCCGGTCATCATGATGACAATCGTGTCGGGATGCGCTTCGAGACACGCGCGCAGCAGCCGCATCCCGGACACCTCGCCCATGTAGAGGTCGAGAAGCACGATGTCGAACTTGTTGCGCTTGAGCGTCTCCCGAGCCTCGTCCCCGCGACCCGCCACGCTCACGCGGTAGCCCTCGTACTGGAGCACGGTCGCGCAGCTGTCACGCAGCGACCGCTCGTCGTCCACGATGAGGATGTGAATGCTGGACTTGAGCTCCGGGGTCAGCTGCAGGGAGCTCACGACGTGACGCGAGGTAGCGGCGGACGAGCGTTGCTGCGCCCGTGCGGCGCGCTGATCAGGTTTTGTTCCGGGCATGTGCTGGGTGAACCCTCCGTGCCGGCGCTGACTGACTAGAGGCTGCATGCGTACTCCCTGGCACGGATCGGGCCGAAAGTGTGGCGCTGCCGACTGCAAGAACTCATGCATTTACCCGCCATTTTGAGGCCTGTCAAGGACGGTGTGGCAAACGTGTGACACGTCCTGCTTGCGGATTTCTGTCTCCTGTCCCTCCGCGCCACACTCTCGGCGCGCCGCAGCGTCGCTCCATACCACAGCTCTCGGGCCGCCAACGATTCGTGCGGTATCGCCCTTGCGGTGGGGATCGCCGTGACGCTTCCGCCTCGTTCCAACGGTGCCGAGAATCCGGACTCAGTCCAACCGACTGATTGGGCTCGCCTCGGATCTGCGGTGCTGCGCTACCGCTGGTTGATCCTGGCGCTGGCGGCACTCGGGATCCTCGGTGGCGTCGCCGTCGGTCGACTGCTGCCACATCGCTACCAGGTTCAGGCCACGATTTGGATCCAGTCGAGCGAGCCCCGCGGCGGCACCGGTCGCGGGCCGATCGGCGCCAATCAGTTGTTCGAGTCATCCGCCTGGGTCGATTTGCTGAAGTCCTACGTCGTGCTTGATCATGTGGCGCGCGACCTGAAGCTGTACCTCGCACCCGAGCGTGGCGTGGCGGGTGCGTTCGGCGGGTTTACGGTCACCGATACCTATCGTCCGGGCAGATATCGGATCGTGGTGGACGGGACGCGCCGTTCGTTTCGCCTCGTTGGGACGAAGGGCGAAGCGCTGCAGCAGGGCGCTGTCGGCGACTCGGTGGGCCAGGCGCTTGGCTTTCGATGGGCGCCTACCGCGGCAATGCTCCCCGCCGGTAGGGATTTCGCGTTCACGGTGAGGCCGCTGCGCGACGCGGCCAGGGGGCTGGCCAACGCGCTCACCGTAACGATGGACCCAAGCGGCAACTTTCTGCGGATCGCGTTGACGGGCGAGGACGCAACGCGCAGCGCGGCGACGGTGAACGCCGTCGCGCAACGCTACGTCGACGTGGGCGCGGATCTCAAACGGGCGAAGCTCCACCAATTGGGAACGCTGCTTGACGAGCAGCTCCGGTCGGCGCGCGAGAATCTGCAGCGCGCGGAGAGCGCGCTCGAGCAGTTTCGGGTCCGTACCGCCACGTTTGCGCTGGCACCGGATGCCGTGGCGGCACCCTCAGGACGCGGAGCGTCGTTCGGCATCCTGCTTGGACCCCAGCTCGAGCAGCAGCAGCTGCGGGCGGATCGGCATGCAATCGAGCAAGTCCTGGCCCGGATGCGGGATTCTGGTGGGTCTCCGGAAGGTCTCGCCTTCATCGGGGCGGTGCAGCGCTCGCCCGATGTGAGCCAGGCACTGCGGGTATTGACCGCGAAGCAGGCAGATGCGCGCGCCCTCAGCGCCCGCTATACGGCGGAACACCCCGCGGTCCAACGCCTGATCGGCGAAATCGAGGCCCTCGAGCGCAACACCATTCCGGCACTGGCGCATTCCCTGAGCGCTGAATTGCTGGCGCGGGAGCGCGTGCTGGCGCCGCAGATCGCCGCCGAAGAGCGAGACCTTCGAGGCATTCCGCAGCGGGCCATCGACGAAATGCGCTTGCGACGCGATGTCGACTTGGCCGCGAACCTCTTTACGGGTGTGCAGCAACGCTACGACGAAGCGCGTCTGGCGGAGGCGAGTAGCATCACCGACGTGCGCATTCTCGACGCAGCGGTGCCCCCGCAGGAGCCGCTGAAGGATACGGCGTCGCGTCTCATCGTCCTCGGGTTCGCCGCCGGACTCGGTCTGGGACTGGTCGGTGCTGTCCTGGCGGACCGGATCGACCCGCACATGCGCTATCCTGAGCAGGTGACGCGTCAGATGGGACTGCCGATCCTGGGAGTCTTGCCGCATGTGAAGGACCGGGCAGCCGGACCGGATGATGAGGAGGTCGCCCATGTCATCGAGGCGATGCGCAGCGTGCGGCTGAGTCTGGTGCACTTCTACGGCGGAACCGGACCGGTGGTGGTCACCGTGACCAGCCCCGGGGTGGGCGATGGCAAATCGTTCGTGTCCGCGAATCTCGCGCTCGCATGCGCCGAGGCGGGTCAGGCGACATTGCTCATCGACGGAGACTCGCGCCGCGGCGGCCTGCATCGCATGCTGCAGCGGCCACGCAAGCTGGGGCTCACGGACGTTCTCGCCGGTGCGGCGTCGCTCGAAGCGGCGACGCAGACGACGGCCTACCCCTGTTTGGACTTCATCGGGGCCGGGTCGCGTTTCCGCGATTCACCCGAGCTGCTGGGATCCCCGGCGATGAAGGACCTGCTCGAGCGGGTGCGCACCCAGTACCGCGTGATCATGGTGGATAGCCCGCCGCTCGGCTCGGGCGTCGATCCGTACACGCTCGGGACTCTGACGGGGAGCCTGCTGCTCGTGTTGCGCACGGGTACCACGAACCTCGCGCTGGCGCGCACCAAGCTCACGGTGCTGGATCACCTGCCGATCCGACTGCTCGGCGTCGTGTTGAACGATGTGCGCCCCGGCGGCATATACCGCTATTACAGCTATCTGTCCGGGTACGCCACAGCGAACGAACAGGAAGGATACGCCGTCGCGGGTCACAGGGCGCGCGGAGTACTGTAACGCGGTGTGATCGGCACGGTGCGAGAGTGGCTTGCCCGCGGCGTGCTCCTGCCGCTGTATCGTGCGCAGCGCGCGCTGCGTCCATCGCGTCGGGCCGCGCTGCGTCACTGCACTGAGGGCCGGCGCTTCCGGTCCGATGCCGTGGGATGGAGTGACGCGCGGAAACGCGATTGGATGCTGGCGCAGTTACGCGTCGCCGTCCGGCGCGCGTACCGCGAGACCAGCTTCTACCGAGCCCACCTGGACGCCGCGGGCTTCGACCCGGCGGCAGACTTCCATTTCGCGGACTTCGCCCGTCTTCCGGTGCTCGATCGGGAGGCGCTCCAGAGCGCCGGCCCCGGCCTGCGGTCTCGGGCGATGGCATCCGCAGACCTGCGCCGAGATGCCACAGGGGGCTCGACCGGTACGCCCACGGAGATCTGGATGGGTCCCGAGGAGCTGGGTTGGCGCGAGAGCGGCATGATCCATTTCATGGAGCGAATCGGGCTGCCGAGCGGTGCGCGCACGGCGTTCCTCTGGGGTCACCACCTCGATCCCGTCGCGAGCGATGGTTTCAAAGAGCGGATGTACTCCTTCATCGAGAACGTCCGCTGGTTCGAATGCCTGCGGCTGTCGCCGGCACAGCTGCGCCTCGACCACCGAGAGCTCGAGCGTTGGCGGCCCCGCTGCCTCATCGCCTACGCCAGCGCCCTCGGTGCCCTTGCCGAGGTCGTGCGGGAGGAGCGGCAACGCCCGCGCTATCCCACACACTGTTTTGTGACCGGCGCAGAAAAGCTGATGCCCCGCCACCGGGAGCTGATCGAACAGGTCTACGGGCGGCCCGTGCATGAGCGCTACGGATCCAGGGATGTGGGTCTCATGGCATTCCAGGTGGTCGCGGCCGGC
The DNA here is from genome assembly GCA_036002655.1 of Gemmatimonadales bacterium. Lineage (GTDB taxonomy): Bacteria > Gemmatimonadota > Gemmatimonadetes > Gemmatimonadales > GWC2-71-9 > 20CM-2-65-7. The sequence continues at coordinate 27,766 of DASYTD010000181.1, forward strand.
GACGCGGATTTCGAGGTCGACTGGGCCAATGTCTTCATCGAACCCGAGACGCCCGGCGACAACTCGCCGATCCTGGTGACGAAGCTCCATGCCGACGGCATGCCAATGCTCCGCTACCGCGTCGGCGACGTCGCGCACTTCCCGTCCGACAGCCGCCCGGGACACCCGGCGCTCCGGTTGCGGGAAATCCTGGGACGCGAGGCCGATCGCGTATGGCTTGCCGACGGCGGCTGGGTCGATGGGATCACGTTCCCGCACATGTTCAAGGACCAACCGGTGCGGGAGTTTCAGGTCGTGCAGCGGCGCGATCTCAGCGTAGAGCTGCGTCTCGTTCCCGCACGCGGGTTCACGCCCGAAAGCCAGCATCAGATCCTGCAGACCGTACGCGCCAATTTGCCGGGACTCGAGGTGCGTCTCGCGCTGATGGAAGACATTCCGCGAACCAGGGCTAGCAAGTTGCGCCCGGTGGTGAGCGAGCGATGAGCGCTGACCCGCGAGTCGGGATGGTGGTGCTGGCCACCGCCTCATACGGCAGCCTGGACGACCGCGAGGGGGGAGGGGGGGCGGTGTCGCGCGCCCTGGCGCGCCTGGCCGAGTCGCTGGGCTGGCCGCTGCGCGGAGCAGGGATCTTCGGCCGGCTCGTGGCACCAGGGGCGCGGGTCCTCGTCAAGCCGAACTGGGTGATGCACGCGAACCACGGGCCGTGGGGGATCGAACCGCTCGTCACGCATGCCAGCGTGATCGGCGCGGTGGTGGAGGAGCTGTTGCGATCGCGGGCGGGGCGAGTGGTCGTCGGCGACGCGCCACTGCAGGCCTGTGACTTCGCCGCGCTGCTGCGCGCCACGGGAATGGATGGATGGTCGGAGGCGCAGCAGGTGACAGACGCTCGCTTCGCGGGCATCCGCGATTTTCGGCGGACGACGTGCGAGATACGGGATGGCGTCCGCGTCCCCCAGGTGGACCGGCGCCCGCGCGAAGACTTCATCCTGTTCGATCTCGGCACGGACAGTCTGTTGGAGCAGGTGACCGACGAGCGGCGGTCGTTTCGCGTGACCCAATACGATCCGAGCCAGATGGTGGCAACCCATGGGAAGGGCCGTCACCAGTACCTGGTCGCGCGGGATGTCATCGAGTCCGACGTGATCTTCAATCTCCCCAAGCTCAAGACGCACAAGAAGGCGGGGCTGACGTGTGCGCTGAAGAATCTGATCGGGATCAACGGCAACAAGGAGTACCTGCCGCATCATCGTGTGGGTGGCGCCGCTGTGGGAGGCGACTGTTACCCGGGCCGCAGCCCGCTGAAGCGCGCCCTCGAATACGCGTTTGATCGACAACACCAGGCGACTTCACACACGGGACGCCAGACCTGGTATCAGGCGACGCGCGTGCTCAACCGCCTGGTGCGTGCCTCGGGAGACGTGCTCGGCGTGGAAGGATCCTGGTCCGGGAACGACACGCTGTGGAGAACCTGTCTCGATCTCAATCGGATCGTGCTGTACGGACGGCCGGATGGCACCCTCGCGGACAGTCCGCAGCGCGCGGTGTTTCACATCGTCGACGCGATCGTCGCCGGCCAGGGAGATGGACCGCTCGCTCCACAGCCGCTGCCGCTGCGCCGGTTGTTCGCCGGGGCGAGCGCGGCCGCCGTGGATTGGGTGGCCGCGCGGTTGCTCGGCTACCAACCCGAGCGAATCCCGATCGTGCGAGAGGCGTTCGGCGCGTTTCGCTGGCCGATCGCCGGGTTCTCCCCGGACGGGATCGTCCCGGTGTGTGACGGCGTGTCGACAAGTGACGACGTGTTTGGCCCGCAGACGGTGCCCGTGACCTATCCCGTCGGATGGCGGGACGCCGTGATCGGCCTTGCGGCTGCGTACAAGTGATCCGCCGCAGTCGGGTGCCGAACTGATGCACTACGCCTACAGCATCGCGGCCCGGCCGAGAGAAGGCGGCTCGATGATCAAGGTAACTGCGGGAGTGGGCACGGCCCGAAAATTGAGAAGGTGACGGGCGTGTACTGTCGCAGCTGTGAAGCGCGCCTGGGTGGCGGTGCAGCCCCCTCCAAGGACGAAGCGGCGCATCCCGGACCGATCTGGGGTGCGAGCCGCATCAGCGGATTGCGCTGTGGTCGGTGCGGTACCCTGATGGGGGCCGACGACATCGCCCAGCTGTTGCTGGAAAAACAGTCCCAGCTGGAGCAGTTCGGGCTGCTCCGACCTCCGACGCCGGCCCAGCGCGCATGGCAGGGAGCGCCCCGGCGCGCCCTGCGCGTCATAAAAAGGGAGAAGGACTGAGATGTGTGGCGTGATCGGCTACACCGGCGGCGCCCATCGAGACGCAGCGGCAATACTGGTGCGCGGTCTCAGCAGGCTGGAATATCGGGGCTACGACTCCGCGGGGATCGCCGTGCATAGCGGTGACGGCATCGTGATCCGCAAGCTCGCCGGACGCGTGCCCGAGCTCCAGGAGCTACTCGCTCGGATGCCGGCGTCCGGCGCCTCGGGCATCGCGCACACGCGCTGGGCGACGCACGGCGCGCCGACCACGCGCAACGCCCATCCGCACGTGGATTGCGACGAGCGGATCGCCGTCGTGCACAACGGCATCATCGAGAACGCCAACACGTTACGCCGGGCGCTGGAGGAGTGCGGGCACACCTTCAGAACCGACACGGATACCGAAACGCTCGCCCATCTGATCGAGGATTCTCCGGGCGAGACGGTGGAAGCCCGGGTCATCAGCGCGCTCGAGCACGTCGTCGGCACATACGGCATTGCCGTGATGTCCGCCGACGAGCCCGGCAAGATCGTGGTCGCGCGCCAGGGCTCGCCAGTGCTGCTCGGCATCGGCGACGGTGAATACTTCGTCGCCTCCGACGCGTCGGCGATCATCGAGCATACTCGATCCGTCGTACACCTCGATGACGGCGATATCGCCGTCCTCACGCCGCAAGGATATCACATCCTCGATCGCGAATCGCACGTGCAGCTGCGTTCGGTCGACGACGTGGCGTGGGATCTCGAGGCGATCGAGCTGGGCGGCTATTCGCACTTCATGCAGAAAGAGATTTTCGAGCAGGCGGAGACGGTGCGCAGCACGCTGCGCGGCCGGCTCGTGTTCGACGAAGGCGTGGCGCGGCTCAACGGTCTGAACGTCACGCCCGAGGACTCTGTCGGCATCGACCGCATTACGATTGTCGCCTGCGGCACGTCCTGGCATGCGGGGCTCGTGGGTCGACAGATCATCGAACATCTGGCGCAGATCCCCGTGGCCGTGGAATACGCGTCCGAGTACCGCTATCGGCGCTCGCTGGCGTCTCCCCGCACGCTCACGATCGCGATCTCCCAATCCGGCGAAACGGCGGACACGTTGGAGGCGATGCGGGCCGCCCGCGCCGCGGGCTCACGCGTGGTTGGCATCGTCAACGTCGTCGGCAGCACGATCGCCCGCGAATCGGGCGGCGGCATCTACCTCCATGCCGGCCCGGAAATCGGGGTGGCGTCCACCAAAGCCTTCACCTCGCAGATCGTGGCGCTGGCGCTGCTCGGCGTGTACCTCGGCCGGCAGCGTGGACTGCCGCTCGAAGCAGGTCAGGAATTATTGTGCCGGCTGGCGCAGCTGCCCACACTCGTCGCACGGGTATTGGCGCTCGAGCCGGAGGTGCGGCGTCTCGCGGAGCAGTTCGTCGACGCGCGTAACGCCCTGTATCTCGGACGTGGCGTCAACTTCCCGGTGGCGCTGGAAGGCGCGCTCAAGCTCAAGGAGATCACCTACATTCACGCCGAAGGCTACCCGGCCGCCGAAATGAAGCACGGCCCCATCGCGCTCATCGACGCCGAGATGCCGGTCGTGTTCCTCGCGCCGCACGACGAGGTGTACACCAAGGTGCTGTCGAACATGCAGGAGGTGCGCGCGCGGGGCGGGCGCATCATCGCCGTGACCACAGAAGGCAACGGCGATCTGGGCACGTTGGCCGAGCACCAGCTGCGCGTTCCCGCGACGGCGCCGTTGCTCTCCCCGGTGCTGACCGTGATTCCCTTGCAGCTCCTGGCGTATCACATCGCCGTGTTGCGCGGCTGCGACGTGGACCGCCCGCGCAATCTCGCCAAGAGCGTGACGGTCGAATAGCATGGACCTCTTCCTGCGTCGGCGGCGCTGGTTTCCGGTTGCGTTTGCATTCGCCGTCTGCATGTCGGTGCGGACGGCGGCCGCGCAGCAACCGGCTGCCGGCACGGCCCTCGCGACGCGCGCGACGTTGCGCGACGAGCTGGCACGCCTGGAAGCTCGGGGCGACCGTGACCGCTCCGCCGTGGCGCTGATCCGCTCGCGCCTCGAGAGCGGCGACTTCCAATCCGGCGATCGCATTTTCATCCGCGTCGAGGGGGAGCCGCAGCTCACCGACACCTTCGCGGTGAATCCGGCAGGGGAGCTCGAGCTGCCGCAGCTCGGCACAGTGCCGCTGCACGGCGTGCTGCGCTCGGAGCTGGGCGAGCGGCTGCAGCTGCACCTCGCCCGGTTCCTGCGCAATCCCGTGGTGCAGGTGCGGCCCTTGATCCGCCTGCTCATCGAAGGTGATGTCGTGCGTCCCGGCTTCTACGCGGCCGCGCCGCAGCAACCGCTGGCCGACGTGATTACCCAGGCGGGCGGCCTGACGCAGCGCGCCAAGCCGCTGGCGATGCGAGTGGAGCGCGGCGGGGAGCTCATCTGGAGCGGCGAGCCGCTGCGGCAAGCGTTGGGATTGGGTTATTCACTCGATCAGCTCAACCTGCGCGCCGGCGACCGCGTGCTCGTGCCGCAGCGCCGCGATTCCGACCGCACCTGGCGCATCCTCGGTCTCTTGCTCAGCCTGCCGGTCGCGGCGTACACGATCAGCCAAATCCACTGATGCGCGGGCGCGGCCAAACGATCCTGTCGGTCGTCGGTGCCCGCCCCAACTTCATGAAGCTGGCGCCGCTCGCCCGGCAGCTCGCGCGCCGGCCGGACGTGCGGCACGTCATCGTCCACACCGGGCAGCATTATGACGACGAGATGTCGGCGAGTTTCCTGCGCACGCTCGCCATTCCCACGCCCGATTTCAATCTGGCTGCCGGATCCGCATCGCACGCCCAGCAGACCGCGACGATCATGCAGCGCTTCGAGCCCGTCTGTCTCGAGGCACGTCCCGACGTCGTCCTCGTCTACGGCGACGTCAACTCAACGCTCGCCGCCGCGCTGGTGGCGGCGAAGCTCGGCATCAGAGTCGGCCACGTCGAAGCGGGGCTGCGCAGCCGCGATTGGTCCATGCCCGAAGAAATCAATCGCGTCCTCACCGACCGCCTCTCCGACCTGCTGTTCACGCCGTCGCGCGATGCCGGTGACAACCTCCGGCTGGAGGGCGTGCCCGCGGAGCGCGTCCACTTCGTGGGCAACATCATGATCGATACCGTGGTCGCGCTCCTGCCCGAAGCGCGCCCCCGGCAGGGCAACGGCGGCCGGCGATCCGAACCGTACGCCGTCGTGACGCTGCACCGGCCCGCCAACGTCGACGATCCCACCACGCTCGCTGTGGTGATGGACGCGCTGGTGGAGCTCGCGTCGGACCGCCGTGTCCTGTTTCCAGTGCACCCGCGCACGCGCGCGCGGCTCAGCGAAATCGGCTGGCGAGCGCGCACGGATCGCTTGGAGCTGTGTGATCCCGTCTCCTATGTCGAGATGCTCAGCCTGGTGCTCGGCAGCGAGCTCGTGATCACTGATTCGGGTGGATTGCAGGAGGAGACGTCATTCCTCGGCGTGCCGTGCGTCACCGTGCGGCCCAACACCGAGCGTCCGATCACGTGCACCGAGGGCACGAACCGCCTCGTCGCCGCGCGGCGCGATGCGATTTGCGACGGCGCGCGCGCCGCGATCGCCGCCCGGCGGCCCACGCCTGCCGCGCTGGAGCGCTGGGACGGACAGACGGCCCAGCGCATCACCGCCATCTTATGCGGTGCAGAGACGTCCTAGTTCTCTTCCTCAAAATCCCGGAGCCACGAGCCATTCGGCTCGGCGCGCGCCCGATCGAGCGCGGCGGTGGCGCAGAGCATCAATTCCGACGTCCCGATCGCGGCCGTCCGGAAATCGGACACGCCGTGGCAGCCTCCGATCAACTTGAGCGGCTGGGCAATAGTTGTGGCGGGCCCGTCCCCCTTCCCCCCGTGCTGCGCGGCCAGGACGGCATTACCGAGGCGCTGGCCGAGGTTGTGCGCCTGCGCCGCATCGGTGTCGATGGCGATAATAATGAAGCCGGTGGGGCCGAGCCGGCCGATCGCGTCCGACGTCCGGGCGCTGGCCTGGATCGCGTCGGCCATCTTCTGGAGGAGCTGTTGCTCCTCGCCGTCGCCATTGGTCGCGTCGGAAACATCGGGCGCGAGCAGGACACATCCCAGCGCCGCATGCTGGCGGAAAGCCTGGGCGGCGAGCTCCCGCGCCCGCCGAGTGACGCCACGCAGGTTGTAGACCCCCGTCACCTCGTCGATCAGGCTGTCGGTCCGTGCGTGATCGGCATCGAGTTTCGCGGGGAGAAAGGCGTCCAATACCGCCAGCAGCTCTTCGGCGTCCAATGGATCGCCGAGACAGGCCCATGCTCCCGCGTGCCATGCGGCGAGTCGGTCCCGACGCGTGGCCGGACTCGACAACGTCACGAACACCGGCGTACTGGGCGTGACCACGCTCTGCGCGCGTAGTTCGCGACAGAACGCCCCCGCGGTGATGTCGGGAAGATCGTCCACGATCACGGCGTCGGGAGGCTCGCGCCGAATGTGCGCGAGCGTTGTGGCCAGCGTGAATGTGGTGCGCACGACGTAGCCCCGGGGCGCCAGAATACTTTCCAGCGACCGGCTGATCCATTCCTGTTTGCTCGCGATGAGAACGACGGAGGAGCGAGTGCCTCCGGGACTGGTCCTCAAGCTCTCGGTCTTGACTTCGCCACCCCCGCCCCGGTGTGGTGTGATACACAGTGGCCCTGACCCGGCTGCGATTGCTCTGCAGAACTCATGCACGGCGGGTCGATTTCCAAGCTTACGACCGGCAATACGTTATCACACGCCAGCGTGACTGCACAAAGGAGGAACTGATGCAGAGCGGTTACAGGGTGCGTGCGTGGAACCCTCAAGCGCGATCTTTAAATGAAGGGCGGTGTGATCGTGCTGGGGATTCCCCTAGTCAGTCGCATGCTCCTGTCAGTGCCGTGTTTTCCTGACATGTGCCGCTTTTTCCTCGCCCCGGCTTGGGTTTTGGCGTTCTAGCGGGGTCCGGCAACCGGCGGCATATTGGGACTTGCCCTAGTCACCTTACGTGGTGCATGAGTTTCAAACGAGGGACATCCCGCACTCAGCCGAACCCCACCGGTGAGGCCCGGTCCCTCGACGCTGCGCATGAGCGTGGTGGCATGGTCGGCAATTCCGCAGCAATTCTCCAATCCGCAGCCCGGCATGTCGTCCTCCAATGGAGACAACGTATCGGCGAGCCGCCGGCTGCTCCCGAGATCGGCGACCTAATGGTCCTGCTCGCGGCCAATATTGTGGAGACGCAAGTCACAGCCGCGCCGGTCGTTGACGAGAGAGTACGGTGCAGCCTGGGCCGTCGGCTGCTCGAGCAGTTGCGCAGAGAAGTGGTGACGCGCTGGTCGGAGACTGGCAGCGCCGCTGCGGAGCTGCCGCCGCTGCTCGTCGCGATCGAGCGCGTGCGCGACGCGCTCGAACCCACGCCCGCCGAGGCGTTCGCCGCGCGGCTCGCCGGAGCCGAGGGGATGGACCTGCTCGTGGACGTGGCGCACGATCTGCGATCGCCCCTCACCTCGATTCTCTTTCTCGCGGAGACCATGCAGCGCGGCCAGAGCGGGCCGATCAGCGATGTGCAGCGTCGCCAACTTGGTTTGATCTACACCACCGCGTTAGGACTCAGCTCCGTCGCCAGCGACCTCATCGACCTCTCGCGCACCGATCAACTCGTCGAGCCCGCGCCGATTCCATTTTCTCTGAGTGGCGTGCTCGAGTCAGTGCACGATATCGTGCGCCCGATGGTCGAAGAAAAACAGCTGGCGCTGCGCGTCCTGCGTCCGGCGATCGACCAACGGCTCGGACATCCCGTCGCGCTGAGTCGCGTGCTGCTGAACCTCACCACCAACGCGCTGAAGTTTACGGACCAGGGATATGTGGAGATCGCCACGCGTGAGCTGTTGCCACAGAAAATCGAATTCGCGGTGCGCGACAGCGGCAAGGGCATCGATCCCGCCACCCTCGCGACGCTCTTCACCCCGATGCAAGAGGCCAGCGGCCGGAGGGGCGGGGGGAGCCGCTCGTTCTCGCGCACGGGGTTGGGCCTGACAATCTGCCACAGGCTCGTCCGCGCGATGGGGTCGGAGCTGCGAGTCGAAAGTCGGCCGGGATGGGGGACTCGCTTCTTCTTTGAGCTGGCGCTCCCGGCCTATGCATCGCTGCGCAATACACGATCCGGCGCACAGCGCTAGGCAGACTCGAGCGCGCCGCGCGCTTGCGCCAGCAAATCAGCGGGACGGCCTCGTTGCGTGCCGGTAACGACGCTGAAACCTGCACGCAGTGACACGCCAACCGCCTCTCGCAGCCGCTGCACCAGCCGTCTGGCCGCTGCACCATCGGTCGCCGGTGCAAACACGGCGAATTCCAGTTCTCCAGTGCGACCGATCGCATCGGAGATCCGTCCCACCTGCTTGAAGGCGGCTGCCAACCCATCCCCCTTTACGCCGTCGCCTTGTGTCGCGAGTTGAAATACGGCGCAGGCCAGCGGCATGCCCTGGCGCGCCGTGAGCGCCGCCAACTCTTCAGACCGACGGGTTATCCCGGCCGCGTTGTACAGGCCACTCGGTCGATCGACCAGGCCTTCCGTCGCGACACGTTCGAGCTCTCGCGTGCCCTGCACGTAGGCCGCGAGCCGCAGCAGCAGCTCCTCGGTGTCGATCGGCTCGCCGCTCAGCTCCCAGGCGCCGGCGCGCAGCGCGGCGCGGCGTTCCGCGCGGAGCGGGGTTCCGTCCGTGATCAGGAGGATCGGGGTAGCAGGCGAGAGCGCGGGATGGGTCCGCAGCGCGCGGCACACGGCAAAATCTGGAGGCCGCGCCAGGGTGACATCGAGGATGATGGCGTCCGGGCGCCGGGTGGTGGCTTCGTCAACGACCGCGTCCGCCGTTTTCGCGGTAATGACCAGGTGCCCGCTGGAAGAGAGCACGCTCTCCAGCGAGCGGCAGAACGCCTCGTCAGCGTGGGCGAGGAGAATCAGGGGGGCGCGCTGGCGTTTCGTTCAACTTCCCACAGTCTCGCGCGTCAGATCAGCAGCGGGGTCGGGGGAGATCGTGCGCTGCAGACCGTGCCGCTCCATCAGGCGATACAGCGTCGTCCGGTCGACGGCGGCGATGCGGGCCGCGCGGGAAATGTTGTTGCCGGCCTGCTCGACGAGCCAGGTGAGGTAGCGCCGCTCGAACTCCGCCAGCAGCCGCTCCCGCGCGGCGTGATACGTCTCCTCGATCGGCATCACCGGGGGCGCCAACGGCGACACGACCGCTCCGGGAGCGGGAGGCTCACCCTGGTTAAAGGGCAGGTCCGCCGCCTGCAGCTCGGCACCCGGCTCGATGAGCACGACGGCGTGCTCGATGACATTCTGAAGCTCGCGCACGTTCCCCGGCCACGCATGCGACCGCAGGGCGTTCACCGCGCTCTCGGCGAGGGTGGGAATATCGCTCTTGTGGTCCCGGTGCGCCCGCCAATAGTAGCGCAGGAAGTGGTTGGCGAGCAGCGGGATGTCTTCCGGGCGGTGCTGGAGACGCGGGACATAGATCGGCACGACGCGCAGGCGGTAGTACAGATCCTCGCGCAGCGCGCCCGACTTGACCGCCTCCTCGGGATCGCCATTGGTCGCCGCGATGAAGCGGACGTTGACGATGGCGTCCGTCGTCTCGCTGCCGACACGCCGCACGACGCCATCCTGGATCACGCGCAGCAACTTCGCCTGGGTCGGCTTGGACATCTCGAGCAGCTCGTCCAGGAAGAGCGTGCCGCCGTTGGCCACCTCGAGCAGGCCGGCCTTGTCGCGAACGGCGCCGGTGAACGCGCCCTTGCAGTGTCCGAACATCTCCGATTCGAGCAGCGCCTCGGGGAGGGCGGCGCAGTTCACGGCCACGAGCGGCTTGCTGCTGCGCCGGCTGTGCGCGTGAATGAACTGCGCGATCAGCTCCTTGCCTGAGCCGCTCTCGCCGGTGATGAAAACCGAGGCGTCCGTGGGCGCGACCCGGCGCGCAAGATCGATCGCCTTGCGGAATATGGGCGAGACGCCCAGGACCTGGACCCGATCGCTGTTCCCGTGCTCCTTCGCGAATTCCGCCTGTTGCTTCTTCGATTCGGCCGCAACGCACACGGCGTTGACCGCGCGGCCGACGAGAATCTGGAAGTGCGTCGCCGAGAAGGGCTTGGGGAGATAGTCCCACGCGCCTAGCCGCAGCGCTTCCACGCTCGAGGCCACGCTCGGGTTCCCCGTCATCATGATGACGATCGTCTCGGGGCTCGTCTCCAGCGCGACGCGCAGCAGCTCGAATCCGGAAACGTCGCTCATGTAGAGGTCGAGGAGGATGATGTCGAAGCGGCGATGGCGTAGCAGCTCCAGCGCCTCGTGGCCGCGGCCGGCGACGCTGACCTGATAGCCATCGAGCTGCAGCAGGTTGGCGCAGCTCTCCCGCAGCGTGCGGTCATCGTCGACGATCAGGAAGCGGATGGCGGCTTTCACCTGCGGTGTGAGCACCGGCAAACCCATGACCTCCGGCGCCCCTGTGGAGGCTGGGTCAAAATGCACAGCGCGATGAGCAGATGTGGACATCGGGTGCTGTCCCCCGTTTTGATGGGCTAGCTGTCCTTCGGGAATCCCTGAGGCACAGATCGCGCCGTGTCGCGCGCTCGTCAGGCGTTTTCGAAAGTGCCGTCGCCGTAACGATTTCCGTCACCTCTGTTCGGCTGGTGTTGCGGCGCCGCGACATCCTGTACCCCTCACGGAATGTCATGTTGCGCGCATCCTACAGGCGCCGCGGTCCAGGCCGCCTGCCCGAGACGCTGCGCTCCTCCCACGCCTTTGCGGCAGCGCGGCCACAAACTGAAGCGGCGTCGAACCAACGAGCGGTCGGCGCCCTCACGCCCGAGAAGCGCCTGGGCGGCCCGAAACTTGAGCAGGGTGGGTCTAGCAGCAATCCGAGGGGGCGCAAGCCGATGTTGTGCCGGGCGTGTGTGGAAATGGAATCAGGAGGGGGTGCCAGGCGGGAGCGCCACGCACAGCGGCGCAAAGCCGCCACGGTTGCCAACCGTGACCGCAGGCGTGGCGGGCGCATTCCCGATCAGTTGTGTTCGCGCTGCGGCCGTCTGTTGGGGCCTGAAGACACGGTGAAACGGGTGCGGGACAAACATTCACAACTTGCGCGCTTCGGTCTGGCGGGCACGCGCCGCTCGCTGCTCGGACGCAAACGCCGAGAGGATCGCTGAGGATGTGCGGGATCGTGGCATACACGGGACAGCGCCAGGCAGCCCCGATTCTGCTGCAGGCCCTGGCGCGCCTCGAGTACCGGGGGTACGACTCCGCCGGCATCGCCATTGAAACGGGCGGCGGCGTGACTACGCGCAAGTTGGCGGGGCGGGTCGCGGCGCTCGACGCGCTGCTGAAGGATGCGCCCCTGCCGGGCCGCAGCGGTATCGCACACACGCGCTGGGCCACGCACGGGGCGCCCAACATGGTCAACGCCCATCCCCACGGCGACTGCCGCGGCGACATCGCCGTTGTGCACAACGGCATCATCGAGAACGCGGACGTCTTACGGGCCGCTCTCGAGCAGGCCGGGCACCGCTTCAGCAGCGACACCGATACCGAGACGTTGGCTCATCTGATCGAGATCTCGGACGGCAACTCGCTCGAACAAAAGGTGATCGGGGCACTCGAGCACGTCGTGGGGACGTACGGCCTGGCTGTGATCTCCGCCGATGAGCCGGGCAAGGTCGTCCTGGCGCGGCAGGGCTCACCGGTGCTGCTCGGCGTGGGCGAGCAGGAGCTCTTCGCGGCGTCGGATGCGTCTGCGATCCTCGAGCATACGCGCTCGGTGGTGTACCTGAACGACGGGGATATCGCCGTCCTGACGCCGGCCGCCTACCAGGTCATCGACCGCCGGTCGCAGGTGCAGGAGCGCACCGTGGACGCACTCGCCTGGGACCTCGACGCGATCGAGCTGAGCGGCCACGCGCACTTCATGCTGAAGGAGATCCTCGAGCAGCCGGAGACGGTGCGCAGCACGCTGCGCGGTCGGCTGCTGGCGGGGGGCGGGGGGGGCGGGGGGGCCGGGGGGGACGACAGTAGCGTGGCGCGGCTCAATGGCCTGAATCTGTCAGCCGCCGATTGCGCGGCTTTGAAGCGGATCAACATCGTGGCCTGCGGGACGTCGTGGCATGCGGGACTGGTGGGCCGGCAGATCATCGAAGAGCTGGCCGATATCCCGGTCTCAGTCGAGTACGCGTCCGAATACCGCTACCGTCGCCAGCCGCGTCCGTCGAACCCAGGGAACAGACTCACAATCGCCATCTCGCAATCGGGCGAGACGGCTGACACGCTCGAGGCGATGCGCGCCGCCCGCGCCAACGGCTCGCCCGTCGTGGGCATCGTGAACGTCGTCGGCAGCACGATCGCGCGCGAGGCGGACGGCGGCATCTATCTGCACGCGGGTCCGGAGATCGGCGTCGCCTCGACCAAGGCGTTCACTTCGCAGATCGTCGCGCTGGCGCTGTTGGGCGGCTATCTCGGCTCACAGCGCGGCCTTGCGCCGCGCACCGCGCAGGAGCTGGTCTGCAATCTCAGCCGGCTGCCCGACCTCGTCGCCGAGACGCTCGAGCTCGAGCCCCAGGTCAAGGCGCTGGCGGAGCAGTGGGCTGATGCGGGCCATGCGCTGTACCTCGGCCGGGGCGTGAACTTCCCGGTGGCGCTCGAGGGCGCGCTTAAGCTCAAGGAGATCAGCTACATCCACGCCGAAGGCTATCCCGCCGCCGAGATGAAGCACGGGCCGATCGCGCTGATCGACGAACAGATGCCCGTCGTTTTTGTCGCCCCGCACGACGAGGTGTACCCCAAGGTCGTGTCGAACATGCACGAGGTGCGCGCGCGCGGCGGACGCATTCTGGCCATCACCACAGAAGGCAACGGTGATCTGAGCGGTCTCGTAGACTATCAGCTCCGAGTCCCCCGCACGCTGCCCCTGCTCTCTCCCGTCGTGACCGTGATCCCTTTGCAGCTGCTGGCCTATCACATCGCGGTCTTGCGCGGCTGCGATGTGGACCGCCCGCGCAACCTCGCCAAGAGCGTCACGGTGGAGTAGGCTCTGGCCGACGGCGGTCCGCGCCTCCAGATTGGAGCTAATGTCGCCTGTGGTTGCTGACTCGATGCCTGTACGCCTGGTGCTGGCGGACGACCATCTCGTGCTGCGGCAGGCCCTGAAGGCCCTACTGGAGCGGCGCGGGCTGCAGGTGGTGGCGGACGAGGCGGATGGCCGGGCGGCGGTCAGCGCGGTGCAGCGGACCGCACCGGACGTCGCAGTGCTGGACGTGGCGATGCCCGTGCTCAACGGCGTGGACGCCGCGCGGGAGATCGCGCAGCTGGCGCCGTCCTGTCCCGTGATCCTCCTGTCGGGCATTGACGACACGCGCTTCGTCAAGGAAGCGTTGAAAGCGGGCGTGAGGGGATTCGTGCAGAAAAGCCAGGGCTGCGACGATCTCGTGCACGCCATAGAGGAGGTGCGGGGTGGACGGCTTTACGTCAGTCCCGGTGCATCTCAAGCAATCGTAGACGCTTGCGCCACTCCCCCCGGACCCGATGGGTCACGTCTGACGCCCCGAGAGCGCCAGGTGCTGCAGCTGGTCGGGGAGGGCAAATCTACCAAGCAGATCGCGGAAGTCCTGAAGATCAGCGTGAAAACGGCCGAGTTTCATCGTGGACGGCTCATGAAGAAACTCAATGTGCACGATACCGCGAACCTCGTGCGATATGCAATTCGGGAGGGGTGGATCGCGCCGTAGGGAATTCCCTCGCTGAAACCCGGCTAATTCCCTAGGGTAGTACGTCCCGGTGCCACCACAACCACAGGTGACCTCCATTCCGTTGCGCCCGCGGAACTCACCCCCGCCGCCTCATCCATTCGGCGCGGATGTGCGCTGCGCCCCCTGTAAAGTTCTCAAGAACGCCATCGGCGTCGTGCTGTCGCGCTGGGGGAGGCGGCCGCGCTCCACCGGAGAGACTGAAGTCTCCGAGCTGTTGGGATTAGTCGGGACCGCGATTCACCAGGCGTGCTTTTTGGCGACACCGGCCATTCCCGTTCGGCCGAAGGTGGATCCGCGCATTCATTCGACACTCGGCCGGCGGTTGCTGGAGCTGTTGCGCAGCGAAATCGTGGAAAGTTGGCGCGACGTCGGCGCGGCGGACAAGGAGCTGTTGCCGCTGCTCATCGCGATGGAGCGGGTGCGCGTCACGATCCAGCCGAATTGGGTGCAGACATTCGCGCAGCAGCTCTCCGGCACCGACGGGTTGGCGCTGCTCATGGACGTCGCGCACGACCTGCGCTCGCCGCTCACGTCCATCCTGGTGCTCGCCGAGACGCTGCAGCGCGGCCAGAGCGGCGCCGTGAATGAGGTGCAACGGCGCCAGCTCGGCTTGATCTACACCGCGGCGCTCGGCCTGTCGTCCGTCGCCAGCGACATCATCGAGTTCACGCAGGGTGGCGATCAGCTCGTGGATCAGGAGCCGTCGTCCTTCTCGGTCACGGCGATGCTCGAATCGGTGCGCGACATCGTGCGGCCCATCGCCGAAGAGAAGCATCTCACCGTACGGCTGCTCGCGCCGACGCATGACGAACGCATGGGGCATCCCGTCGCGCTGAGCCGCATCCTGCTCAACCTCACGACCAACGCGCTCAAGTTCACCGATCAGGGCTACGTGGAAATCGTGGCGCAGGAGCTGGGCGACGGGAATGGGATCGAGTTCGCCGTGCGCGACAGCGGGCGCGGGATTCCGCAGGACAAGGTGACCACGCTGTTCCAGCCGCTGCGCAAAGAATCCGGCCGGCGCGGCCAGCTCTTTTCGCAGACGGGGCTCGGCCTCACGATCTGTCGCAAGCTCGCGCTCGCGATGAAATCGGACCTGAAGGTGGAATCGCGGGAGGGATGGGGCACGCGCTTCTACTTCACGTTGGACCTGCCCATCTGTGCAGCCCGCCGCTCAGGGCCGCGGGCGGCGCGGCGCAGTGGGACCCATCCCGTGCGCAACAGCGGCTCGCATACCGGCCGCAACAGCGACCCCCACCAGCGGCGCCCTTCCTAGCGCAGCGCTTCGCGCGCCCGCTCGATCAGCTCAGACGGCGACGCCTGGCGCGGCGCAGCGGTCGATGGCCGTCCCTGGCGCGGCTCGGCGCCCGCCGTGCAGATGCCGGCGCGCAGCTTCACGGCAGCATTCCGCGCCACCGCGTCGCTGATGCGCTGCACCAGCCCTTCGGCTCCCGTCTCATCGGTGGCGGGAGCAAACACGGTGAACTCCGCGGGCCCGGTGCGGCCGACGGCGTCGGAGATGCGGCCGACCCGCCGGAACACCACCGCCAACCGGTCGGCGGCCCCGGCGGACAGCACGCCGTCCGCGGGCCGAAAGACGGCGCACGCGAGCGGCATCCCCTGACGCGCCGTGAACGCCGCCATTTCCGCCGATCGCCGGCTCATGCCCTCGTCGTTGTAAAGTCCGCTGGCGCGATCCACCAGTCCCTCGGCGCCGAGCCGATCCGCCTCGAGCTTGCCTTGCATGTAGACGCCGAGGCGCAGCACCAGCTCTTCGGTGTCGAGCGGATCGCCGCGCAGCTCCCAGGCGCCCGCGCGCAAGGCGTCAATCTGTTGCGCGCGCAGGGCGGGCCCCACGGTGGTGATGATGATGGGAGTCGCGCGTGAGATGCTGGCATCGGCGCGCAGCGCGCGGCAGAGCGAGAGACTGTCGGTCGCGCGCTGGTCGAGCGCCATGTCGAGGATGATGCCATCAGGCAGATGCCGGCGCGCCAGCTCCAGCACCTGCTGCCGCTTGGCTATGGCAAGCACCCGATAGCCGCTCTGCGTGAGCACGCTCTCGAGCGATTCGGTCAGCCATTTGTCGGCGTTCGCGAGTAGGACTACCGGCTCGACGGCCATTGGGGCGTTATGTTAGCGGTTATGGCAATATTCGGTAAGACGACGCTAGGGAAAGGCGACGCTAGGGTCGCCCTATTTAGCGTCGTTTTTAGCGTCGCAGTATCAGGCTGTGCGACGCTGAAGAACGCGCTGACGTTTGAGAAGCCGCAAATCGAGCTTCAGGAAATCAACGTGACCGGACTGGGCTTGAGCGGCGGTACCCTCGACCTCGTGTTCGACGTGTACAATCCCAACCAGTACCGGCTGCGCAGCACGCGCCTCGAAGTCGGCCTGGAGCTGGCGGGTACGGACTTCGGGGAAGCCCTTATAGACAAACCCCTGGATTTGTCCCCGGAGAATCACAGTCGCGTGCTCATGCCGGTCCGGTTCACCTGGTCTGGCGTGGGCGCTGCGGCCAGGTCCTTGCTACAGTCTCAGGAATTGCCCTACGGGCTGACCGGGGCTGTGCTCCTGGACACACCCCTAGGGGAACGCAGAGTACAGTTAAGCAGCAAAGGCAATGTTCCGCTGAGGAAACTGTTGCAATGACGGGAAACGAGAAACGGGACACGGGAAACGACCATTAGACGCCTGATTGAGATTCAGTCTCCCATCGAACGTGCTTTTCTTGTCGGAGCGCCGCGTAAGGGTTCTGACGACGCGGTTCATGTCGAAGAGCATCTCGAGGAGCTGGAACGGCTCGCTGACACCGCGGGCGCCCAGGTCATCGGTCGAACCGTTCAGCGGATCGAGGCCCCAACGCCCAACTTCTATCTCGGTCAAGGCAAAGTCGAAACGTTGAAGGAGGAGCTGGCCTCCGCCGGGGCGACATTGATGCTGTTCGACGAAAGCCTGACGCCCGTCCAAGGCGTCAAGCTCGAGAAGAGCCTCGGCGTGCGCGTGATGGACCGCACCGAGGTGATTCTCGACATCTTCGCGACGCGCGCGCGCAGCCACGAGGCCAAGCTCCAGGTGGAGCTGGCGCAGCTCGAGTACCTGTTGCCGCGACTCACACGCATGTGGACGCATTTGTCGCGTATCCGCGGCGGTATCGGCCTCAGGGGACCGGGCGAAACGCAGCTCGAAACGGACCGCCGCGTCATTCGCCGCAAGATCTCGACGCTCCGCAAGCGTCTCACGGACGTCGCCGAGCATCGCGCCAATCAGCGGCAAGGCCGGCGCGACCTGCCCACGGCGGCGCTCGTCGGCTACACCAACGCCGGCAAGTCGAGCCTGCTCAAGGCGCTCTCCGGACACGATGTCTTTGTCGAAGATCGCTTGTTCGCGACGCTGGACACCTTAGCACGAGAAGTGGATGTGGGCGAAGGCTATCGCTATCGGCTCACCGACACGGTGGGGTTCATTCGCAAGCTGCCTCACCATTTGGTAGCGTCGTTCCGGGCCACACTCGAAGAAGCCGACGATGCCGATCTCCTGCTGCACGTCATCGACGCGAGCCACCCGGGCTGGGAGGAGCAGGTGGAGGTGGTGGAGAAGGAAATGCGAAATGCGGAATTCGCAATGCGGAATGTAAGGGGGGGCGTCGAGCGCAAAAGGATAATTTACGTGTTCAATAAGGCGGATTTGCTTCCTGATCCCGCCGCGTTTCTCGCCCTAGTCCGCGAGCAGTATCCCCACGCGATCCTGACCTCCTCAATTTCGCATTCCGCATTTCGCATTTCGCATTCCGGTGTCGAAGATCTCCGCCTCGCGCTCCGTACCTCGGCGCAGGCATTGCGTCCGATCGCGCAGATCCGCGTGCCGGTGGACAACGGCAAGCTCCTGGCCGTGCTCCATCGCGATGCGGAAGTGATGCAGCAAGTCCAAAACAATGGCGTTGTCGTGATCACCGCCCGCATCGAAGCCCGCTTGCTCGGCAAACTGCGTCGCGAAGGCGTGGAGGTCGAACTCGGATGAGATTCATTCCGCTCGTGTGCTTGCTCGCCGCGTGTGCGAGCTGGTTCGATTCGCC
>DASYTD010000182.1:0-5421 GCA_036002655.1 Gemmatimonadales bacterium
GATCCCCTCGGGCGTCACCGGGATCATCCACCTGGGCCGCGCGCAGACTGAGTTTCATTGGGACAGCGTGGCGCCGGGGCCGCATCGGATCATCGCGGTGCTGGCTGATTGGAGCCACGTGCCGCTGGTGCCGCCCGCCACGGACACCGTGCAGTTCGTCGTGCAGCCGCGGTAAATGCGAACCATTTCAGGCCTTTTGACTCTGCTCCTGTTGGCTGGGCACGCCGATGCTCAGTCGGCCGGGAAGCGCGCGATTGTCTACACAACTGCCGAGAGCACCAGCTTCCGGCTGACGCCCACCGACACGCTGGTGTTCACGCCGTCGGAGCCGACCTCGGAAGGAAAGGTGTACGTCTTCGTCGATCCGCGGAAAACGTTCCAGCCTTTGATTGGAATCGGCGGGGCGCTGACCGATGCCGCGGCCGAGACGTTCGCCAAACTGCCCGCGGCCCGGCAGGAGGAATTGATCACGGCGTATTACAGCACCGATCGCGGCATCGGATACACCCTGGGCCGGACCAACATCAACAGCTGCGACTTCTCCAGCGAGAGCTATACGTACGTGACGGAGGGTGATAAGGACCTGACTTCCTTCTCCATCGCGCCCGACCTACGGTTCAAGATCCCGCTCATCAAACGAGCCATGGCCGCGAGCGGCAACAGGCTCAAGCTCTTTGCCAGCCCCTGGAGTCCGCCGGCGTACATGAAGGACAACAACGACATGCTGCACGGCGGACACCTGCGCCCCGAGTACTTCCACGCCTGGGCTCTCTACTTCACGAAGTTCATTGAGAGCTATAGGAAGGAAGGGGTGCCGGTGTGGGGCATCACGATCCAGAACGAGCCGATGGCGACCCAGACGTGGGAATCGTGTGTCTATCAGGCGTCGGACGAGCGGGACTTTCTCAAGAACCACCTCGGTCCGGCGATGTGGCGGCAGGGACTGCGCGACGTCAAGATCATGGTCTGGGACCATAATCGGGACCTCATCATCCAGCGAGCGCTGGCGATTTTCGACGATTCCGTGGCCGCGAAGTACGCCTGGGGGATCGGCTTCCACTGGTATGAAGACTGGTCGGGTGGGACGCAGATGTACGACAACGTCGCGTTGGTGAACCGGCTCTTCCCCAACAAACACATTCTGTTTACCGAGGGAACACCGGCGAACTTCGACTCCACTGGGTACGGACGGTGGAGCCTCGGGGAGGCGTACGGGCGGTCGATGATCCACGATTTCAATTCGGGGGCCGAGGGATGGACGGACTGGAATATCCTGCTCGATGAACGGGGCGGTCCCAACCATGTCGGCAACTTCTGCTTTGCCCCGATCCATGCCGATACCCGTACCGGCCAGTTGATCTACACCAATTCGTACTACTACATCGGCCACTTCTCGAAATTCATCCGTCCCGGCGCCAGAAGGATTGTGGCTGCACCAAGCCGCAGCATGCTGCTCACGATAGCCTTCCTCAACCCGGACGGGAAAGTGGTCGTGGTCGTCATGAACCCGACGGCGAAGGGGGGAGACTACAACCTCGTCGTCGGCTCCGTGTCAGTGCAGGTCAGCGCGCGGCCCCACTCGATCCAGACGGTGGTGTTCTAAGCCTTACCCCTCCCTGAAACAACCATTTCGGGGGTTTCGTCATCCAACCAGGAAACCACCCCGGAACGGGTCATGCTCCTCGGACTGCCGGTGCTGGCCGCCGTCACGCTCTTCAGTCAGTCTCCCACTCAGCCGCCACGTCCTGCGGCGGACTCGCCGGCGTCGAAGCGCGTCACGGCGACCCGCGCCACTCAGCCGGTTACCATTGACGGGCGCGACGACGAGCCCGTGTGGCGCCAGGCGACGCCGATCACGGATTTCCAGGAGTGGCGCCCCAGCGAGGGCGCACCGCCAAAGCTGCCCACCGAAGCGAAAGTGGCGTATGACGCCGGCAACCTCTACGTGTTCGTCCGCTGCTTCGATCCGCATCCCGACAGCATCATTACCGTCCTCGCGCGCCGCGACTACTTCACGCCCTCCGATATGGTTTGGTTG
This sequence comes from Gemmatimonadales bacterium, assembly GCA_036002655.1. Lineage (GTDB taxonomy): Bacteria > Gemmatimonadota > Gemmatimonadetes > Gemmatimonadales > GWC2-71-9 > 20CM-2-65-7. The sequence continues at coordinate 2,039 of DASYTD010000182.1, forward strand.
TTCCTCGACTCTTATCACGACCGCCGCACCGGCTTCGAGTTCGGCGTCAACCCTTCCGGGGTGAAGCTCGATGCCCAGATCTACAACGACGGCAACGAAGACTTCGCCTGGGACGCCGTGTGGGACGTCGCGACACGCGTGGACTCGATCGGCTGGACGGCGGAGTTCCGCATTCCGCTGACGCAGCTGCCCTACGGGCGGCAGCGCAGTCATGTCTTCGGCTTTACCGTCGATCGCGACGTGTACCGCTACGCCCAGCGTGTGAGCTGGCCCCTGTTCCGTCAGTCGCAGGCGGGATTCGTGTCGCAGTTCGGCGAGCTCGATGGCCTGGAGGACCTCGCGGCGCCCCGCCGGCTCGAAGCGGCGCCGTACCTCGTCACCAAGAACGTGTCCCAGATCAGCAACAACACCCTCGAGCGCACCCAGGACGTGACCGTCGGCGGCGACCTGAAGTACCGCGTGGCGCCGAACCTGAAGCTCGACGCCACGATCAATCCGGACTTCGGTCAGGTCGAGGCCGACCCCGGCGTGCTCAACCTCTCGGCGTTCGAGACGTTCTTCCGCGAGCAACGGCCGTTCTTCGTGCAGGGCGCGGGGCAGTTCCAGTGGAACGTCAACTGCACGGCCGTCAACGATTGCTCGACCGGTGAGGGACTGGTCTATTCGCGCCGTATCGGACGCGCGCCCGACTTGGCGGGTACGTACTCGGACACCACGTCCCCGGCGTTCACCAGGATTTGGGGCGCCGGGAAGCTCACCGGACGACTGCCCGGGGGCCTGACGATCGGCGCACTCGACGCCGTGACCGCCCATGTGACCGGCACCGGCGGCGCGACCATCGAACCCACGACCAACTACGGCGTGCTGCGCTTGCGGCAGGACCTGCGCGGCGGCGAGTCGAGCATCGGTGGAATCGTCACTACCGTAAACCGCCACAACGATTCCTGGAGCACACCCTATTTGCACTCGAGCGCGTACGTGGGCGCTGCGGACTTCCGCCACCGGTTTCCGGGCGGCCGCTACGAGATCTCGGGCTCGCTCGACTTCAGCCGGGTCGCGGGAAGTGCCCAGGCGATCGCCAACACGCAGCAAAGCGCCACGCATTATTACCAGCGGCCGGATGCGGGGTTGGGGGTTGATCCCACTCGCACGTCACTCTCCGGCGACGCCGAGGGGCTCCAATTGGGCAAGGTGGGCGGCAACCATTTCCTGTTTCAGACGAACTTCGAGCGCCGCTCCCCCGGGTTCGAAATCAACGATCTCGGCTACTTGCAGCGTGCCGATCAACAGGCGTGGAGCACCTGGGCAGGATACTTCGACCGACACACGCGCAAGCTGTACAACCGATTCCAGTGGAACTTCAACTGGTGGCAGTATTGGACGACGGCGGGGCTGCCTGAGGAGCGGGCGTTCAATACCAACACGCACACGACATTCCGCAACCAGTGGTCGCTCCACTTTGGCGGAACGATCGGCCAGCTCGGCACCACGTACTGCTACTCGTGCGCGCGCGGCGGGCCGGCGGTGCGCCAGGATTCCTATCTCGCCCCCTGGCTCGGGATCAACGGCGACGACCGCAAGGCAATCGTGACCTACCTCTGGTTCAACTGGTTCCGGGGGGATGGCGGGCGATCGCGCAACTTCAGCTTCTCGCCGGAGGTGGATTTCAAGATCGCGTCCCGGGTGACCGCGGCGCTCTCGCCCAGTTACTCGCGGTCACGGAACGACATCCAGCCCCTCGGACCGACGACCGACACAAACAACGTCACGCACTATCTGTTTGGGCATCTGGAGCAGAAACAGCTCGCACTGACGATGCGCGTCACCTATCCGTTCACCGCGAACATGTCGCTGCAGGTCTACGCGCAGCCGTTCATCTCGAAGGGGACGTTCAGCGACGTCCGGGAGCTGTCGGCCACGCCGCGCGCGAAGGACTATGCGAGTCGCTATCAGGCGTACGGCGACACGTCGTTCACCAACAACATCGGCGGGTTCAACTTCAAGCAGTTCCGCTCGAACGTCGTGTTCCGGTGGGAGTACCGGCCCGGGTCCACGCTGTTCGTCGTCTGGAGCCAGGGCCGCCGAGGCTCCACCGGGGTCGAGGGAACGCAGAGCTTCCGTGGCGATTTGGGCGATCTGTTCGATCTGCCGCCGGACAACAGCTTCCTGGTGAAGCTGTCGTACTGGATCAACCGGTAGTTACAAGATCGAGCGGAGATCGCAGCGAAAGGCGGTTCGCGGACAATGAGCCGAACCCCGAACGAGCTCCGTGCATTTGTTGGAGATATTCGTTTGTAGCAGCTCTTCAGACGTCATGAGCGGCCTGGTCATGTTCGGAACGTAGGCGCGCTCGGCGGTCATGGCTAGAATTTGCGCGCCCTCCATCACCAAGCACTCAATCGTGTGTTGCGTTTTTTTGATACGCCTTGCGTCCATTTGAGAGTGATGCCCGGAAGTGCTGATGCTAGTGTCGGCCATGTCGTCGTTCGAAGATCTCGACGCGTTCAAGGCTTGTCACCAGCTGACGCTGGCCGTAGCTCGAGTCAAGCCGAGACTTGAGGCGCGGGACAGCGAGCTGGCCGCGCGGCTGTGGTCAGCGGGAATCGTTGCATCGAGCCGCATCGCGCGCGGCTCCGGGCTTCGGAATCGGAAACTGTTCCTGTCCTGCATCGATCGAACGGCGGCGGCTCTCGCCGAGCTCGAGGCGTACTTGGAACTCGCGCGGGAGTTGGAGTTGATTTCCGCGGAGGACCACCGTGAGCTGGAGAGCCTGGGTGGCCGCGCGCTGTTCTATGTCATGAAGCTGGCGATGTCGCTCGAGGAGACAAAGGCATCGGAGAGCCAGTTACCGGACAAGTGAAGCGTGCCGGTCGATTCCGTTCGCGCCGGGAAGACCGTGGGAAGTAGGACGAAACTCACAACAGAACGCACAACACTCATCGTGCCCCCCTCGTGGTGAGCAGTGATTCGAACTCGCCCAGCCCACGCTCCTACGGCCCCACGAGGACGTCCGGAAGCGGCGCGGCGCCGGCGAGCGCCGCCCGCTCGGCCCCTTCCCCGATCACGAGGCCCGTCCCCTCCGCCTGCGCCGCGATCGCGCGACGGAGCTCGCCGATCTCCTCGTCCGTGTGGCCAGCCGCTCGCAGCTTCCGGTTCATCTCCACCGTTTTGACGGCACCCTTGAGCGTTCCGAGCGCTAGCGTCGCGCACTGGGGGCGGGAAGATGCGATGTCACGCCCGAGGAGATCCAGCATCTCCTCGTAGGAGAAGGCGAGGACCTCCGCGAACGTCGGCGTCAGCCGGTTCGTGCGCTCGGCGAGGATCGACGCGGCCGCCTGGCTCAGCGTGCACCCGACCCCCTCGAAGCTGACGGCCGCCACGCA
>DASYTD010000183.1:0-14635 GCA_036002655.1 Gemmatimonadales bacterium
CTCTGGGGCTGGGCAGACCCGATTGGCTGAGCAACGCCGCCACAGCGCTACCCGCGCTGATGCTCGTGTCCGTTTGGGCGCACGTCGGCGGACAGATGCTGGTCTTCCTCGCGGGCCTGCAGCGTATCCCGCAAGCGTACCTCGATGCCGCACGCGTGGACGGAGCCGGTGCGTGGCGCCGTTTCTGGCGTGTCACACTGCCGTTGCTTCGGCCGATTACCGGGTTCGTGGTTGTGACGGGGCTGCTCAGCGCCTTCCAAGTTTTCACGCTCGTGTTCGTCCTGACGCAGGGCGGGCCGCCACGGCATTCGACCGACGTGCTCATCTACCGCGTCTATCAGACGGCGTTTGGATCGCAGGCACTGGGGTTGGCGACCGCGCTGGGGTTGTTGGTTTTCATATTGCTGCTGCTGTTGGGATGGCCGCAGCTCAAGCTGCTGGGCAAGCAGGTACGCAATGTCTAAGCGCCGCTGGGGCACCGTTGCCGGCGTCGGCGTGCTTGGGCTGGTCGGCCTCGTTATGGTCGCTCCCTTCCTCTATATGATCTCCGTGTCATTCATGGGCGAAGCGGAGCTGTTGCGCTGGCCGCCGCCGCTGCTTCCCGAGTCGCCTGCGACGGCGAATTACGCCGCGGTGTTCGACGCATTGCCCTACATGCGTGTCTTGCTGAACACGGTGATTCTGGCGGGCTGCGTCATGGTCGGCCAGGTGCTGACCAGCGCTGCGGCAGGTTATGCGTTCGCGCGTATGCGTTTCCCGGGCCGCGATGGAATTTTTGCGACGGTGCTCGCGATGTTGGCGATCCCGGCGATCGTGCTGCTGATCCCTCGTTACCTCTTGATCAACACGTGGGGATGGGTCGACAGCTATTCCGGCCTGATCTCGACCGAGCTCGTGTCGGTCTGGGGCATTTTCCTGATGCGGCAATCGTTTCTGATGTTGCCGCGCGACGTAGAGGAAGCAGCCCGGCTCGATGGGGCAGGCGAGTGGACCCTGTTTTGGCGCGTCGCGCTACCGCTCGCGAAGCCGGCCGTGGCCGCCCTCGCGGTGCTCGCGTTCATGGATCAATGGCGCAGTTTCCTCTGGCCGCTTGTGGTGACGCGCTCGGCGGAGATGCACGTCGGCGAGGTCGCGCTCGCTCACTTCCACACGACGTACGCCGGGAACGGGCCCTATCAGATGGCGGCGGCGGTCATGGTGACGCTACCGGTATTGGTGGTCTGCTTGCTGGCGCAGCGCTATGTGATGCAGGGCGCCCGGGTCACGGGTGGGAGCGTGCGCCTCTAACGCCTGGCGGCCGATCGGAAGGTGACCGTCCAGTCCAGGTCTGTCGCCGTCCCCGCGGGCCATTCGACTACGGCGTGGCCGCTCTCGAGACGCTTGACCGTGCAGGCGACATCCGATTTGCAGGACCGTGGACGCAGGCCGCGCGGCACCGCGATCGTGACGGCGTACGGACGGCCGTCGAGATTCACTGACTTTCCACGCAGCGTGCGCGTGGCGGCGTCCCATTGCTCCTCGCCGATGTCGACGGCGCCCTGAACGATGTGTCGCGTGGTGCCGATGATCTGCGGTCGCGTCGCGGTGCTCCGCAGCGCGACGGTGAGCGCGGTGTGCGGGGCGATGGTGGCCGCGAGCGTCTGTTGCACATCCGCCATCGGGCGCTCCGCCCAGACGTCGTAGGCGGCAAAGCGCGACCCTGAAATCCCCAGGGCGCCGAGGCTTTGGGCGACCGTGCGTGGCTCATCGTCCCAATTCACCAGCGCGACCGTCCACCAGCGCGTCGCCCCTTCGACGATCCACGTGGACGCCGGGCGGTCGCGCGTCACACTCCACCAGCCACCGGGACCACCGGTATCGGTTACGTGGACCGCGAGGACGTTCTCACCGCCCCAGTTCAGCGCCGTTGCAGGGACTGTATAGTGGCGATAAGTGCGCCACCCGCTCATCCCGCCGAGCCGCACTCCGTTGACGAACGTCTCGTCAACGTCGTCCACCTTCCCCAGCTCGAGCCACACCGGAGCGAGCTGACGCTGCTCTGGTGAGGCGGGCAACGTAAAGCGCGTCCGGTACCAAGCGTGGCCGTCGTAGTCCGGATGTCCTGCCTGTTCCCACCGCAGCGGAACCGGGATCGTCTCCCATGCCTCGTCGTCGAACTCGCGTGCCGCGTAGCGGGCATCGTCGCCGGTTCGGAATCGCCAGGGGCCGCGCAGCCGCACGACTGTGTCGCCGGTCGCGATCCCCGGCGCGATTTCCGGCTCATCGCCTTGGGTGCCCACGGGACGCGGGACCGCCGCTGTCTTCGCCGCGACAGGTATCGTCTTCTGGAGCAGCGGCAATCGTTCAGCGGGGAGCTTCGGAAGATTGTCCGAGAAGATGCTCATGCCACCCGACACCGCGACCACGGACGCCCACACGCGCGCTTCATTGAGCGTCAGTGGCGGGCGGACGACCAGGCAGTCGGGGTCGTTGAGCCAGACCGATCGGTGATAGAAGCTGCGCAACGCCGCGGCTCGCGCCGGCGCCTGGATGCCGTTCCAGCTGGCATCCACGTCTTCCCCAATGCGCATGCCATCCACCAGGCCCGCCGCTTGCTGGAGGGGCGCACCACAGCCTAGGAGAAAGGCTTCGGTTCCCAGTCCCTCCCGTAGCGCGGAGAGGCCGCTGCGATACGCTTCGGCGCGGGTGAGCCCGCCGTAGTGCGTCACACCGGCCGTCGCCCATTCCAGGAAATCGACCTTGAGGTAGTCGTAGCCCCACTCGCGCACGGCGCGCCGCGCTAGTTCGTAGAGCCACTGCTGCACGTCGGGATGCGCGCCATCGAGCGCCAGAATCCGGCCGCCCCACGGTTCACGCGTGTCCATCACGAGGGGCGCGCCTTCCGGTGGTGGGCCCTTCAGCAGCCATGTGGGATTGGCGCGTGCGAGATCAGAGCGCTCCGCGACGGCGAATGGCGCGACCCACAGTCCTGACTGGAATCCGGCCGCATGGATCCGGTCCGTGAGCCACCGATGGCCGTGCGGGAATTTGAGATTCGTGTTCCAATCAGCGGCAGCGCGCTGGTAGCCGTCATCGAGCTGGATGTAGCGGAAGAACCGGCGATCAAAGTGCGCGGCGCAGAAGTCGATGTTCGCCACCATGTCTGCTTCTGTGACATCGGCGCCGAGCTCGTACCAGGAGCACCAGCCGGTGGGCACCGCGAGCGCGGCGACGCGCTCTCGATCCACCGCGGAGGGGGGCGTGGCGGCGGCGCTCAGCGCCGCGAGGCCGTCACCCGCCGGTACGTAAGCCAGCCGGAGCGTCACGCCGTCGCCGTCCGGTCGAACGGGGCGGGGGGGGGACCATTCGCTGAGGGCCTCCAGGGTCCCATCTGCGCCAAGCTTCACCTTGCCTTCCCCCGCCTCGCCCGGATCCCACATGGCGGCCAAGCCGCGTCCTGCACGGGTGAGGCCGATCGCGCCATAGCTCCTTGCGTCCGCCGGCAGCGGAGCGATGTGGCAAGCGCTCCACGATTGGTAGCCACTCACGAGCGCGATGAGAGCCCCGTCACCGGGGAGTAGGTCTGGCTCGGAAGTTGCGAACAACTGTATGCCACGGATCGTGGCGAGCACGCGATCCGGGTAGACGGTGACGGTGATGGCGCCGTGTGCGCCGGAGTCTGAAGCCAGGAACTCAGCCTCGATCCACACGCTGCCGGATGCGGTGCCCGCCGCTGCAGGTGGCCGGGTAGGGGTTCGACCCCGGATCACCAGCGACTCGCCGCCGGGTGGGCGGCGGTTGCCCACGCTGACGTCTTCCAGGTCGGCAAGGGTTGCCAGGGTATCGCCGATCCACACGCCCAATGCTGCGTTTCGCAGCAGCGGGATGGACCGGTCGGGAGCGTTGTACCACAGCGCGAGGCGGCGCTGGTCGTCGAGGTCGAAGCGCAGGCTGCCGGGGAGACCGGTGAAGACCGTGGGAACGCCCCCATGCACCAAACGGGGGCGCCACAGCGCGGCGGAGGCCGCACCAGTCAGGAGAACGAACGTGCGTCGGTCCATCGTATCAATGTTGATTGCGTCCGCAGCTTTGTCTACGACACTCGGCGCACAAACGACCAACGATCAGCGGGCGCCGGAAAGTCGTCGTGGGCCGCACGCGATCGGCTTTGGCTTCGTCGCCACGCTCGGCGCCAACTGGCAGATCGAATCCGCCGAAATCGGCTATGTGCGCCGCCTGGACCGTGGGCTGGCCGCGATTTCCCTGGCTGGTCGGGTGGGGACGTTCATCAACGAAAGCACGATGCTCGGCGGCTCGCGCGGGATGGTGTTCGGCGCGACACTCGCCGGCCGCACCCACATGAAGTCCATCGCGCAGTTCGGCGCAGAGGAAAATGGCACAGGGATCGGGTTCGACATGACCTTCGAGGTCAGCGGCTATCGCGCCTCGAACTCTCCGTTGTCACAAGGCAACGGCTGGATGGCCGTCTCGGTGCTGCCCGCGTTCTGCATCGGCAGCGGGGACGCCCCCCACTTCGGCATCGTGATCGGGCCCACGGTGTTTCTCAGTAGCGGCAAACCCGTGATGCGTGGTCTGTTGGCGTTCCGTGGTGAGGCGCCGCTGGCGCGCCGGGAGCGTCGTCCCTAGGTTAGCGACCCTATGGTCGCACCGACGCTGACCTCGGACCACCCCGGTCTCGAGGTCCTCGCCGAAGTTGCTAAGGTCCTGGCCGCCGGCCGGGGTGGGCCTGCCGAAGAGGGGCTCACCGGCGTCGTCGGCGTCCTGCGGCGTGGCTTGGCCCTGCGCCGCTGCCGGCTATGGCTCCGTTCCGCGGACGGCTCCCGCTACCTCCCCATCGCCAGTCCCGAGGACGAAACCCAACTGCCGGGGTTCGCGTCCGCCGTTGCCGGCTGGGTGGAGGAAGGGCCCCACCGTGAGGCGGTCGCCGGCGGCACGCTGCTGCGACTCCCCTTGGTTCACGAAGACGAGCCCCTCGGCTGTTTCGAGGTGATCATCCCGCAAGGCCGCTATGAGCGCATGGCGCATGATGTGTTGGTCGTCGTCGCGGCCATGCTCGCGCCCGTGCTCGCGGCCACCGAGTTGCAACAGGACCTGGCGTCCGAGGTCGCCTTACGGACTCGAGAGCTCGAGGCGCAGCGCAACTTTGCCGCGCGCATCATCGACTCCCTGCCCGTCGGTCTCTACGCGATCGACCGCAGCTACCGCATTCGGGCCTGGAACCGCAAGCGCGAGGCGGGCACGCAAGGTGTGTCGCGCGAGGACGCGCTGGGACGGGAAGTCTTCGAGGTCCTCGACCGTCAGCCGCGCGAGCTGCTGAAGCTCGAGTTCGATCGCGTGTTCCAGACGGGCGAGATCCAGCAGATGGAAATGGACTCCCAGGCGACCGGCGAAGCGCGTCACTATCGCATCACCAAAATCCCGATGCGGCTGGACGACGACGATATCTCCCATGTCATCACGATCGGCGAAGATGTGACGGCGTGGCGCCAGGCGCAGCAGCGGCTCGCGCAAAGCGAGAAGCTCGCTGCCGTCGGCCAGCTCGCCGCCGGCGTGATGCACGAGATCAACAATCCATTGGCGACCATTCTCGCCTGCAGCGAAGCGTTGGCGCTGCGGATCGCCGATTTGCCGGAGGCGGAGCGCAAGGCGCAGGAGGAGTATCTCCGCATCGTCGATACGGAGGTGCAGCGCTGTCGCCGGATCGTCGATGGGTTGCTCGACTTCTCGCGCCCCAAGAAGAGCGGCCACAAGGTCGAGGCCGACATCAATGCGATCATCGAGCAAACGCTGTTTCTGCTCAAGCACCACGAGCGGTTCAAGTGGCTCACGATCGAGCGCCAGCTCGAGAAGAAGCTGCCGCCATTCCAAGCCGACGCGGAGCGGCTGGTGCAATGCTTCATGGCGCTGATGCTCAACGCCATGGACGCGATGAACTCGCGCGGCGTCCTCACGGTGCGCACCCGGCGCAACCCGCAGCGTAATGACGAGATCCTCGCGGAGTTCATCGATACGGGGACGGGGATCCGGCAGGAGGATTTGCCGAAGATCTTCGAGCCGTTCTTCACGACCAAACCGCAAGGCCGCGGCACCGGCCTGGGCCTGTCCGTGGCCTACGGCATCGTCGAGGAGCATCGCGGCCGCATCGAAGTGGAGTCCCAGATGGGCATCGGCACGAACTTCAAGGTGTTCCTTCCGGTCGGATGAAAATCCTCGTCATCGAGGACGACAAGACGGTTGGTGAATACGTGCGCCGTGGATTGGATGAGGCGGGCTATCACGTCGAGCTCGTCGGCGACGGCGACGAGGGGCTGCGCCGGGCGAGCGGCCGGGGCGCCAACTACGACATCATGGTGCTCGATCTCCGGCTCCCCAAGCTTTCCGGCATCGAAGTGCTGCGCACGTTGCGCGACCGGGGTGTCGGTTTGCCGGTGCTGGTCCTCACCGCTCAGGACTCCGTCGATTTCAAGGTACAGGCGCTGCGCATGGGCGCGGATGATTACGTCACGAAGCCGTTCGCGTTCGAGGAGCTGCTTGCGCGGGTCGAGGCCCTGGGCCGCCGGCCGAAAGCGATCGCCCCGCCGACGCTGCGGGTCAACGGTCTGCTGCTCGATACGGGCAGCCGGGAGGTCACGCGCGACGGGAAGCGGATCGAGCTCACGCCCAAGGAGTACGCGGTCCTCGAATACCTCATGCGCCATGAAGGCCGCGTCATGTCACGGACGTTGATCACGGAGTACGCCTGGGATTACCATTTCGATCCAGGCACCAACATCGTGGACGTCGTGATCACGCGACTGCGCAAGAAGATCGATCATGCCAAGGAACCCAAGCTGATCCACACGGTGCGCGGCGTGGGCTACGTGGTGCGCGCGTAACGTGCAGAGTATCCGCGGGCGGTTGACCATTTGGTACGCCACCGCGCTCATCCTCAGCATCGCGGTGTTCGCGGTCGTGCTCTACTTCGCCCGCCGCAGCGCCACCTACCAGGATCTCGATCGCCGCATTCAGTCGGAAGCGGACCTCACGGCCGGCATTCTCGCCGAGAGCTATCGCGCGCGCGGCGTGCTGGTCGAGAAGGACACGGCCGGCCGGCCGGTGCTGACGCCCGAAGTGGCCGCGGTGCTCGAAGTCGTGCCCGACTTCCTGCTCGTCACGAGCCGCGACGGCCGGCTGTTGTTCGCCTCGCCCGACGCGCGCGCCCTGACGTTCGCGGAGTTCGAGCAGCTGAACGCGATCACGCGGCCGGCGGCCGCATCCGTGCCGCACTCTCCCGGGCGCTACCGCGTCAGGCCCAACGGTCCGACGCTGCATTACATCGTCCGTGCCGTGCCCGACGCCGGCGATCAGTTCGGCGCGATCTTCGCCGGCGCGAACACGCGCTCGGCGGAGCTGCGGCTCGAGCAGCTCCTCTTCACGATTGTGATCGCGTTCTTCGTCGGCGTCGTGCCGGCGATTCTGGTCGGCGGCTGGATTGCCGGACGGGCCCTCGAGCCGGTGGACCGGATGATCACCGAGGTTCGCGAAATCACGGACGGCCGGACGCTGCACCGGCGCCTCGCCGTCCCGATGGCGCGTGACGAGCTGAGCCGGCTCGCCGAGACGCTGAATCAGATGATGACGCGCCTGGAGCGCAGCTTCGCCGCGCTGCGGCGCTTCACGGCGGATGCCAGCCACGAGCTCAAGACGCCGCTCACCGTCGTGCGCGCGGGCGTGGAGCGCGCGATTACGCGGCCGGGGGTGCCGCAGGAAACCCTGGCCCCGCTGGAAGAGACGCTGCATGAGGTCAATCGCATGACGGAGCTGCTCGACTCGCTGCTGACGCTGGCGCGGGCCGACGAGGGCCGCGCCGACCTGCATCGCGAGCCGGTGGATTTGCGGGAGATCATCGAAGAGGCGGGGGAGACGGGCGAGCTGCTCGCCGAGCATGCGGGTGTGGGCATCGAGATTCGCCTGCCGTCGCAACCGCTCGTCGTCGCGGTGGACCGCAGCCGCATGCGGCAGCTCGCGCTCAATCTCATCGAGAATGCGGTGAAGTACACGCCGCGCGGCGGCCATGTGTCGGTGGAGCTCGCGGGCAGCGACGGGCGCGTCGTCTTCACGGTGGCGGATACCGGCATTGGGATTGCGCCGGGTGATCTCCCTCATGTGTTCGATCGCTTCTGGCGCGCCGACTCCGCCCGCACCCGCACGAGCGAGCGCGCCGGCACCGGCCTCGGTCTCGCCATCTGCAAGTGGATCGCGGAGGCGCACGGGGGCACGATCGAAGTGCAGAGCCGGCCGGGGAGGGGAACCACGTTCACCGTGGGGCTGCCGCGCACTGAGAAGTAATCGTCACTCGTCCATTACCATTTTGTAATCGATCCAGCACGTGGCGCTCAGATGGGCGATGCAGGTTTCGAGCATCGTCATCCGGAGCAATGCAATGCGCGCCGTCAGCTCAGCTGCTTCGCTCACTGTCCACATGGCGCTGGGAGCCGCCGTCGTTCTCGGCTCGGCCAACGCCGGTCGATCCAGTCCAGCCCGTCCCGAGCAAGTCACGATCGTCTTTCCGCCCAACGTCAGCACGAGTCAGCAGTCAGGCGTCGGGGCCCCGAATGTTCAGCTTCCGGCGATGGACCTTCCGCTGATTCCAGTGCCTGCACCGGTACTCCAAAGTGGGGTCCCGGCTCATCCGTCCTTCCCTGCTAATTCTCCTGCGACGATTGCTTCGGGGACTGGTCAGGGAGAAGTGTGGTTCACGCCGCTCGACCAGGAAGGACCCGAGGTTTTGGCGGGACCACTCCCCACTTATCCGGAGCTGCTTCGGCAGGCCGGAATCCAGGGTCGGGTGCTACTGGAAGCTGTGGTGGACACGACCGGCCGGGTACACGTCGATTCCATCTCGGTGATTTCGGCCACCAACTCCGCGTTCGTCACTGCCGCGCGACACGCGCTCCTTGCAACACTTTTCCGACCGGCTCGGATCGGCGGCAGGGCGGTGCGGATGCGGGTTCGCGTGCCTTTCGAGTTCGCCATTCGGGGTAGCGGCCGTGTTCACTGAGCGAGTCGTGGCAGACTGCGAGTGCAAGCGGCCGGTTGATGGTCGTCTCTACTGTCAGACTGCGTCACCGCTTGAGGCTTGAACATGTACGAGCACCTGGTGCGATCCCAAGAAATCGGCCCACTCGAATGGCTCGTGGTGAACATGCTAATGCCATCATTGTTGGTGACGTTTGCATTGCAATGGCGGGCTGGTGATCGTGGCATCGGGGTGAAGCCACCCTCACGTGAAGGCGTCGTGTCCGTAACGATGCTCCCGATTGTCGAGCGGCATCGGAGGATGTAGGCCAGCCGATCGATCTGGTACCCTATTTCTATCCCGCCCTCATACGGATGCGGGAGCCCGGATATCCGGCGCCCCTACGTCGCGCGGGCATTGAGGGTCGTGTGGTATTGAAGGGTGTCGTGGACACGCACGGTCGAGTGAAGCGCTCATCAATCGTGGTTTTGCGCCAGGCTTTGGGCGCGGCGGTGTTTCGACGCGCTCTGGGGGGAGAGCCAGCTGAGCCGTGGGTTACCGTCGTGTTCGACTTCACCCTTTCGGAGGGTACAGGACGTGCCCGGTGAGCGAGGCGGCCAGGGCTCATCCGGTTGTCATCATTTTGTAATCTTCGGAGTACTAGTCGTGCTCGGTGCGGCGGGTACTATTACGTAGGCTACCTAGCCAGGAGGAGACGGCGGTGTTCAACAACCTGATCGAGTCCAACCGCAAGTCGAACAAGAAGGGTGCGTTTGGTCTTGGCTTCGTGTCGCTCGTGGGGCACAGTGTCGTCGTCCTCGGAGCGGTCGTCGCCACGCTCACGGCGGGACAGAAAGAGGACAGCAACGCGATTGACACCGCGATGGTGTTCCTGAACCAGGACGAACAGAAAAAGCCGGAAGAGCAGCCGCCGATCGTGGACGTGCCGCAGCTCAAGGGCTTCCAGACGGTCGTCGCGCCGACCGACATTCCGACGAACATTCCGCCCATCAACCTCCAAGAGCACTTCGACCCCAAAGACTATACCGGTACGGGCGTCGAAGGCGGCATCGGCACCGGCATCGTGCCGTCCGATCAGGTCTTCATGGAGTCGGTCGTCGAAGAGCGGCCCGAAGTGCTGTCGGGTCCGTCGCTCGTCTATCCCGATCTGCTGCGCCAGGCCGGCGTCCAGGGTCGCGTGCTGGTGCAGGCGATCATCGATACCAGTGGCCGCGCCGAGCCGCCGTCCGTGAAAGTCATTCAAAGTCCGAATCCCGGTTTCGATCAGCCCGCGAAGCAGTACGTGCTGCGGGCGTTGTTCCGTCCGGCGCGCGTGCATGGCCGTGCCGTCCGCGTTCTGGTGAACTTGCCGATCGATTTCAAAATCAAGAGATAGGGAGACACGATGAGTTACGCTGAACTATGGGCATCGATGGGCTTGTTCGCCAAAGGCATCGTCCTGGTGATGTTCGTCATGTCGGCCTGGTCGTGGGCGGTCAGCATCGCCAAGTGGATGTACCTGCGCAAGTCGCAACAGGAGACTCGGAAGTTCGCTCCTGAGTTCTCGCGCTATTTGCAGGAAGAGCAGCTCGACGGCGCGATCGCGCTGGCGGAGAAGAACAAGAAGAGTCACGTCGCGCGCGTGCTGGGCGAAGCGCTCGCCGAGGTGAAGCCGCTGCTGCGGGACCGGGCGACCATCACCGCCGCCGACATCAACTCGGCGGAGCGGGCGGTGGAACGGCAGATGCTGATCATCACGGCGGAGCTGAAGCGCGGGCTCGGCATCCTGGCGACGACCGGTGCGACCGCGCCGTTCGTCGGCCTGCTCGGCACGACGATGGGTATCGTGACGGCGTTCCAAGGCATGTCCGCGTCCGGCGGCTCCGGGTCGCTCGCCGCGATTACGGGCGGGGTCGCCGAGGCGCTGATCACCACGGCGTTCGGCCTGCTCGTCGCGATTCCGGCGGTGTGGCTCTACAACTACTTCAGCACCAAGATCGACTTCCTCACGGTGGAAATGACGTACACGTCGAAGGAGCTGATCGACTACCTCATCAAGAGCGTCGGCAGCGAGTTCGGCCGCTCGATTTTCACCAAGGAATTCCAGACGCAGAAGACGTCGCAGACCAGCGGCCCGATCAAGGGATAGTCTGACTCATGTCGCTATCGACGCGCAAGAAAGAGGAAGCCGTAGTCGCGGCCAACATCAACGTCACGCCGATGATCGACGTGATGCTGGTGTTGCTGATCATTTTCATGATCGTGACGCCCGCCATCACGGCCGGTTTCCAGGCGACGATTCCGCGCGCCAAAAACCCGGAGTCAGCGGAGGAAGCCGACGGGGAGATCCGGCTGGGCATCGACCGCGAAGGCAAGTTCTATATCGACATCACCGGCGTCAGCGGGAAATACACGGGCCCCCGCTACATCAGCGACGAGGACTTGCCCGGTCAGCTGACGACGCTGTATGCCAATCGGACCGTCGACAAGGTCATGTACCTCAAGGCGGACGAGAGCATCGAATATGGTCGTATTCAGACCGCGCTCGAGATCGCTCGCAAGGCGGGTGTGCGCGTGGTTGGCGCTATCGCGGAGCAGGAACGCGCGCCTCGCGGGGAGCACTGACGTATGGCTATGGGAAGCGGCGGCTCCGGCAGCGGGCTCAGCGCCGACATCAACGTGACCCCGATGATCGACGTGCTGCTCGTGCTCCTGATCATTTTCATGATCACGCTACCGCTGTCGCGCCGCAATTTTCCTGTCCAGGTTCCGCCGGAGCAGAAGAACCAGCCACGGCAGAAACAGACGCAGAGCGATCAAATCGTGCTCGACCTGCGAGCCGACGGGTCATACGCGATCAACACGCAACCGGTGGCGTTCGAGCAGCTGGACGCAAGGTTCCACGAGCTGTACGATCAGCGCCCCGCTAAACTGCTCTTCATCAAAGCAGCGCCGAACCGCAAGTACGGCGAGATCATCCGCGCGATGGACATCGCCAAGGGCGCGGGGGTGCAGGTGATTGGGTTCACGCCGGCAGAAGGTGCGGCGGCAGCGCGCTGATTTCCGGACGCAAGCCGCACTGCAGCATTCGGGGTGGGTGGGGCGCGGTCGAAACCGCGCCCCAATTTTCTTTCTAGTGTATGTATAGACCGTATGGCTGATCTCTCGCGTCCCGCCTTCAGCGCCTACGCGCTGCCGCTGCCGCGGCGGCGCCAAGGACCGGCGACTGCGCTGTCCTTCCTCGCGCACATCACCATCGCCGTACTGGTCCTCTGGCGTGGAGCGTCGTTATTCGAGGCCGGGGGCGGCGGCGGAACGGGTCCCCGCGGCGGCGGCGGAGGCGGTGGCCGTCCCGCGGTCAGCTGGTTCGCCCTTCCTCCGACAGCAGCTCCACAAGCGCACGAGATTCCGCAGGCGCCGGCCGTCACCGTTCCGACGATCGCGCTGCCAGTGACGGAGCCTGTAAAGATCGAAGTGCCCCCTCCCCCTCCCCCTCCCCCTCCCAGTCAAGTGATCACGCCACCGGCCGCAGTCGGGACCGGCACCGGAACGACCGGCGGGCCGGGACAAGGGCCGGGGACGGGCGGCGGCGCAGGGACGGGGACCGGAACGGGGGCCGGCGCGGATTCCGGCTCTGGCTCGGGTGGCGGGCCGGGTTACATTTTCCCCGCCTCGCCGCGGTGGACGATTTTCCCACCGCCCGGGGCACCTCGCGAAGCGCGGGGCCGGCGCCACGAGGTCCGCTTCTGGGTCACGGCGGAGGGACGAGTCACCCGGGTCGAGGTGACTCCCCGCATCAAGGACTCGGGCTACGCCCGAGAGTTCACTGAGCGCATGATGGGATACCTATTCAATCCGGCAACGACCCGTGACGGACGACACGTGGACTTCGTCGCCAGCGTGACCGTCATTCCGTAGTCACCACGTCTCACAGCGAAAGCAGGGGAAGCGTGCGGCAGCTCTTCAAGCGCAAGCCGATCGCGGAGCTCCTGGTCAGCGAACTCGAGACGCCGCAGTCGCTGCGGCGGGTGCTCAGCGCCGGCGACCTGATCATGCTCGCCATCGGCGCCGTCATCGGCGCGGGCATCTTCGGGGCGATTGGGACCGCTGCCGCCGGTCAGTACGATGCCGCCGGCAACATGGTGCGCGCGGGCGCCGGACCTGCGCTCGTATTTTCGTTCCTGTTGCTGGGGGTCTGCTGCGCTCTCGCCGGCCTGTGTTACGCCGAGCTGGCCGCGATGATACCGCAGGCGGGCAGCGCCTACGCCTATTCGTACGCGACGCTCGGCGAGGTGGTTGCGTGGATCATCGGGTGGGACCTGATTCTCGAGTATGCGGTCGGCAACGTGGCCGTCGCGATCTCGTGGGGGGACTACTTCAAGTCGTTCATCGGGTATTTCGGCGTCCATCTCCCTGACTGGCTCACTACGGGATACCGGACCGCGCTGCTCAGCCCTAGCCCTGAGATTCATGGCCTGCTCGACACCGCGCCGCGCATCGCGGGCATTCCGATTCTCGTCAACGTGCCGGCGTTTCTGATCGTCGGACTAATCACGTGGCTGCTCTTGCTCGGCGTGCGGGAAAGCGCGCGCACCAACAACGTCCTCGTCGTGATCAAGCTGCTGGTGCTAGGCTTGTTCATCATCGCTGGGCTGACCCACATCAACGCTGAGAACTACACGCCGTTCGCGCCGAACGGCTGGCGAGGGATCCACCAGGGCGCGGCGATCGTGTTTTTCGCCTACATCGGATTCGATGCGATCTCCACCGCGGCCGAGGAAACAAAGAACCCGCAGCGCAATCTCCCGATCGGCATTCTCGGCGGGCTCGCCATCTGCACGTTGATCTACGTGATCGTGGGTGCGGTGCTCACCGGGATGGTGCAGTACACGGATCTCGGGGTCGCCGACCCACTCGCCAAGGCGCTCGAAGTGGCAGGCTTCCGTACGGTGGGTTGGATCGTGTCGCTCGGCGCGATCGTTTCGATGTCGGCGGTGCTGCTCGTTTTCCAGTACGGGCAGCCGCGCATCTTCTTCGCGATGGCGCGCGACGGCTTGCTGCCGCCGTGGGCGGCAAAGATCTCCGCCAAGAGACGCGTCCCCTACATCACGACGATCGTCACCGGAGCGTTCGTGGCGGTGTGGGCGCTGATCGGTGATGCCAACGAGACGTACAATCTCACGAACATCGGCACGTTGTTCGCGTTCGCGTTGGTCTCGGCGGGCGTGCTGGTGCTGCGCTTCACCGAACCGGACCGGCCCCGTCCATTCCGGGTTGCCTGGGTGTGGCTGGTGGCGCCGCTCTCTGTGGTGCTTTGCGTTTACGTGATGCTAGGACTGCCGGGCGAAACCTGGGTGCGGTTCGCGGTCTGGCTGGCGATTGGTCTGGGACTGTACGTCATGTATGGGTTCCGGCACAGCAGAATCCGACAGAATGGCTAAGTGGGTGGGTTAACCCACCCTGGTCAGTCCTTTCCCAATAGCCGCGCCGCGAGCCGCAGCGCGCCGACCGGCGTATCGACCGAGCCGCTCACGTCGGCGAAGCGGGCGCGCGGCACGTCCGTGGCGAGCTTGGCCCGCAACGCCGCCAGCAGCGGCGACGTCGAACGCAGTAGGCCACCGGTGGTCGCGATCTTGA
>DASYTD010000184.1:0-7781 GCA_036002655.1 Gemmatimonadales bacterium
GCCAGTCCCTGGGCGTTGGCCTTCGCTGCCTCGAGCGTGCGGGCGTGGATCCGGAATGCGAAGCGCGCGCTGAACCGCAGCGCGCGCAGGATCCGCAGGTAGTCTTCCTGAAAACGCCAATTCGGATCGCCGACCGAGCGGATCAGCTTCTTGCCGAGGTCCTGCTCGCCCTGAAAGGGGTCGCGCCACTCGTGCCGGATCGGATGATAGGCGATGGCGTTGATCGTGAAATCGCGGCGCGCCAAATCGTCCATGAGGGACACGCCGAACTCCACCACGGCGTGCCGCCCATCGGTCTGGATGTCCTTCCGAAACGTCGTGACTTCGTGCGGTTTGTTGTTGCTATCGAGCACGGCCACGGTGCCGTGCTCGATACCGACCGGCACGGTGCGCTTGAAGACTTTCTGCACCTCGGCCGGCGGCGCCGACGTGGTCAGATCGAAATCGTGATTCTCGAGACCGAGCAGGTTGTCCCGAATCGCCCCACCGACGCACCACGTCTCGAAGCCTGCGTCCTCGAGCTTCTTGGCGATCTTCAGGACGTCGGGAGGGATGGGGAGAGTGGAGGGAAAAGGCATGGTCTTTAGAATTCCCCGCGGCATGGCCGCGGGGCTCCCCACCCGGAATAGCTAACGTGGGTAGCGTGCCCCGGGGCCACGCCCCGGGGCAACTCACGAACAATCACCCACACAACACACTTCCCCCATTCACATTGAGAATCTCGCCCGTGATGTGACGGGCAAGAGGCGAGCATAAGAACACTATTGGACCGGCGATGTCCTCCGCGGAGGCGATTCGGCCCAGTGGGATGGTCGCCTCGATCGCCCGCTTCCCGCTTCCCGCATCCCGCATCCCGAAAGCCGGTCGCGACATATCCGTATCCACCCATCCGGGGGCAACGCAGTTGACGGTGATGTTCGGCGCGAGCTCGACGGCAAGCGACTTGGTGATCGAGATGACCGCGCCCTTGGTCGCCGCGTAGTCGGTGTGAAACGCCTCGCCCCGCTGACCGGCGGTGGATGCAACCAGCACGATCGTGCCGCCCTCCGCGATGCTCGGAATCGCGGCGCGACAGACGTAGATCACAGCGTCGAGGTTGGCGCGCCGCGTGGACTCCCACTGCGCGTCGCTCAGCTTGGCGACGGGGACGTCGTCCGCCGGCCAGACGCCGTGGTTGACGACAAGGATGTCGAGATTGCCGCCGAGCGCACGCAGCGCTTCCGCGACGGCCTTGGTCGCGCCGACCGGCGTGCCCAGGTCGCCGCGCACCGCGGCGGTGATATGGGAGTCAGCGGCCGGCTTCCGGCTGCGGTAGCCGACGGCGACCTTCGCGCCGGCGCGGGCGAGCAACACCGCCGTCGCGCGCCCGATACCGCGGCCGCCGCCGGTAACGAACGCTCGTTTCCCTGTAAAATCGATCAACGCCGCACGCCGCACGTCACACGCCGCACGTCTAGCCCTTCAACCGATCTTCCACTAAGTCACAGATCACGTGCTCGATCGCGAGGTGCAGCTCCTGGATGTGCGCCGTGTCGTCGGCGGGCACGACGAGCGCGACGTCCGCCAGCTCTTTGAGATGTCCCCCGCCTTTCCCGAGCAGCGCCACCACGCTCACGCCTCGCGCCTTCGCCGATTGCGCGGCGCGAATCACGTTGGGACTCTCACCGGACGTCGAATGCAGCACGAGCAAATCGCCCGGCTCGGCAAGCGCTTCGACTTGCCGCGCGAAGACTTCGTCGAACCCCATGTCGTTGGCGCAGGCGGTGAGCAGCGAGGTGTCGGTCGTGAGCGCGACGGCGCGCATCGCGGGCCGGCTGGTTTGATAGCGGACCACGTACTCGGTGGCGACGTGCTGCGCGTCGGCCGCGCTGCCGCCGTTGCCGGCGAAAAACAGCGTCCCGCCGCCGCGCAGCGTGGTCTCGTAGCGGTCGGCAATCGCGGCAATCTCCTCCGCCTGCTCGGCGGCGACCCGGCCCGCGAGGTCCGCCAGGCCGTTCAGCGACTCCCGGATTTTCTCGACGCTCACTGCACGGCCTCGACGAAAGCCCTCAGGCCCTCCCCGTCTGTCGGCCCTTCCTCTATTACGGTGCCGATGACCACGAAGTCCGCCCCAGCCTGCCGGGCCGCCCGCGCCTGCGCCGGGGTGCGGATGCCGCCACCGACAAACAGGGGCCGCTCGGGCACCGCCGCGCGGCAGGCGCGGATGATCTCCACCGAGACGGGCCGCTCGGCGCCGCTGCCCGCGTCGAGATACACCGCCTGCATCCCGATCAAGTTGGCCGCGGTCGCATGCGCCGCCGCGAGCTCCGGCTTGTCGGCGGGAAGCGGCCGCGTCTGGCTCACCGACTCGACGCTCGTGATCCGCCCCCCATCAATGAGGATATAGGCGGTCGAGAGCGTGGCGACGGGATGTTGTTGGAGGAACGGCACCGCCCGGACGTGCTCTTCGATCAAGTACTGCGGATTGCGCCCCGACACGAGCGACAGGAAGAGCACGAGATCCACCTGATCGGTGAGCTGCATCGCGGAGCCGGGGAACAGCGCCACGGGAATGCCGGGCGCGTTCTCCCGCAGCGCGCGAGCGACGGCGTGTGTCTGTGCGGCGCCGTCGAATGACGATCCGATCAACAGGCCCCGCACACCGGCCGCCTTCGCTTCGCGGCCGATGCGGGCAGCCTCCGCGCCGCTCGTGCGCACGGGATCGACGAGCACGAGCAAACCCTGACCATTAAGTCTCATGGAGCGGTCCTTCCTCCGCCTGGGCTTCGAACGCGTAGGTGACAAACGCATCGGCGGCGAGCAAGTCGAGCGCCAGCTCGCGCCCGCCCGCCGGCCGCGACGCGACCTTCGCCAGGAGCTCGCGGCCCAGCTCCGCGAGGTGTGCGTCGAGACCGAGCGGCGCGTCGTGGACCGCGCCGCGCAGATGTTCACGCAACGTCTCTGGAGGCACGGGGCGGCGCGCGTCGAGCCAGGCCAGCACCTCGTCACGCGTCATCGGGCGAAGTCTCGAACGATCTCCGGGGTGCGCGCGCGGGCCTCGCGCAGCTTTGCGGGATCGCCGACGCCGGCGGACGCGAAATGCGGGCGCCCGCCGCCCTTGCCGCCGGTCGTGGACGCGATGGCATTGGCGATGTCGCCCGCTTTGACGCCTTTGGAGACCAGATCGTCCGTGACGGCCACGTGGATCCCGGCGCGAGTGCCTGTGGTGAACAGCACGGAAATAGCGCGCTTATGCTTCGCGCGGAAGCCATCCATTATGGCGGCAATTTGGCCGCGGTCCTCGAGGTCGGACTCACTCATGTGCAGCTCGACGTCGCCGATTTTCTCGACGGCTCCCTGCTCCCCGCTCCCTGCTCCCTCCCGCAGCAGTTCCGCGACTCGACGCTCGAGTTTGCGATTCTCCTCGAGCATCGCTTCGATGCGCCGCGCCAGATGCTCCGGCTGCGTCTTGAGAAGTCCGGCCGCTTCCGACAGCCGGTGCTGCAGCTCGAGCGCGTAGCGGTAGGCGGCGGGACCGGTGAGCGCTTCGATGCGGCGCACACCTGCCGCCGCGCCGGTTTCGTGCGTGAAACGAAACAGGGCGATCTGACCGGTCGAGCCGACGTGGGTACCGCCGCACAGCTCGAGCGACACGCCGCGTACATCCACCACACGCACCATGTCGCCGTATTTCTCGCCGAACAGCGCCATCGCACCGGCGGCGACGGCGTCCTTGTAGGCCATCTGGCGCGTCTCGATGGGGAGATTCTCCCAGACGTGCGCATTGACTTCGGTTTCGATGGCGGCGAGCTGGTCCCCCTTGATGGGGCCGTGATGACTGAAATCGAAGCGCAGCCGCTCAGGCGCGACCACCGACCCGGCCTGGTGCACGTGCGTCCCGAGGATCTTGCGCAGCGCTGCGTGCACGAGGTGAGTCGCGGTATGGTTCCGCTCGATATTCCTGCGGCGCGATTCGTTCACCTGCGCGAGCGCGGGCGTAGGTTCAAACGTTTCGCCGAACGTCCCGACCACGGCGCTCTTCCCATCCACCTTCTCCACGCCTTCGACGGTCAGCTCCCAGCCGTCGCCCTTCACCACACCGGTGTCGCTGACCTGGCCACCTGACTCGGCGTAAAAAGGATTGTCTTCGAGGATGAGTTCCAGTTGATCGCCAGTCTGCCGAAAGGCGATCGGCTCCGTCTCGGCTTTGGTTACTTCATAGCCGATCCATTTCTGCTTGCCCTTCTTCTTGACCTCGACCCATTCCCCGCCCCGTTGCACGTTTCCCGTTTCCCGTGTCCCGGCCTTTCTTGCCGCCCTGGACCGCGTCCGCTGCTGCCCAAGCGAGCGTTCGAACCCCTCGACATCCACCGTCTGCTTGCGCTCCGCTGCGATCATCTGTGTCAGATCGATCGGGAAGCCGTACGTATCGTAAAGTTGAAAGGCCTCTTCACCGGATATCGTGGCTTGATTCGCGAGCTGGCTCAGGCGGGCTAAGCCACCGTCGATCGTCTCCAAGAAGCGCTCCTCTTCGGCGCGGGTGACGCGCTCGATGTGCTGCTCCTTCGACACCAGCTCCGGATAGACGTCGCCCATCGCGCCCGCGACCGAGCGTGTGAGCTGCGCGAGCGTCGGCTCGCGCCGGCCGAGCAGCCAGGCGTGGCGCACGGCGCGGCGCAGGATGCGGCGCAGCACGTAGCCGCGTCCTTCGTTTGAAGGATACACCCCGTCGGCGAGCAGGAACGCGACCGCTCGGGCGTGGTCGGCCAGCACGCGGTAGGGCGCGCCGGCTGGGCCGCGGTCGTACGGCCGCCCCACGATTTCCACGGCCTGCGCGATGATCGGCTCGAAGATGTCGGTGTCGAAGTTGGATGCGACATTCTGCATGACCGCCGAGATCCGCTCCAGACCGGCACCCGTGTCAACGGAGGGAGCAGGGAGCAGGGAGCGGGACCCGTCGGCCTGAAGATCGTACTGCATGAACACCAGGTTCCAAATCTCGAGGAACTTTCCCTCCTCGCTCAGCCGTACAAAGTCCTCGAGGGCAGGGATCCTGCTCCCCGCTCCCTGCTCCCTGCTCCTGACGTCGACGAGAATCTCCGAGCATGGACCGCAGGGCCCGGTATCGCCCATCTGCCAGAAGTTGTCCTTGTCACCGAGGCCGTAGATCCGGGAGTCGGCGATGCCCGTGACCTGACGCCACAGCTTGCGCGCCTCGTCGTCGGAGTGGTGGACGGTGACGTACAGCCGGTCGGGATCGATGCCCAGCCACTGGTCGCTGGTCACCCATTCCCAGGCGTACTCGATCGCCTCCTGCTTGAAGTAGTCGCCGAAGGAGAAGTTGCCGAGCATCTCGAAAAAGGTGTGGTGGCGGGCCGTGTGGCCGACCTGCTCGAGATCGTTGTGCTTGCCGCCGGCGCGGACCACCTTCTGGCAGGTGGTGGCCCGGGCGTAGTCGCGCCGTTCCTGTCCCAGAAACACGCGCTTGAACTGCACCATGCCGGCGTTGGTGAACAGCAGGGTCGGATCGTCCTTGGGTTCCAGGGACGAAGAAGGCACCTCGCGGTGCCCCCGGGCGACGAAGAAGTCGAGGAAGAGCCGGCGAATCTCAGTGGAACGCATTTGGGGAAAAATATAGGCGGACAGACGGGGGATCAGCTATCTGCTAGCCGTTAGCCGTTAAGCCGTTAGCCGAGGACCCCCGCGACCGCCTCGAGGGCCTCCCGGCCGCTGAATCCCCGGCGCGCGAGATACGCCAGCAACCGGCGACGTTTCACCGGCCGGGGCAGGCCGTCGAGCTGGGCAGCGCGCTTGGCGGCGAGCGCCGCCGGGAGCGCGCCGCGGTCGGTGTCAGGCGGCCACTGCTCGGCGATCGCCGCGTCGATGCAACGGCGCGCGACCCCCATCATGCCGAGGTCTCGGACCAGGCGGGCCGGCCCGCGACCTCGCTCCGCCCGAGTCGCCACGTAATGCCGGGCGAACGCGAGGTCGTCCAACAGGCCCGCGGCCTCCGCCCGGCTCAACGCGGCTTCGACCGCCTCGGCCGCGAGACCGCGCCGCCGCAACCGCCGGCCCAGGTCGACCCGTGCATGGGGACGGCGCTCCAGCGCGCGGAGCACGGTTCGATAGGCCGCTTCGATATCGGCAGCCCGGGCCAGCTGCTCGCTGGCGAGGCCATCGAGGGTCTGGCCCGATCCAAGCCCCGCCACGGCATCGCGATCGACCGTGGCGAACGGGCGGCCCTCGACCAGCACCCGGACGCTGCCCGGGCGGCGAGGATCGGGCTCGATGGCAGTGACGATCACTCCTCCTCCGCTCCGACTCCCGCCCCAGCCGCCTTCATGCCGAGCACTTCCTTGACCTTGGCTTCGACCTCGGTCATGAGCGCCGCATTGTCGCGCAGGAAGAGCTTCGCATTCTCCCGCCCCTGCCCGATCCGCTGGTCGCCGTAGGAATACCACGCCCCCGACTTCTGGATGATGTTGGCTTCCGCGGCGAGATCCACCAGCAGCGCCGTGTGACTGATGCCCTCGTCGAACATCACGTCGAACTCGGCCTGACGGAACGGCGGCGCGACCTTGTTCTTGACGACTTTCACCCGCACGTGGCTCCCGATCACCGCCTCACGCTCCTTCACCGGCCCGATGCGCCGGATGTCGAGCCGGAGCGACGCGTAGAACTTGAGCGCCTTTCCGCCGGTTGTCGTCTCAGGGTTGCCGAACATGACGCCGATCTTCTCGCGCAGCTGATTGATGAAGATCACGGACGTCCTCGAGCGGGCAATCGCACCGGTGAGCTTGCGCAGCGCCTGACTCATCAGCCTCGCCTGAAGCCCCATGTGCGAGTCGCCCATGTCGCCCTCGATCTCTGCGCGCGGAACCAGCGCTGCGACGGAATCGATTACCACTACGTCCACCGCGCCCGAGCGAACGAGAATCTCGCAGATCTCCATTGCCTGCTCGCCCGTATCGGGTTGTGACACGAGGAGGTTGTCGACGTCGACGCCCAACTTCTGCGCATACTCCGTGTCGAGTGCATGTTCGGCATCGATGTATGCGGCAACCCCACCGGCACGCTGCGCGTTCGCGACTACGTGAAGACACAGCGTAGTCTTTCCACTCGACTCGGGACCATAGACCTCGGTCACTCGGCCTCGCGGAATTCCACCGACGCCGATGGCTGCGTCGAGATTGATTGCTCCCGTCGAAATCGCGTCGACGCGAACACGGGAGTCCGAGCCCATCTTCATGATCGAACCCTTGCCGCAGTTCTTTTCGATCTGCGCAATCGCCAGGTTCAACGCCTTCTTTTTGTCTTCACCCATTACCGACACGGCCATCTCACTCACCCCATGGTTGACGTTGAAGTTCACTGGCAAGCAGCCCGTGGGGTCGCGCGGGGAGGCGGAAACTCGCCCCGAAACCCCTTCGGACGCTACCCGAATAAAATACGAAAGCCTTCACGATATCTCAAGGTTTATCTCACCGCAAACGCGTTTTCGATGTGCACCACTTCAGCTTGCTCGCCGCCAAAGATCACGCCGACCACATCGAAGCGATAAACATCGCCCGGATTGTGGAAGCGCCCAATCCAGTCGCGCGCGGCCTTCGCCATTTCTCGCTGCTTCCGCCAGTGAACCGCGCCCAATGGACCGCCGTACGCCGACGACAATCGTGTCTTGACCTCGACGAATGCGATCAATCTGCCGCTGCTCTTCCCGGTCAGCTCGACAACGAGATCGATATCGCGATGCCCGCTTCGAAATCGTCGGTCTACGATTCTCCATCCTCTCGACACGAGCC